>JAYPYM010000016.1:0-12691 GCA_038135915.1 Gammaproteobacteria bacterium
TAAGAAAAGTGTTACGAATTTCTTTGATAATATCTGGGAAGCTATCTGTCCCTGTTCTTGTTATACAGCAGATGCTATATCTGAATCTTGTCCTGGTAGTCAAAGCTCTTTAGGCAGCTTGATTTATGGTAAAACAGCCTCTGGTAGGGAGCTAAAAATTGAAATTGATAACGAAACTGAAGTGTCTAGCGATCAGGTATTGATAATGCAAATTAAAAGTGATGCGGAGGCAGTGAGTCAATCTTTTAACGAAATAGTAGATGTTGCAAAACGTTATGATCTAGATCTTGAAGCAATTAAGACGTGTATCAGTCTGTTAGCAGTTGACCCAGCAGTTAGAGCAGAACTTTCTCGAGATGATTCCATGCTTGCGCTTGGTCTTGAAGAGTCTTTAGATAATGCAAAAAAATTTATGACAGCTTTGGTGACAATGAAGAACATATTTCGATTAGCAATTCGACTAAATAGCACTAATCCATTCCCAGCCTATAACAAAGCTATAGATAGCGTATTTAAATCTGATGGTGATAGTGAGTCAAAAAGCCCCTTGCGTATTTCCCAAAAAGATTTCCAAAAAATAGATCGATCTCAAATCAGTATGTTGTTGAAAGAAATAAAAGAACCTCTGTCAATTTTTTTAGAACAGCTGGTTACGCTAGAGGAAAGATTAGATACATTAAAAAATAATGAACATTCAAGGTTCAAGTTATTATTCGAAACCATTGCATAGCCTATTCCCTTTTAGTTAGCTGCAAATCAATTTTCAAATGCCTGTGCCATAAGAGGTTGTTTTGATATCGCTCATATTGTCTTTCGTATCATCATTCAGTTTCTAAGCTATAGTGAAGTTATGACTAAAAGCTTGTTGCATACGATGCATGCTTCATAGCACTGAGAAAATACTGTATATGTGTCAGCTGGCTATAGCTTACTAAATAATGAGAGACTACTAGCAAACATGAGTGATACAAGTCAGTGAGTGGCGATCAATTTGAACAGAGCTCTGATGTAGATATTGAGTGCGTTGAAAAAAATCATCGAATGCACCGAGTGGATATAAATATATTACATCCGCTTATCATGAGTATCTTAAAGCATAATATGGATGGTATTAGTGAATACCTGTTGATTAAGGCATTATCCAATGCGGGTGTTGTTTGGCCAGAGGACAGTGAGTCTCCAGATCACGCGTTATTTCAGAAGCACTTTATTACGATGAATGCGCTCTATTCTTTGCAGGATAAGCTGCGAAAAGAGTCGATATTTTTAGACATTACCGCGTTGAAGATAAAGTTATATTTTCGACCCAATGCGCATCAGAGCGATTCTTGCCAGAATTTGAAGGACACTGATTACAAGTTAAAAACCTACTATCTTGATTGGCATAATTACCATGAAACGGGTACAGAAGAAGTCGTTGATTTATTAAATCAGTTTTGGACTTACTACCAAAAGGATAATAAAAAAGAAGATTCCTTTAAGGTGTTAGGCATACCCCCTTCCTCTACTAAGCAAGAAATCGACTTCGCTTTTCGTAGGTTAGCTGCGTTACATCATCCTGATAAAGGTGGTGAAGCAAAAGCATTTATTCAGATACGACAAGCCTATGAAGTATTGTCCGATAGGAAAAGCCGATTTGTGTCTTAAGCTGATACCTTTCTAAGTGCTGGTTGACTTGTCAAAATATTTTACACGAGAGCATATTTGTCCTCGTTTGCTTATCTTCAAACCTTCATAATCCTCATAAAATCAATAGTATATCTTTCCTGGTTTAGAAATTGCTTACAGCTGGATCGCTGACAGCCACCTGAAGGTTGAACACTTTTAGTTTCCATTTATTTTGGAGGCTGTCATTAACATTCAAACTTCTTATTAAAACCAAACTGGAGAGAGGATTTATGAGCAGTAACATTCAAAAGAATTCAATCATTAAGGCAGCAGCTTTCGCAGCTTCTTGTGGTTTGAGTGCAGCGGCATATTCTGCGCCTGTTGATTTATCAACCTGGACTTCAAATAATATGGGGTCTTCAAGTTGGACTGTGCAGAATGCACCGGCTAATGACAGTGTACTACAGACCGTGAACGGTAACCCAACAGTATTCTTTGAGTCAGGCACTAACGCTCAGGGCGTGTCTCTAAGCGGAAACATCAAGGTAAATACAAACTATGATGATGATTATATTGGGTTTGTACTCGGCTATGATAACGGCGAACTAGGTTCGTCCAGTACCGATTTTATTTTGGTTGATTGGAAGCAAGGCAATCAAGGCGGTTGTGGTGGATTGGGTGCCGCTGGTTTAGCGATCTCACGTGTGACTAACTCATCGACAGCCTGTAATTATTGGACACACACCTCTGGTGTTACTGAACTAAAAAGGGGTACTAACCTAGGTAGCACTGGTTGGGCTGACAATACATCTTATGGTTTTGCAATTAACTTCACTGCTAGCTTAATAGAAGTTTTTGTTGATAATGTATTAGAAATTTCGTTGACTGCTGCAGAAGCTGGTATTGCTGCTTTTGATAATGGTGCCTTTGGTTTCTATAACTATTCGCAAAGTAATGTGTTATACAGTGCAATCACAGAAGATCCAGTGGTTGTTAAGCAACCTAATCAAGTGAGTGAACCTGCTACTTTCGCAGTATGGGGTGCTGGTATTCTAGGTTTTGCTGCAGCTCGTAGAAGAGCTAAGAAAGCCTAGTCTTGGTGATATAGATAGTTTAGTTTATCTATCATGATCAGTTGCAACGGGTGAGCCAGAAGTATCTTGAGTGTTAAACTCGGGTTTGGCTTATTCGTTGTGTTGAGAGTGTTTGACCTCCTTCCAATTTAACTTTTTTCGGTTTTTTGTCCTGCTCAGTGGTTTCTATTTGATCTGGCAGAAATCCTCCTGTGCGTGTCTTCAAGCTTTAGCGTGTCTGTCCTTTATTTATTGGATATCTAAGCCCCCAGCGAACGCTGATGTTTTTAAAACTGTTAAAAAAGTGTCATAAAATCTTCAAGGTTTTCTTATTGAATAATCAGAGCTGTGCGAGATTTGGGATCTGTATTTAATGTTAACCTGTCGAATAGTGAGAATTTTATGAAAAATAAAGGTAGTGACATCTTGGATAATGCTCAGATGCATGATGAAATGGAAAACATACCTTCTAATCAATCTGGAAACAGGCCGTTTGCTTCTGTTCTTGAATCAAATTTATCCCGTCGTGGTGTAGTGGCGGGAGGCCTTGGTATAGCTGCTACTTCATTCTTAACCCCTCCTGTATACGCTGGATGGAAGTCTAAGAAAAAAACATCTGATGAATTAGTAGGTTTTAAGCCTGTTGAAATTGCTGATGTGATTGACACTAGCATGCCTACTATATCTGATGATTATGAATATCAAGTGCTGATTCCTTGGGGAACACCGATTGAGCCAGGTGTCACGAAAGAATATAGTGGAGATCCAAATACCAGGCCGACATCGACCGAAGCTTCGTTACAAACTGGGCTTGGTCATGATGGAATGTGGTTTTTCCCGATGGAGTTCGGAAATCGCATAAAATGGGGTAAAGGTTATCCTGTCCCGAACAATGTAGGTATGTTATGTATTAATCATGAGTTTGGCACTAATTCACATGCATTAGGAAAAGCTGCACCAGAAAGCTTGGAAGATGTACGACTTTCTCAAAATATACATGGTGTGTCGGTCTTAAAAATTAGACGTACTTATCGAGGTGGATGGAAAGTGGTGCGAAGTAAAAACTCCAGGCGAATCACTGTAAACACGCCTGTTGCTTTTTCTGGGCCTGCCGCTGATTCTGAATTATTGCAAAACCCAAATGGAAATATTGCATTGGGTACGGTGAATAATTGTGGTTCTGGCGCAACCCCCTGGGGAACCTACTTAACCTGCGAAGAAAACTTTAATGGTTACTTCGGTGCCTCTGAACCTTTTGTGCCTACAGAAGTACAAGAACGATATGGCTTTACTGCGCGTGGTTTTGGTTACGGCTGGTTCAACCATGATAAACGCTTTGATCTTAGCGATGCAGACTACGCTAATGAGCAAAATCGATTTGGTTGGATTGTTGAAATAGATCCATTCGATGGTACTCAGAAACCTGTAAAACGAACGGCGCTTGGTCGATTCAAGCATGAAGCAATTGCGATTGCTGAAAGTACCTATGGTCGTGTTGCTGCTTATATGGGTGATGATCAACGGTTCGACTATTGCTACAAGTATCTCTCTGATAAGCCATGGAAAGAGGCGATTCGAGATGGAGAGAGCCCATTAGATCAAGGAAGTCTCTATGTAGCAAGGTTTGATGAGGATGGTACTGGAGAATGGTTAGAGCTTACCATGGACAACCCAGTCCTCGCACAAAGGTTTGGTTCGCAAGCTGAAGTCTTGATATATGCTCGAATTGCTTCGGATCTTTTAGGTGCTACGCCTATGGACCGGCCTGAATGGACAACCATCGGTAAAAACGGCGAAGTCTTTTGGACTTGTACAAATAACAGTAGACGTACAGAACCCAATGTGGTGAACCCAGAAGCACCTAATAACGATGGTCATATTATTCGAACTAAGGATTCGGATGATTTTCTGGGAAATAGTTTCACCTGGGATATCTATTTGTTAGCTTCCTCAACACGAGGTACCGAAGGTGTGTTCACTGATCCGGATGCGGCTTGGGCTGACCCTTATGGCCGACTATTTATTGGTACTGATGGAGGGCAGCCTGATGGCTTGCAAGATCAGCTAGTTGTCTTTGATACTACAAAAGAGACGCCTGAGCCTAAGCGTCTGTTAGTGGGTGTGAGCAGTGATGAAATTACAGGATTCACCATTACACCAGATCAAAGAACTGCTTTTGTTAATATTCAGCATCCTGGTAATGGTTCACCTTTATCCACTAATTTTCCCGCACCTTTTGACGGAGTTACAATTCCAAGAGACTGCACTTTGGTGATTACTCGCAAAGATGGCGGCATCATAGGGTCTTAGGTAATATCGCTTAAACTTGCGGCTTGTCTACATTGGATCAATATTCTAGTAATGTGGGTGAGCCGCCGAGCATGAATAAAATGTGGTGCAATAGCTCCCAGCTGTCTTCTTTGCTGGCCCCTTTAATGCTTTGATCAAGCTGGTGGCAAAGACTAAAGCACTGCATGATTTCTCTTTGGCTAATTCGCCCTATAAGCCTTTTTATGCTAGATTGCTTTGGCCCAAAAATTCTTAACTTTTTCAGGGTTGTATCAAGATCTCTATTTGCTTGAGCTGTTTTTAGTTCTGCGATCAAGGAAAGCTCTTTTTGTATCGCTGCTAATATTCTAATAGGTAGTTGCCCTTCGGCTTTAAGCGTTGATACTTGCTTGTCTAACTGTTGTACGTCCCCTATATACACTTTATTTAGAATATCAAATATGTTGAGCTTGGCAGCATACATGAGTTCTTTTTCTAGTAATTCAAGGGTTAAAGCTGTTGTTTTTCCTCTGTAACAGATGCCTAACTGTTCAATGAACTGCTTAGCAGTTAATAGGTTGCCTTCTGTTTGGTTGGCAAGCCATTCTAATGCTTGCCTTTCAAAGGCGAGCCCTTGAAGCGCTGCTTTATCTTTTAGCCAGTTAATAAAAGCCTGTTTATTCAACGGCCATACGGGAACCATGATGCTATTCGCTGAAAGCTTTTTGAAGGCCTTTGATGAAGTTTGCTTACTATCGATTCTGGGGCTGGTAATGAGTACAAAATAAAACTCGCTGGATGAAGCTGTAAAATCAGTCAATATTTTTACAGCTTCAATGTTAATTTTGTTAATGTACATTCTCAGATCAAAAAATTGGAATTCACTAAATAGAGATGCTTGCTGGGTGGCACTCTGAAAATTATGCCAGGGATATTGGCTGTCTATGCTAATGATTTCTCTGCTGACTGATTCTCTTTCTTCTGTAGTCTGCTCTGCTGGTGAAATAAATAACTTGGATATGGATTGGCGAATAGGGTTTGCCAATTCGTCTACTAATACAGGCTCATCCCCATATATCCATAAAAGGCGAAACTTTCCTAAATTGCTCTTTGAGGCTAGAAAGTCTGTCAGTTGATTAGCTTTAAGTTGCATTGTATGACCGGTGTATCTGACGGAGGTGTCGCATCATTTTTTGAAAGAGGAGATTCTGGAGTTGATTCCTGATCAGACCTTCTTCCTGTTCTTTGCCAACAACCTGGCTTTCGTCGAACTGGTATGATCTGTGTGCTGATATTTTTCTTGAGCTTACAAGTGTTTCACCCTGCTTGTTTTGTATTTGGTAATGGAAACTGATATGGAGTTCATATTCTGCAGCTTTGGCACGAGAATTGAGGCTGCCCACTCGGCGGTCCTCATCAAATCGGTCCAGTAAAATGTGGTACTCACCAACTTCTGTAACCTGAATTTTTAATTGCTTGAGAAACTGTTGTAGATCTCTTTGCCATTTTTTAGGCAACTCATTGGTGATTTGTATAGGAGGCAGTGGCGCTTGGTGTATTTGGCTACCTCTTAATTGAAAGCCGCAGCCTACTATGCCAAATAAAACGAAACCAAATAAAAAGCCACTGATGACTCGCATAGGAGGGTTGTGTTTTCGGCGTGGGTTCTTTGCGCCTTTTGTAGTATCTAACATCATTATTTTGCAACAATATTTAAAAGTTTACCTGGCACATAGATGATTTTTTTAATGCTTTTGTCTCCAGTGAACTTGCGGATATTTTCTTGTTGAAGCGCTAGCCCTTCAATGGTTCCCTTGTCGGTATTTTTGTCTACTTCGAGTTGAGCACGCACTTTACCATTTACTTGGATCACAAGCTTCATTGAGCTGAGTGTACAGGCGGCTTCATCCACCTTTGGCCAAGGTTCGTCAATGATTGGCGTTTTATGGCCTAAAGCGAACCATAAGCAATGACTAATATGTGGCACGATAGGGTTTAACAAGAGCAATATGCTCTCGATTGCTTCAAACTTAATGAGTCGATTGGTGTTTGAGCCGGATGAGTCCAGTGTTGGTAGTTGCTGGATTTCGTTCAGTAGCTCCATGGTTGCTGCGATAGCTGTATTAAAAGTTTGCCGGCGACCATAGTCGTCACGCACTTTTTTTATTGTTGTATGTGTTTTACGCCTCAAGTTTTTTTGTTGTTCATTTAGGCTAGCGCTATCAAACTGAGACGGGTTTAGAGGTTCAGTTTGATGACCATCTAATAATTCAAGTGTTGTTCTCCAGAGGCGTTTTAAAAATCGATGTGCGCCTTCTACACCAGCATCGCTCCATTCTAAAGATTGGTCTGGTGGGGAGGCAAACATGATAAATAATCGAACCGTATCTGCACCAAACTGATCAATCAGGCTTTGCGGATCTGTACCATTATTTTTTGATTTGGACATCTTTTCAATGCCGCCAATGGTCACAGGCTCCTGTGTCTCTGTTAGAACAGCATCAGTTACTCTCCCTTTGCTGTCTTTATTTAAAGTTACCTCGCTTGGTGAGAAGTAGGTTTTTTTCCCCTGGCTATCTTCCTGAAAATAGGTTTCAGCAATGACCATGCCTTGGCAAAGCAGTCTTTTGAAGGGTTCGTCACTATTGACGAGGCCTGAGTCTCGCAACAGTTTATGAAAAAACCTGGCGTAAAGTAGGTGGAGTATCGCGTGTTCGATGCCGCCTACATACTGGTCGACAGGACACCAATAGTTGGTCTCGCTGTTTACCATGGCATCTGCTTCTTTTGGGCAACAAAAGCGAGCATAATACCAAGAGCTTTCCATAAAGGTATCAAAGGTGTCTGTTTCTCTTACTGCGCTTTCACCGCATTTGGGGCAGTTTGTTTTGGAAAAGCTATCCATTTTTTTGATAGGCGAGCCACCGTCTGCTGTATATTGAATATCAGTTGGTAGCACGACGGGTAAATCTGATTCTGGTACAGGAACTGAACCGCATTGATTACAATTAATCATGGGAATAGGCGTACCCCAATATCGTTGGCGGGAAACGCCCCAGTCTCTCAAGCGGAAGTTCACTTCTTTTTTCCCGACGCCTAGGCTTTCTAGCTTTTCGGTAATGTTGATCTTAGCTTCTTCTGAAGATTGGCCATTGAAAGCGTCTGAGTTGATTAAGCGCCCCATGCTTGTAAAGGCTGCACTGGTAATATCACTGTTTTCGTCTTCGTTAGGTGTAATGACTTCTTTGATAGGAATGCCGTATTTGCTTGCAAACTCCCAATCTCTTTGGTCATGTGCGGGTACAGACATGACTGCGCCGCTTCCGTAGCTCATCAGTACAAAGTTGGCAATCCAAATGGGTAAAGGTTCACCAGTTAATGGGTGAATTGCAAAGAAGGGCGTTTTAACGCCTTTTTTTTCTAGCTTAGCAATTTCAGATTCAGCGGTTTTTAGTGTGTTACAGGTTTCGATAAATGCTTTAATATCTTCATCTGTCTCGCTTGCATGGCGTGCGATTGGGTGCTGAGCGGCAACTGCTAGGTAAGTGGCACCATAGAGAGTGTCTGCTCTTGTGGTGAAAACAGTCAGTGTTGCTGGCAATGCTTCAAAATCAGCTGCGCTTAAGTTTGATTGATCTATGCTAAAGTCAATTTGTGTACCTATGGATTTACCAATCCAATTTTTTTGCATGGTTTTAACTTGCTCTGGCCACTCTTCAAGTGTGTCTAAAGATGTCAGCAGCTCTTCAGCATAGTCAGTGATTTTTAAAAACCATTGGGGTATAGATCTCTTTTCTACCAGTGCACCCGAGCGCCACCCACGACCATCGATAACTTGTTCATTTGCTAGTACTGTTTGATCAATTGGGTCCCAGTTTACTTCGGCATTTTTTTTATAGATGAGACCTTTTTCATAAAGTTTTATGAAAAACCATTGTTCCCACTTATAGTAGTTTGGGTCACAGGTTGCGACTTCTCTTTCCCAGTCATAAGCAAAGCCTAGGGTTTTTAGCTGGTTCTTCATGTATTCAATATTGGATAATGTCCAGTTGTGAGGTGCGACCTGATTCTTGATCGCTGCATTTTCCGCAGGCAAGCCAAATGCGTCCCAGCCCATAGGTTGAATCACATTTTTCCCTAGCATGCGTTGGAAGCGGGCTATAACATCGCTGATGGTATAGTTTCTAACATGGCCCATGTGTAATTTGCCACTTGGGTAAGGAAACATGGCTAAGCAATAGTATTTCTCTTTGTTCGTATCAAGAGTAGCTGAGAAGCAGTGGTTATTTTCCCAATATGTTTGAGCTTCTTTTTCAGTGATGTCATAAGAATATTTTTTTGGGTCGAGTGTTTGTTGCATTGCTGTTTCCGTGTCTATTTTCTCAATTCTGTTTTAATGCATGATACCTAAACTACTAAGGTAGTCCAGTTAAAGTCTTATTCAAATACAAGAAATATGTTGGCTATTTTTCGCTAAGATTTCCCAGGCTTGTGCTGGGATACACTAGTAGTATGCTTTTGTATCTTACTCAGAAGCAAGCTTCAAAATATTAGGCAGCAAGCATTAGAGGACCGGTTGCCTAGTAGATTAGTTAAAGCCTGTGAATGTTAATTGAAAATCTAAATTTAAAAACCACTATTAGGCTTTTTTTGATGACGCTAGGCTTAGATTATATAGGTTTTTTTCGAAAAAAACTCCAGTAAATATTGATTAATAATAAACATGCGCATCCAGCAATAATGGGGGTAATGCCCCAAAAGCCAAAAGGTGTTAGCCCATATGCAGGCCGTACTTCCCCCCTTAACACAGTACGCTGATCAGTGGGTATTTGTTTTTCTACTTTGCCCTTTGAGTTGATAATTGCCGTAATGCCGTTATTCGTACTTCTGATCATATAACGATTGAGTTCTATTGCACGC
The DNA here is from genome assembly GCA_038135915.1 of Gammaproteobacteria bacterium. Lineage (GTDB taxonomy): Bacteria > Pseudomonadota > Gammaproteobacteria > Pseudomonadales > UBA6940 > JAYPYM01. The sequence goes on from JAYPYM010000016.1 coordinate 9,870, forward strand.
ATGCGTGCCATCTGAAAGTGTTGAGGTGGTCCGTGAGATCGGCCAAACCAAGCATCATTGCTAATGGTAAATAACAAGTTTGAATTCTTACTAAGTTTCTGGATAAGGTGAGGGTAGAGTACTTCATAACACACCGATGGCGCTAGCCAATGCTCGTTTACTTTGAGTCCTATTTGATCACTGCTACCGGGTGATACGCCTGACGGGAAGTTCTTAAGAAAAGGAAATGTTTTGCTAAGATAATTGATTAACGGAATATATTCGCCAAATGGAACCAGTCTTTGTTTTGTGTAGCTTTGTACTTTGTCATTGAATGCAAAAACGCTGTTATAGAGCAGTGGCGGTGTCACACTTTTATCAGAGTATATGATGCCGCTGATTAGGGTGCTATTGTATTCATTTGCAGTAGCATTAACTTGCTCGAAATAGCTGTGTGCATCTTCATAGCGCACAGGGATTGCTGATTCCGGCCATATTACGATATCTGGTTGGTATGTTTTCCACTCTTTGACGCTGATTCCATAGTACATTCCTTTGGTAAACTCTCTGAATTTAGGATCCCATTTTTTTTCTTGGTCAATATTACCTTGTATGAGGCTTACCTTAATGGGTTTATCATCTAGATTAGTCCAATTGATGAGCGAAAGAATATAGCCAAGTAGCCATAGACCAAACAAGCCTATGATTAATTGCTTGCTTGCTGAGCTTTGGAAGAATTGCGTGGCTGATGAAACATGCTTTGCTTTGGTGAGCTGCTTAAGAAGCAAGTAGAGGCACTCGGAGCTGACGCAAACCAAAAAGCTGACCAAATACACGCTACCAATTGGGGCGTAGCCAGATAATGGTGTATCAATAAATGCATAACCAATATAGAGCCAAGGGAATCCAGTGAACATCCAAAGCCGTAACCATTCAAATATGACCCATAGCGAGGCAAAACCAAGGATGGGTAGGGACTTGAGCCTGAGCTTGCTATAAAAATATGCTTGAAATGCGAAAAAGTATGCAAGAAAAAAAGTGAGTGTTAGTGTTGCGATAGTTGCCAGCCAAGGGGGTGCTTTTCCATATACATGGATGCTGACGTATACCCAGCAGACACCTGCTGTAAATAAGCCAAAGCCGTACCACCAACCTCTTTTGTAAGCTTCTTTTGGGGTGGCCTTGTCAAATAATATATGCCAGCTCATGAGTGAAATGAGCACTAGGTACCATTGATGGAAGGGCGCGAAGCCTATAGGCAATATGGCGCCTGAAAGAAGTGCTAGGAAATAATGTGCCCACTTGGCTTTTCGGGCAGATTTTAGTTGGAAACCCAAGAAATCATGGCTCATGAAATGTGTTCTTTATAATACTTATAATGATAACAACGATAGTACTTAACAACGACAATATTTTTTTTAACTTAATGAATTGCTAAGTACGGCATAAAAATATCAGTATGCCTAGTATAAGGAAAAAATCGGTAAATTAGAATAGATGCATGTTTATTTAACTGTGACTAGTTTAGTTTTTTGATTGATTGGGCTGACTTGTATTAAACGAATACTTCGATTGTCAGCATTGAGTACTCTAAAAGTATGCTCTCCTATATCTAGTGTTTCGTGTCGTTTAGGCAAGCGGCCAAACTCATGGGCAATATATCCACCAATGGTGTCGAATTCTTCTTCGCTAAAGCGAGTATTGAAATGTTCGTTAAATGAGTTAATGGGTGTAATGGCTTTAACAATGTGTTTGTCGCCTTTGAAAGGCTTGATAAAGTGGTCGCCCTCTAAATCATGTTCATCTTCAATTTCTCCTACAATTTGTTCTAATACATCCTCTATAGTCACTAGTCCTGCTGTAGAGCCGTACTCATCTACTACAACAGCCATGTGGTTTCGATCGGTACGAAACTCTCTGAGTAGAACATTCAGCCTTTTGCTTTCTGGAACAAAGGTCGCTGGACGAATCAATTCTTTGATATTTACTCGGGTGACCTTATCTTGCAACATAAATGGTAAGAGGTCTTTGGCGAGTAGAATGCCAAGAACATCATCGGTATTGTCGCCTATCACAGGAAAGCGAGAATGTTGGGATTCAACGATGGAAGGCAATATATCTTTCAACTGATTGCTTGCTTTGACAAAGATCATTTGGCTTCGAGGAATCATGATTTCTCTCACATGCATGTCAGAGACTTGCATGCCGCCTTGAATAATGCCAAGGGCCTCTGCATCTAAAATACCTTTTTAGTATGCGTTTTGCATCAGTTCGGTAATTTGCTTCCTGCTTTTTGGCTCGTGTTGAAAAATCTGACTGATTTTGTTGAGCAGATTTTTACTCGATTTAAGATGATCTGTTGTCGTATCGTTCATTATGCTAAAGGCTCTTTTATTGTTAACTGGGGTTGGGAGAGAGGTTTGGGTTGATTTGGCTGGTCTTGCTGGTAGGCTTCAGCCTTAGTGTTGATAATATAAGGGTTGCTTACGCCGAGTTCTTTAAGAATGTCTATTTCCAAAGCTTCCATTTCAGCTGCTTCTTGTTCTGTTTGGTGGTCGAAGCCACAAAGGTGTAATAGGCTATGTATTATCATGTGTGCCCAATGGTTCATAATGGGTTTGTTTTGTGCGATAGCCTCTTCATGAATGACAGGCGAGCAGCAGAGAATATCACCCAAGTAAAGAATTCCATCTATTAAAAGTGGGTCAGTTGTAAAAGAGAGAACATTTGTAGCACGGTTTTTCTGGCGATATTTATTGTTATAAAATCTTGCTTCGTCTAAATTTGTGATGTAGATGGATAGGTTCGCTATTTTTACATCTCTTGGGGGAATGTCGGCGTTC
>JAYPYM010000016.1:12701-13557 GCA_038135915.1 Gammaproteobacteria bacterium
TCATTAGATTTTCGCTGGGCGGTTCAGGGTCATCAGTGTTTGTGCTTATCTCTAGCTTGCACGTGATGATGCTTTTGGGACGAGACTTTTTCTTCATGTTTCTCTCAGGTTTTTTCAATGCTTTCTTCTGCTTGATAAGCTTCTATTATTTTTTGTACGATAGAGTGTCTCACTACATCTTTTGAGGTAAAGTAAGAAAAGCCAATGCCTTCTATGTTATCTAGTACGTGCATAGCGTGAATGAGGCCTGATGAGACGCCTTTTGGCAAATCAATCTGAGTATGGTCTCCTGTTAATACTGCTTTAGAACCAAAGCCTATGCGGGTCAAAAACATTTTCATTTGAGCAGTTGTAGTATTTTGGCTTTCATCTAGGATAATAAAGGCGTTGTTAAGGGTTCTGCCCCGCATATAGGCCAACGGAGTGACTTCTATTAACCGACGATCGATCAGCTTTTCAACTTTTTCAAAACCAAGCATTTCATATAAAGCATCATACAAGGGTCGCAAGTAAGGGTTTACCTTTTCTGAGAGGTCTCCTGGAAGGAACCCTAGTTTTTCTCCGGCTTCAACGGCTGGCCTTACCAATAATATGCGCTCGACTTCATTATGCTCAATGGCATGAACTGCTGCAGCAACTGCTAGATAAGTTTTGCCGGTGCCTGCTGGGCCAATTCCAAAGTTTATGTCGTATTTGCGTATATTTGATATGTAGTCAATTTGGCTTTGACCTCTCAACTTGATTTCTTTGAGTTGAGTTGGAATCGAGTGCGTTGCTGGTCGATTAATGTTTGTGAGAGCAGGTTGTTTAAGACCTGTCTTCGAAATTCCAGCTGCTGGATCAGCTTGGTCATTGC
>JAYPYM010000016.1:13567-16853 GCA_038135915.1 Gammaproteobacteria bacterium
GCTTGGGTCAGTTTGCATTTTAAACTCTTGGATTTTTAAATGTACGCATTGTGGTGTCAAAAATTCTTTACTTAAGGTTTCTTGATAGAGGTCATTAATCAGTGCGCCGATATTTTGAGTGGTATCTGCGCCGCCTTTTATATCAAAAAGATTGCCTCGGTTGAAAATTTGAATAGGGAAGTGGCGCTCTATAAGCTTTAAATGCTCGTTACACTGACCGCATAGACTTGCCAATCGATTGGCATCGTAGGGCTCTAGCTTAACTTGATAGGTGTTTAATACTGTGTTCAAAATAGGTAAATAACGCTTCTCTTCAGCCAAACATAACCCAAGCATAACGCTAAAAGTAGTTTTGGGGAAGCTCAATCAAGCTTAGTTTTATTACTTTTTGTCATGAAACGTGCCTATTTAAAAGAAAAAAAGTGAGGTGGATCTGTAAGTGAATGAAAATAATGAGCTTTCTGACGGTCAAGTATGGTTGTGTGGCATTTCGGTTTGTGCGGGAATACATTCACCTAATAAGCTGTTAGGCTGGGCGCTGGTGATATTGACATTCACAAATTCGCCATAAAAATGACTGGCTTCGCCTTTACAGTTCACAACTCTATTATTTTCTGTTCGACCTTGGAATTGTCCTGGGTCGCGTTTTGAATATCCTTCAACCAATATCGTTTGACTTGTGCCCACCATGCTTTGCGATATTGCATTGGCTTGTTTTTTTATTTGTTCCTGAAGGGTGCTCAAACGGGATTTTTTTATTTCAAGTGGTGTGTTATCAGGGATTTCTGCCGCAGGTGTACCAGGTCGAGGGCTAAATATAAAGCTAAAAGAGTGATCAAAATGCCAATTTTCAATAAGATCCATTGTTGCTTGAAAGTCTTTTTCAGTTTCGCCAGGGAAGCCGATAATAAAATCAGATGAGAGGCTTAAACTAGGTCTGGCAGACTTGATCTTTTCGAGTGTGTTTTCATATTCCTCTATCGTATGATTTCGTTTCATGAGCTGTAAGATTCTATTGGATCCGCTTTGCACAGGTAGGTGCAGATGGTTGACTAGGCCTGGGATATAGCGGTATGCATCAATGAGGTCGTCGGTAAATTCTAACGGGTGAGATGTTGTGAATCGAATTCGGTCGATGCCTTCAATGTCATTGACTAAAAATAATAGATCAGAGAATACAACTTCATTGCCTTTGCTATCTTTGCTTCGGTAAGCGTTTACGTTTTGACCGAGCAGGGTGATTTCTTTAACGTTTTGCTCAGCTAGATGCTGTATCTCTTGTAGTATTGAGGCTAGCGGTCGGCTGACCTCTTCTCCGCGAGTATAGGGAACAACGCAAAAACTGCAGTATTTTGAACAGCCTTCCATAATAGATACATAGGCTTTAGGACCATCCACCTTAGGTTCAGGGAGTGCGTCGAACTTTTCAACCTCTGGGAAGCTGGTGTCTATCAAGGGTATTTTTTTGAGCTTGCTCTTTTTTAAAAGGTTAGGGAGTCTATGTAGTGTCTGAGGTCCAAAGATAATGTCTACATAGGGGGCTCGCCCACGAATTTTTTCACCTTCTTGACTGGCAACGCAGCCACCAACACCAATGACTAGATCTGGGTTTTTTTGCTTTAGTTGCTTCCAACGCCCTAATTGATGAAATACTTTTTCTTGTGCCTTCTCTCTAATGGAGCAAGTATTTAACAATATTACGTCGGCTTCTTCAGCTTCGTCGACCAATGAAAGGTTCATGTCTTCTTCTAGGAGGTCAGCGATACGAGCAGAGTCATAGTCGTTCATTTGACATCCGTGAGTTTGAATGAAAAGCTTTTTTGATTTAGAAGGTTGTTTGCTCATGAGTCGTTTTGAAAGTCCAATCGGGTGTCAGTCCTGCTGTTAAGTTTTTGTTGAGTGTTAAGCTTGAGCGCTAATTTTTTCGCCTAGCTCTTTAAACCTGAAATATAAGTTTTGGTTTGAGGCTGAAGCAGATAGGTAGTCGCGGTGCCTTTGTTCGCCAAGTAGGCTAGCAATTTCATTTAATAGCATCAGGTGCTGATCATTCGCTTCCTCTGGTGCAAGCAGTACGAATATTAGATTTACAGGCTTTCCATCTATCGATTCATAGTCAATATCAGCCTCTAGTGTCATTAGCATACCAATAATCTCACCAGATCCAGGGATGCGGCAATGTGGTATTGCCACTTTGTCGCCAATACCTGTGCTACCTAGCCTTTCACGAGAAAGCAGTGCATCATAAATAACTTGGGAGTCTAAATAAGGCTTTAGTTGGTGAATTTTGTCTGCAATGATGCCTAGTAGTTTGGGCCTTAACGTTGCAAAACGTGAACTCAGGTGTGACTAGCTGTTGAATTCGCATAAATTATTAGCCTTTAGTCATAATAAGCGGGCACGTGATGACTGATGGCGCCCACATGATTTTAAAGGCAGCTAGATTATCATGAGTGCTTACTAGGTGCCAACGGCTTTCTGCAGCAAAGGCCTCAGTTTATGTGAGGCCGTGCTTCTAGTATACATCGTTACTGCTGGTTATGGCGGGTGCTAAATGTGGAAAGTTTTAGGCTCTTCTTTTCATTTGCTTTTCTTTATGTTTTAACAGTTGGCGATCTAACTTATCAACCAGTAAATCGATTGCTGCGTAGAGGTCTTCTGATTCTGCGTTTGCAAATATTTCTGAGCCTTTGATGTGTATTTTTGCCTCAGCTTTTTGGACTAGTTTTTGAACACTCAGAATGACCTGTATTTGGGCTAAGCCTTCACGATGTCTTTCTAGTTTCTGCATTTTTTCTTGGACATAGTCCTTTATTGCATCAGTCAATTCAAGGTGGTGACCAGTAAGATTAATTTGCATTCGTTCGTCCTCACAAGTTAGAAAGTGCATTTGTTACTAGTATTAGCATCGATTTCTGTAAAAGTAGCATTTTTGCTAATGGGGGTTGTACAAAAAAATTGTTCTCCTTGTTTGAAAATTGTTTCCAAGAGGTTATAACAGCTGTTTGCGCTCATTTGATGGCGGTATATTCATTGCCTCACGGTATTTAGCAATGGTTCTACGAGCAACATTCTTGCCTTTTTCTGCTAGTAAATTAGCAATTTTGCTATCGCTCAAAGGTTTTTTCACGTCTTCATTTGCTATCAGCTTCTTAATCATAGCTTTAATTGCTGTAGAAGAGCAGTCCTCTCCGGTTGTTGTGCTAACGTGACTAGAGAAAAAATATTTTAGCTCAAATATGCCCAAAGGTGTGTGCATATATTTTTGAGTTGTTACCCGAGATATGGT
>JAYPYM010000016.1:16863-32318 GCA_038135915.1 Gammaproteobacteria bacterium
TGTCAATTGCTTCTGCAATGACCTGCAGTACAAGCGGTCGCATGAACTCAGGACCTTTTTCAAAGAATTCTAATTGATACTCTACAATTTTTGTAGCAACCTTGAGTAAGGTTTCATTTCTGCTTTGTAGACTTTTGATAAACCATTTTGCTTCTTGTAGGTGTTGTTTAATATACCCCTTGTCTGTCGATTGCTTCGGCTTAATATCTGCATATGCTGAGTTTATTTTCAGATTTGGAGTAGTGCCATTATTTAATTCTACAACCCATCTATCTTCTTTTTTTTGTACAACGACATCAGGGGTGACGTATTCTGCTTCATTGTTAGATACTTTATCCCCAGGGTAAGGGTTTAAGCTTTTGATGAGCGCGATGATTGCAATTAAGGTATCTTTATTATGCTTGGTTTTTTTAATTAGCTGATTAAAATCTTTTTGAGATAGTAAGTTTGCGTAATTTGAAAGAAGGTTAATTGCTTCATTGCGAAATGGTGTACCTGTATGGAGCTGCTTTAGTTGAATAAGCAAACATTCTTCTGAGTTTTTAGCGCCAACTCCTGGTGGATCAAACTGTTGAATTTGCTTTAGGACTATTTCAATATCAGATTGATCGATTGTGTTGATGTCTTCTTCAGCTTCGTCTGCTTCATTAGACAATTTTTCGTTATCTGGCTGGCTGGCTGCTATAATTTGTTGCCACTCGTGCTGCACTGTACTTAAAAGACTTTCAATATCTTGTGTCAAGTAGCCCCTGGTGTCAATTGCGTCAATGATTGCATAAGCTATGACGCGTTCCTTTTCAGTAAATCGTGTTAGGTTGACTTGCCAAGCTAGGTGATCCTGCAAGTTGTCAGATTGAGAGTTTTTTTCATCAAAGTTGATCTCATCTGAGCCACTTAAACCGGAGCTGCTGCTTTGGTTGGGGTATATGTCTTCCCACGCCGAGTCTACAGGTAAGTCGTTGGGGATATCTTGCTCGTTAGTAATGCTAATGTCTTTTTCTTCAGCATTGTTATTACCAGGTGTTTGGCTTATCGGTTGTTCCTGGTTGAAATCTAAGTCATCTGATTTTGTATTTATTTGATCCTCAGCGATTTCGAGAAGCGGATTGCTTTCTAAGGCTTCTTGGATTTCGTGTTGCAGCTCTACGGTTGATAGTTGTAGCAGCCGGATTGCTTGCTGCAACTGAGGGGTCATGGTTAGGCTCTGACCAATTTTAAGCTGTAAGCTGGGTTTCATATTCTTTTAAAGGCGCTCTTCAAAAAACTAATCAGTTGTTAATTTATTTGATTTCGTAGGCCGTAGGACCTTATTGTGCCGTTGAAACAATGCGCAAATTTTAACGCGAGTAAATATACACATTACTAGAAAAAAACGGATCTGGCAAAAGCAATATGCGTGCCATCAAGCGGTTTGGTGTATTCTTGGTAGTAAGTCATTGGTGTATAAGGAAAAAATCCATGTCAGGGTGGTTGTGCGATCGGTGGTCGTGCCTCTTTAAAGTGTGCTCAAAGCTTAAACTCATTTCCTAAATAGACTTCGCGCACTTTATTGTGAGCCAGTATTTCTTTGGGCCCGCCTTCGGCAATGATGTGACCCTCGCTCACAATATAGGCATTTTCACAAATATCTAATGTTTCTCTGACGTTGTGGTCGGTGATTAAGACGCCGAGCCCCCTTTCTTTTAATTGATATATGATGTTTTTGATATCGGACACAGAAATCGGGTCCACGCCTGCGAATGGTTCGTCTAGTAAAATAAAGTCTGGATTAGATGCGAGTGCGCGAGCAATTTCGACTCTTCGTCTCTCTCCTCCGGAAAGGCTCATTCCTAAGCTGTTTTTAATGTGTTTAATGCTTAATTCTTCTAGCAGCTCGTTTAGTTTCTTTTTTCTTTTCGCTCGTGTGAGTGATTTGTTCATTTGAAGAATGGAGAGAATATTGTCCCTTACACTAAGCTTTCTGAATATGGAAGCTTCTTGTGGTAGGTACCCAATTCCCTGCCTAGCGCGGCCATGCATAGGTAGCTTGGTGATTTCGGATTCATTGATATGAATGCTGCCCTTGTCCAGTGGAATTAAGCCCACTATCATATAAAAACAAGTGGTTTTCCCTGCTCCATTTGGGCCGAGTAGCCCTACGATTTGTTTGCTTTTCACCTCAAGGGTAACGTCTTTGACGATCGCTCTTTTCCCATAGGATTTTGCTAGGTGTTTTGCGGTTAATGTATGCATAGGCGTTATTGAGCTTTTGGGGCTTTTTCCGCAGGTGGTAGTACCATTTTAACTCTTTTTTTGGATGCTTTCTTTTGATTCTCGCTACTGGCAGTCAAGATTTTGTTCTCAATATCGTACTCAATTTGTTCACCCTCGAAGCGGCTGCCTGCTTGTTTCAATAAAGCGTTGCCTGATAGGCGTATTTTCTGTGTGTCGACGAAATAAGTGATAGAGTAAGCTTGTGCTGTGGCTGGCTGTTCTTCATTTTCCAGTAGCTGGCTATATTTTGCTGGCTTTCCCGTCGCGATCACCCTCTCCACGCCAGACTCATTTTGTTGGATGGTTAGGGTTTTGCTTTTTATCAGAAGAGAGCCCTGGGAAAGTACGACATTCCCTTTGTATATAGCAATCCCTTTTTGTTCATTCAGTTCTGCTGAGTCCGCAGTTATTTCTAGTGTAGCATGCCGGTCGCCTTCTAGTGCTCGGGCTATGTCCCATGGTATGCCAGCTAATGCTAAAAGAATGAATGTATGTGTTAACAAGGTTTGAGTCATCATGATTAAACTTTAGTAAAATGGTTTGTGTGAGGCTTTAACATTGGCGTGGAGCCAAGCTTGGCCTTCGTTTAAGTCCGCTTTTAAACCAGTAGATTCGATTTCACCATTATTAGAGATAATTGAGATCTTTTCATGTGTTTCAATGGTTGACTTTCGGGTGTTTACAATCAGGTGTTGAGCAAAAACATGAAGGTTTGATTTATTTTTTGAGATGAATTCGGGGTCAGGAGCTACCTTGACGGACTCGGAGAGGGTTAAAGTAGACTGCTTGCCGTTAAATACACCTTGTTCTGCAGAAAGAAGCCATAGCTTGTTTTCTTTATCCCTTATCTTGATTCTTGGGTTAAGGATGTCGCTGAAATCTCCTTGGGCGTAATAACTGAGTTTATCTGCTGACATGTTGTATGCAAATTGACCTAATTCATTGTATTCAGTGCTCGTTCCTTTAACTATTACAAACTCTGGCATATGATTGGTCAGGTTTGTGTTAAGGCTGGCTTTATTAGACTTTTGGAAGAGTGAAATAATAATCAGTGCTAGCGCTAGTATGAGTGAAAAAAATAGAATGCCCAAGTTTTTATATGACTTAATCACTGAGAGCTGATTTTTCATTTAGTTATGTAATACCTGCGCGTAAAAGATCCTGCATATTTAATGCTCCGATAGGCTTTTTCTCTTCGTTTAGAACAATTAAGCCATTTATTCTTTTGTCTTGCAATATTTTTGCTGCCTGAGAGGCCAAAGTGCCTGTGCTGATTGATGCTGGGCTTTTTGTCATAACCGTCTCGATTAAAGTGCTTTTTATGTCTAAGTTGGCATTAATTGTCCGTCTTAAGTCCCCGTCTGTATAGATGCCAATCAGTTCGTTGTTTTCGTCGACAACAGCGGTCATTCCCAGTCCTTTTTCTGATATCTCAAGCAAGGCATCCATCACTAGTGTGCCTGCCCTCACTTGTGGGAAATCAGTGCCCTGGTGCATTAGGTCCTCTACGGGAATAATCAACCTTTTTCCCAAGGAGCCGCCCGGATGTGAGAATGCAAAGTCTTCGGCGGTAAACCCCCTTGCTTCTAATAATGCGACAGCGAGTGCGTCGCCTAACACCATCGAGGCTGTAGTGCTTGCTGTAGGCGCTAAACCAAGAGGGCAAGCTTCCCTTTCTATTGGTATGTGTAAGTGTATATCCGATTGCGCAGCAAGGGTGGATTCTGGATTTCCAGTGATACTAATTAGTTTTGTCCCCAGGCGTTTAATCAGCGGGAGAATATTGATTAGCTCGATGGTGTTGCCAGAGTTGGAGATGGCGATAACTAAGTCTTCACTGCAGATCATGCCTAAGTCGCCATGACTTGCTTCAGCAGGGTGAACGAAAAAGGAAGGGGTGCCTGTGCTTGCAAATGTAGCAGCTATTTTTTTTCCAACGTGCCCTGACTTTCCAATGCCGGCCACGATGATTCTGCCCTTAGTGCGCATAATGAGGTCGCAGGCATCTGCAAATGTTTCATTTATATTATTTTTTAGTGCTGAGATTGCTTTTTGTTCAATCTCGATGACTTCAATGCCTGCTTTGATCAGCTTGTTTGACTGGTTTTGCTTTCTTTGGCTCATACTTCTTGTGTTGGTCCCAGAAGTTTCGATTTCATTTTTTCGAGTAGGGTTTGTTAATGCCTTTAGAGGCTATTAATTTAATGCTACATGGTAGTTTTGGATAGCAAGGTAGGTAATATATAACAAATAAGTGATTATCCAAAATGCGCCGTTCCATTTTTCAAGGTGCCCTTTTTTCAGTGAGAAAAAGGATACTAAAAACAATGAAGTGGTGAGTAAAAGTGCTATTCCGTAATCTCTCGTGGCGACTTCTGCGGCGACTGTGGTCTGCCTCAGTAGCCCAGCCATTGATAATACCAAAGTGAGGTTCATGATATTTGAGCCGATGATATTGCCAACTGCCATGTCATGCTGGTTCTTTTTAATGCTAGCGAGTGTTGCTGCTAACTCAGGCAAGCTGGTGCCAAGTGCAACAATAGTTACGCCAATGACCGATTCTGGTACGCCAATTAGCTCGGCAAGTGTGCTGGCGCCTATCACCAGAATCTTTGAGCTGAGTAACAGTAACGATAGGTTTACTGCCAGGTGGATCCATAAGTTGCTAATTGGTAAATTGGATGATGACTCTTGAGCCACTTCTTGCGCAGCGCTTTGTGATTCCAAAGCGTTCTGTTGCGTGTCATCTATTTGGGTTTGAGGTTCTAAAGCTCCATCTGTTCGGCTGATAGTGTACAGAAGGCCAAAAAAGACACCTTGGCCAGTTAGCAGTAACAAGCCTTCCAGCCAAGTTAGTTTCAGGTCCAATAAGAAAAAACCGGCTCCTATTGTTAATATCATTAGGAGAGGTAGCTCCTTTTTGCAAAGTCTTTTGTCTAATTTCAAAGGGGCAATGAGCGCGGCGATACCTAGTATGAGGCCAATGTTCGCTATATTTGAACCAAGAGCATTGCCAACTGATAATGCGCCGCTGCCAGAGAGCACCGCAATAATCGAAACAATCATTTCTGGTGCTGATGTGCCAAAAGCAACGATAGTAAGCCCAATCATTAGGTTGGACATCCCGTAATGCCGGGCTATATCTGAGGCATTATCAACCATTCGATCAGCGCTCCACCCTAGGATTGCAAGACCAATTAGAATTTCAAAAACAGCTAGCATCATAATGGGTGAGGCTTTTCTCTTATGTCCGTGATAATTCGGGCCCCGCAAGCAACGGCTTGATATTTAATTACGCTAGCAGGGTGTGTTTCTAGTCTAGGCTTTCTTAACTCTAGACCTAAATGAAAATAGTACAGATAAACCTGAAATAATAAACCAAATGCCTGCAGGTAGTGGTACTGCTGTAAACCCGATGTTTAAAAAGCTTACCTGGCCATTGGTGCCTGTTAATAGTGCGTTAACGTAGCGGGCGTCTGATACAGAGATATCAAAGTCCTCTGCAAAAATGAGTGGCCCTGGTGGTGCAAATGTTGGCGTTAACACAATAGGTGTGCTATTGATCAGGCTGTTGTTTTGATCTGAAAAGTTAAGGCTAATCTGATCAACATCAAATGTTTCGCCATTGAAATTCCAAAAGTGGAAATGGGTGATTAATTCATGACTGATACCAAGGTCAAAGTCCAGCTCTAAAGAAGCGTTGCTTAGTGTTACATTGGTCTTGCCTTGTATGTATCGCTCTGAGCTGGTTGCGGACTCAGCATCGATAATGCTGGCCAGTGAGTCGGTCGTGCTTCTACTCATAAAGGGCTCGGCTGGCATTGTGTTGCCAAGGGTTACGCTGATGTTGGTATCGTTAAGGTATAGCGCAAAAGCTGAGCTTGAGGTTGTGACTGTGGCGATGAGGCTTAGTAATATTAAAAGATGTCGACTCATTTGGTCTTCCTTATTTTTATCCATTTTAAGAAATGCTTTTTAGGTTTTCTGCATTACTTGCCTAGGTGAGCGCTGGCTTTTTGGGTAAAATAAACCGATGGCTTTATGGTAAAGAAATGATTACTTTATCTTCCGAACCTTACCTATTCTTTATCTGTTAATCAAGTGAAGAAGTTACGGCTGGATTTCGATTGATTGGTGCATCGTAAAAAAACATCTAAATGCGGCTGAATGACCATTAAGCTTGGGTTCAGATCTCTGATGTTAAGCTTTTTATTAAATGAGTAGCCGCCGATTGCATATTGCATTAATATATGGTGCTTTTTGTGGTCAGATAGTTATTCTAGGAGCGAGTGGCGTCTATTTTAACTGTTTAGGCTAAAAATACTGGTATTTGGCCTTGTGCGGGATAGTGTCTCTGTAACCTTGGTGAGGTTGAGAAAATATAGGAGATGAGATTGGGTATGTTTAGCGTTTTTCTACAGCGAGTTTATCTGTTGGTCTTCATTCTTTTGTTGCCAGCTATTTGTGTTGCAGCAGATTCTAAAGGTGTAAAGGCCTCAGAAGGAAGTTCTGCAAAGGAAGCTTTGTTACTGCCTTCGGGGGCGAATGCATCAGCAGGAGTTGAAGGAAAGGTTGATCTTTCACCAGATATCATTATTAGCAATGCTACGGAAGGGCTGCTTAAAAGCATAAAGGGCGCGGAGCAGTCCGAGAAAACGATACAATTTTATTATGATCTGGTAGATGAGAAAGTTTCTCCAATAGTGGATTTTCCACTGATTGCTCGTAGAGTGATGGGGCGGTACTATCGCTTAGCTTCTGCAGAAGATAGAGAACGATTCGTGGTGACTTTTAAGGAGTCGTTGTTAAAAACTTATGCAAAGGGTATTGCTGGTTATACAAATGAAACCTTGGTGTTTCTACCTTTTAAAGGGGTGCAATCGCGAAAAGGAAAATTAAAGGCTAAGGTGGAAATGGAGATTCGGTCTCCAAGTGAGCCACCAATTCTTGTTGCCTATCAGATGTTTCAAAATAAGCAAAAAGAGTGGAAGCTGGAGAATATTGTTTTAAATGGCATCAATCTTGGGTTGACTTTTAGAAATCAGTTTAGTGAATCCTATAAAGCTAACGCTGGTGACTTTTCTAAAGTAATTGGCCAGTGGAATGATGTAGATACAAAGTAGTTAGTCTAACGGTATTCAGTGTAATATTGATTCAAATTATTTAATCATCTTTAGAAAGAGAGATTTATGAGTCCTGAAGAAATTAAAGGTGCGGTTCAGCAATGTATTCCAGATGCCACTGTAGAGGTTAAGCTGGATGGAAATCATGTTAGTATGGTGGTAGTTAGCCGTGACTTTGAGGGGCTGAATTTGGTGAAGAGGCAGCAATCGGTTTATGCAGCTTTGTCTGAAGCTATTTCTACAGGCGTGCTTCATGCGGTAAATATGGAAACCTTTACGCCTTCAGAGTGGGATAAAGCTCGACCATTTCGCGGTAGCTAGTCAATTTTGCCTATCTATTTATCTTGTACGACATCCGAGGTGTTAGGGTTTGGATAAAATACTCATTTGTGGAGGTAGGCCTCTTTTTGGAGAGGTTAGAATTTCTGGTGCAAAAAACTCGGCGCTTCCAATGCTTGCTGCCACTTTATTGGCTCAGACGCCGCTTCGATTAAAAAACATACCACATTTGCAAGACGTGACCACTATGATCAAGTTGATCAGCCAAATGGGGGCAATGGTTACTGTCGGTGATAAGATGTCCTTGGAGGTGGATGCAAGTCGTGTTAACCACCCGGAAGCACCCTATGCCTTAGTCAAAACTATGCGAGCTTCGATATTGGTGTTAGGGCCCTTACTCGCTAGATTTGGCACTGCAAAAGTGTCGCTACCTGGGGGATGTGCTATAGGCAGCAGGCCTGTTGACCTACACTTGAAAGCACTTGAGGCTATGGGTGCAGAGGTTAGCGTTCGAGGAGGCTATATTTATGCAGAAACTAAAGGCCGTTTAAAAGGGTGTAGGGTGCTTTTCGACCAGGTTACTGTGACTGGTACTGAGAATATCTTAATGGCTGCTACCTTGGCTGAAGGTGAGACAATACTTGAAAACGTAGCACGTGAGCCAGAAGTGGGTGACTTAGCATCTTGTTTAATAAAAATGGGCGCGCACATAGAGGGTATTGGTACTGATACTTTGTATATTAAAGGTGTTGAGTCTTTAAATGGGGTAACACATCATGTGATCCCTGACCGAATTGAGACAGGTACCTTTCTTGTTGCAGCTGCCGCTACTTGTGGGGAAGTGAAAACGCTTCATACTGATCCAAGCACACTAGATGCGGTATTGCAAAAGCTAGATCAGGCAGGCGCAGAGATAGATGTTGAGGGTGATCAAATCAGTCTTTCGATGAAAGGCAGAAGGCCCAAAGCGGTTGATATTATAACGGCACCCTATCCGGCGTTTCCAACCGATATGCAAGCGCAATTTATGGTGATGAATACAATTGCTTCAGGCAGTGGTACAGTAGTAGAGAAGATCTTCGATAAGCGATTCATGCATGTTAACGAGTTGCTTCGACTAGGCGCTGAGATTCATGTGGAAGGCAATACGGCGATGGTTAAAGGTAGACCTGAGTTATTTGGTGCGCCTATTATGGCGACGGACTTGAGAGCCTCCGCTTGTTTGGTCATAGCAGGTTTGGTTGCCAAAGGTGAGACGCTGATTGACCGTATCTATCACATTGATAGAGGATATGAGTGTATAGAGGAAAAGTTTCGAGGTTTGGGTGCAGAAATTCAACGAATTTCATAGGGTTAAACCAACCTATCCTGATATCAGTAGCGTTAGGCTACTAATCAGGATTAGTCAATGAGTTATTATCAGGGGGTTCGATATTATTCGGCTGGGAAATAAAAAATTAAGATTAGCTTTGTCTAAAGGTAGAATTTTAAAGGATACCTTGCCTTTGTTGAATGAGGCAGGACTCCATTTTTTGGAAGACCCAACAGTAAGTAGAAAGTTAATCTTTCCAATCAAGGACTTTGACTTAGAGGTTGTTATTGTAAGGGCAACGGATGTGCCAACCTTTGTAGCACACGGCGCTGCTGATTTTGGTATTTCTGGCCGAGACACATTAGAAGAGCAGGGTACAGATGATATCTATGAGCTTGTTGACTTGGGTATTGCAAAATGTAGGCTCATGGTTGCTAAGCCTGTTGGGGCTAGGCCAGTAGAGGGGCGACCTCTAAAAGTTGCAACAAAGTTTATTGAAATTGCTCGCCGTTATTTTACGAATGAGGGAAGGCAGGTCGAGTTGATAAAGCTTTATGGGTCAATGGAATTAGCACCACTAGTGGGGTTGGCAGATTGTATCATTGATGTGGTTGATACTGGTGCAACATTGGCTGCAAATGGTTTAGAGCCAACCGAGTTGATTATGGATGTTAGCTCTCGCTTAATTGTTAATAAGGCTTCTTATAAATTGAAGTTTGGTGCTGTTAGTGAAGTGGTTGATAAGTTTAGAGCAGTCTGTGAGCAAATACCTACAGCCTAATCTTTTTCCTTTTTTCAGGCTTTATAAAAGAGTGATGAATAGAAATGGATAGTTTGAAAATTACTTATGTAGATGTAAGTGATATAAAAGATGTTGATGATGGAGGTTATCATAAAGCCCTTGAGTTAAACTCGCGCGCTCAATCGGACAGAGACTCGGAGGTCAGAAGCCAAGTAGGCGAAATTATTTCAAGCGTTAGGCGAGATGGAGATAGTGCTTTACTGCATTACTCCAAGCGCTTTGACCGACTAGATGTTACGAAAGTGGCCGAGCTAGAGGTATCAGGCGATGAGTGCCGTAAAGCGTTAGATGTGGTGAGTGTCCCTGAAAGAGAGGCGTTGGAGTATGCGGCTGAGCGCATTAAGCATTATCACTTAAAACAAAAGCAGGAGAGCTGGCAGTTTGTAGATGAGGATGGGAATACTTTGGGGCAGCGAATTACGCCTATAGAGCAGGTTGGCGTATATGTGCCTGGCGGAAAGGCCGCCTATCCGTCATCTGTATTGATGAATACGGTGCCCGCGAAAGTAGCCGGCGTATCTCGTGTTGTGATGACAGTACCGGCACCTGATAATCATGTTAATCCTTTAGTGTTGGCGGCTGCTTCGATAGTTGGTGTTGATCAGGTCTTTAAGTTAGGTGGTGCTCAAGCAATAGCGGCTCTTGCTTATGGCACTCAATCAATTGTACCGGTGGATAAAATTGTTGGGCCTGGAAATGCTTATGTTGCAGAAGCTAAACGGCAAGTGTTTGGTAAGGTTGGCATTGATATGTTTGCTGGTCCTTCTGAGATTTTGGTGATATGCGATGGCAAGACAGACCCAGAGTGGGTTGCTATGGACCTTTTTTCTCAGGCTGAACATGATGAGGAGGCACAAGCGGTATTGGTATCTCCTGATGCAGCATTTCTAAAAAAAGTAGAAGACAGTATGCGAGCGCTTTTACCTGAGCAGCAAAGAGCGCCTATCATTGCTGAGTCTATTTCGAATCGAGGTTTATTTGTTCACGTCAAAGATCTTGATCAAGCTATTGACTTCGCAAATGCTATGGCACCAGAGCATTTGGAGCTTTCATTTGATGATGCAGAATCCTTGCTACCGAAAATATTCAATGCTGGTGCGATATTTCTAGGTAGACATACGCCAGAAGCTTTTGGTGATTACTGTGCCGGGCCTAATCATGTATTACCTACGTCAGGCACAGCCCGTTTTGCTTCGCCATTGGGAGTGTATGACTTTCAGAAAAAGAGCTCGATCATCAATTGCTCACCCAAGGGCGCTTCGAAATTAGGTGCAGCAGCTACTGTCATGGCAACTGGGGAAGGTTTGCAGGCTCATGCTGATTCGGCCCGTTGTCGAATGACTTAGAACCGTCGAATGACTTAGAACCGTCGAATGACTTAGAAAAGCTTAGCTGTAATGCCATTTCTCGGTTTGTTGTTAATTGCTTTGTGAGGTGTGACTTGTCATCAAATCTAATTCCTGATCGGATAAAAAAAATAATTAACCCAGCTTTGCTGAAAACTTCTGCCTATCAGGTTAAAGATGCAACAGGGCTTATAAAATTGGATGCTATGGAGAACCCTTTTTCATTGTCCAATGAGGTCAAAAGTTCTTTGGCTGATGCCTTGGCTCAAGCTCCAATTAACCGTTACTCAGACCCTGACGCAAAACAGCTTACTTCAACACTTAGAGGTTATTGGGCTGTACCTGAACATCAGGATATTTTATTGGGGAATGGTTCAGATGAGTTAATCCAGTTGGTGCTTATGTCATTGCTTGGCCGAGGGCCTGTAAATGTTATGAGTGTCGAGCCCTCTTTTGTGATGTATAAGAAAATAACTGAAGCCCTAGGTCTGAATTATATCCCTGTTGACCTGAAAGATAATTTTGAAATTGATGATGAAGCCTTTCTGAATGCTATATCAATGCATCAGCCTTCGGTTATTTTTTTAGCGCAGCCCAATAACCCAACCGGAAATCTATTTTCTGAAGACTTGATTCTTAGGGTGTTAAAAGAAGCGCCTGGTTTGGTGGTAATCGATGAGGCTTACGGTCAATTTTCAAGCCGTGAGCATCTATACTTGCTTGAAAAGCACCAAAACTTGATGATCATGAGAACTTTGTCAAAAATTGGTTTAGCTGGGCTGAGAATAGGTGCGTTGATTGCAAATAAAGATTGGCTTTGCCAATTAAATAAAGTGAGGTTGCCTTATAATATAAATGTCCTTAGCCAAATTGCAGCCGTTCACCTGCTTTCTATACCTCACATGCTTGATGATCAAGTGAGCCAATTGACTCAGGAGCGGCAAAGGCTCATGCAGAGGCTATCGGAATCAGGGAAATGGCAAGTGTTTCCTAGTCAGGCCAATTTTGTTTTGATAAGAAGCCTTCAGGAAGATGCTACACAAGTGTACCAGCGGCTAATTGATGAGGGTATTCTTGTGAAGCTATTACATGGTTCCCACGGCTTGCTGAATCAGTGTCTAAGACTTACTGTGGGCTTGCCTGAAGAGAATAATCAGCTTCTAGCATCTATTTTATAATACATTGATCATCTCTCTTTGAGGTAAATTGAAAAAAATGGAATTGAAAGCGCTTGTAAAAGTACTGGATGACTTGTTGCGACCGAATCTTTTTAAGGATTATTGCCCAAACGGCCTGCAGGTGGAAGGTAAAGCGGAGGTTAAAAAACTAGTCGCTGGTGTGACTGCTTCTAAAGCTTTGATAGAGTTGGCTATAGAGCAAAATGCAGATGCAATATTGGTCCATCATGGTTATTTTTGGCGAGGAGAGCCACCAGAGATTACCTCCACCAAAGCTGCTAGAATAAAGCTATTAATGCAAAATGATATTAGCCTTTTGGCTTATCATTTACCTTTGGATGCGCACCCTACATTGGGTAATAATGCTCAGCTGGGTAACCTCTTTGGCTTTCAGGGGGTTGGTGGTATGGACCAACCAATTGAAACCAGTGTTGGGTTAGTGGGCAGAACCAAAGAGCCTGTTTCACTTCATGCTATCAGCACTATGGTTGAAGAGCGGTTAGCACGCAAGCCTTTGGTGATACGTGCTTCTAAGCTGGAAAAGCCGATTAACCGTGTTGCTTGGTGCACTGGTGCTGCGCCTGGAAGAATTGAAGATGCGGCAAAACTTGATTGCGACCTATATATTACAGGAGAGGCTTCAGAGCAGTCCTGTCATCTGGCTAATGAGTTAGGTGTTCATTTTGTGGCTGCAGGCCATCACGCAACGGAGCGGTATGGTGTAAAGGCAGTTTCAAGCTGGTTGGCGGACCATCATGGCTTAGACCAAGTATTTATTGATTTAGATAACCCTGTATAAGCACCTGTGCTACTTCTATGTTTTTAACCAACCATCAGCCCACTTTATTCTAGCCTTTAATTCAGTCGAACAGAGAGTAACGACTGTCAATAGATTGGGTTCGAGGTAGGCCTTTATTCTTTCCGTTAAGGTGTCATTAATGACTTATGTGTCATATGAGACAAAGACTACAAATTTCGTTACAATGCCCGAATAGAATCTCGATACTAGCTTTTATCGAGAAATGATTATAAGTAGTGGTCTAATTCGCTGGCTGAACCGTATAAAACATGTCTTCACCTAGCTTGATCGGTTTTTCCTTCGATGCGGACTGGTTCTTGGGCCCAAAATTTGGAAGGCCTCGGTTATTATACGATGTTTTCTACTATAGGCCCTATATTTTTTAGTGATATTTTTATGAGGGTGCAGTATGGCACTAGTCGTCCTTAAGTTTGGTGGGACTTCTGTTGGATCAATCGATCGAATAAAAAACGTAGCACTGCGTGTGAAAAAGTTTTTCTGCGAAGGCCATCAGGTATTGGTGGTGGTGTCTGCGATGAGTGGAGAAACTAACCGCCTACTTGGTTTGATCGATGAGCTTTCAAACAATCGTCATGGTCGAGAACAAGATGCGGTGGTGTCCACCGGCGAGCAAGTTACTATAGGGTTACTGGCGATCGCCTTAAACAATATTGGTTGTAGGGCTAAGTCTTTTACTGGTTGGCAGGCCGGCATTCTAACTGATGAGGTGCATTCTAAGGCCCGAATAGAGCAAATAAATGCTGAAAGTTTAAAATCAGAAGTTGAGGCCGGGGTTATTCCAATTATTGCTGGCTTCCAAGGCCTTACTGAGGCTAACGCGATCAGTACGCTTGGCCGTGGTGGCTCTGATACCACTGCTGTTGCGGTAGCTGCTGCATTAAAAGCAGATGAGTGCCAAATATTTACAGATGTTGATGGTGTCTATACCACTGACCCTCGTGTGGTAAAGTCAGCACAGCGAATGGAAAAAATTACTTTCGAAGAAATGCTTGAAATGGCTAGCTTAGGTTCGAAAGTGCTGCAAATTCGTGCAGTGGAGTTTGCTGGCAAGTATAAGGTTCCATTGAGAATTCGGTCAACTTTCGATGAAGGAGAGGGGACTTTAATTACTTTAGATGAGGAGGAAGTACATTTGGAAAAGCCCATTATATCCGGCATTGCTTTTAATAGGGATGAAGCCAAGCTGATTGTGCGAGGTGTTCCTGATGTGCCTGGTGCGGCATACTCCATCTTGGGGCCAATCAGTGAAGCTAACATTGAAGTGGATATGATTGTTCAGAACGTTGCCGATGATAACTCGACAGATTTTACTTTCACCGTTCACAGAAATGATTATGTAAAAGCTAAAGAGATATTAGCTGAAAGGCTTTGCAAATTAGAGCAAGGCTCACTATCTGGTACTGATGATATATGTAAAATTTCTTTAGTTGGAGTAGGTATGCGTTCTCATGCTGGTATTGCAGCGAAAATGTTTTCCGTGCTGGCAGAAGAAAAAATAAATATTCAAATGATATCAACCTCTGAGATAAAGATCTCTGTTGTCATTAATGAGAAGTATCTTGAGTTAGCGGTTAGAGCCCTGCATACCGCTTTTGAACTAGATGATAAGGGGGCAGCTTAATTTTTTGTCAGGTATATATATGAATAAAGAGATTGCCGAAAACTAGTTTTTTTAAATACACTACTTTGGCTATTTTAGTGGTTTTGCCTGTAGTTTCTAGTTGTATAAAAAAAATACAATTAAAAAGCTTGGGGAACTTCCATTTTACTGAGTCTGGTCAATAATGATATTAAGGTACTATTGCGAAGGTTGTAAGGATAGGGATGAGATTGTCATGCAAGAAACTATCTGCAGCAAAAGACAGCAATGTATAGCAGGCTCGACTGAAAGGTTCTGAAGGAGAAAAGGTAATGCTGATATTGACTCGAAGAGTTGGAGAAACCTTAATGGTTGGTGATGATGTCACTGTAACCGTTTTAGGTGTAAAGGGAAACCAAGTGAGAATTGGAGTAAATGCGCCTAAAGAGATAGCTGTGCATAGAGAGGAAATATATCACCGTATTCAGCGGGAAAAACAAGGTGGTGGAAACGGCGGTCGTCATGAAAACTCAGATGCCGACGATGAAGATAACCAGGGTAATCGCTAAGCTCATACACTGAGCTAATCGTATTTTTGGGGTTAACACTATACGAAAACTTGTTAGCCCCCTCCTATGACTCCATTCTTTGTCATTTTTTTTTGATTTGGTAATAGATTAACTGTATCATTCGGCAGATCCAATATTGTGGAGAGGTGGCCGAGTGGCTGAAGGCGCTCCCCTGCTAAGGGAGTATGGGTTAA
>JAYPYM010000017.1:0-6221 GCA_038135915.1 Gammaproteobacteria bacterium
GCTTCCCCTAAGGTCCGAGCTTCTTCACCTTCACCTTGGTTTGCAAGCAGAAAAGAAGCACCATCAAAACAGGCTTGAATTCAATCTCTTACGTGATATATGTCAGATAATGGACCAAAACCTTTAGTTTTACGCAGTAAAGGTGATGAATCTGCTGGTGAGGGCAGGGGGCTTAACCCCAAATATTTACGCCACCTTCTCAACGCTTTTATCATGTCATCACATACTGCAATTTGGCTTTCTTTATTACCCTTACCAATTACAGTAAACCACCATTGTTTGTCTGAGTCTCTATGGAAGTATGGGTCATTCTCATCTCAATACCACCAAAACCTATGACAAACGTGGCGACAAACAAAAAACGATTGCTGGTAAAGCTTTGCATTTATAAGTTGTTAACGATCGGTTTTACTAGTGAAGTGATATTTAAAATTCTGTGACGAATTAGTACATACGGTATGGTATCCGTTATTTAGGCAGGCTATCTGATAATTGATACATTCAATTATACAAATAATCATTTCCATCTTATCATGAACAATAAGATTAACGTGAGGAGGCAGCTATGATTAAATACTTACAAAAAATATTACTATCCGCAATAAATCCTATACGTGAGCGTATTTTCCATACGAAAACTGTTTGTAATTTCACGGATGATTATTACGGTGATATGGTTTGTGTTCGACAAGTTGATTTGAATACCGCGAACCCTAAGGTGTCTCGCAGCCCATAGGGAGCTATTCAGCACACTCTTTCAAGTAGGCATTTCCTTAAGTCATAAAGGGTCGTTCAACGGCCCTTTACTGAGGGGCGGCAGGAATTCCTGACTGCAGCGGCAAATGTTATGTAACATCATGATTTAAAACATGAATATTCACGATTTTTTCTGGAAAATGCCGTTTTCAGTTTGGTTCTTAGCCATTTACACATTAAGTGATTGATATGAACTCGAGCAGGACAGAAATCCCCAAGAGCCCCAAGAGCCCCAAGAGCCCCAAGAGCCCCAAGAGCCCCAAAAGTAACGATAACCAAAATTATCGTTATTTGGATTTAAAAGTTTTGCATGCCTTATTATAGCTTCCTATAATGAGAGTTTCCGGAATCTATATTAATTTTATGTTATAGTGTGCACATGATTAAAGCAAGCTGGATTGCTCTCAAGAAAGTTAGCACCTACCCAAACATAATCTTCTTACTAGCATGACCAAATAATTTATCGACCTCCTCGTGAATAGTTGATGATTAGACATTTCTAAATGTTTTCTTGCCAAGTTTGATAAAGGGCTCCTCAACAAATATATAACTAATATAAGATACCAGTGAGATGAGTGCTGTTCCAAGAAAAAACCTAACCCATGGTTCGATGCCGAATTCATTCAAGAATTGGATCACTAGCATGTGGAGTAAATACCAACTATATCCAACAACACCGCAGAATATAAAGGGTTTAAAGGTAAATATATGCCTCAAGTAGTTATTGCCTAAATGCATGGAGATCAATGTTAGACCAAAAACTACAGCTAATAAACCTGAATAATACTTGAAATGGATATAGGGTCGAGAAAAACCCAAAAAATTCTTCGATACTAAAATCAATGATGCTAACAGTGTCAATAAAAATATAAATAGAATACCCTTATCTAAAAATGATTTATACTTTACATAATTAACTCTAACAACTTCTTCGTTTGTCAACATGCCAAATATCACGCCAATAAGAAAAACATCAAGATATTGTGAGTGTTTTTTAATATCTACTAACTTTATAGGAGGTAAATCAATAGACCCAAAATATAAACAAAGATGGTAGGCGCTATATACGCTAGCAAGAAATAAAACCAATAAATACCTTGAAATCGAAGCTTTGAGTAAGAAGTTTGCCACGAAAGGTAATATTAAATAAAATATAAACTCAGTAGGAATCGTCCAAAAGATGCCGTTACCCTTCAAGAATAAAATATGTCTTATAAAGCCTTCAATACCACCATTTATATGAAGGTACCTCGTATGAATTTCTCCAGTTTGTAATTGATACAAGAAAACAGAGATTACTACCAAATAAAATAACGGTGCTATTCTCAAAAATCTTCGAATCAAATAATTTTTGAGGTTAAAATTTTGGTTTATGCTAAAAGGAAGCGATAAGAGATATCCACTGAGAACAAAAAAAAGCATTACGCCTATATGACCAATTCCTTGAAAGGATAGCCATTCACTTAAAGACTGGTCTTTTCCTGAGGTGTGAGCTAACCATACGATTATTACAGCAATACCCCTTATTCCATCAAAATAAGCTGTGGGGTGGTTTTTATGAATCCCTATCATAGGTGCCTACTTCTTTTTTGCTGAGTTTATATATGGGCTATGATCATTTTCTTTAAAATTTCTGTGTGTAGCCGGGTATTTCTAGCACCAGAAAAATTAACAGGATACGGAACAGAATGCTTCAAGTGCAATGATAATATATTATTGTGGTGTTAATACCAATCGTCCGGTACGCACACCTCGAAATAAAGAGAAAAATTCGTATTAGTTTTCCCCATATCCTCATCATAGATCCTTACTGAAAATCTCACGAATTCCGATGTGTCATCGATATTTATGGCATTGGGTATTTCAACAAAATATGTGGGAGCTGAAACTGCGATATTGCAATACCCTCGCTATTGTTTCAATCCACGTGTAAACCACCCATTTTTTGTACCACCGCCAAGTAGAATATCCTGACACAGTTACTTTGAGTTTCAGGCCATAGTTAACGCCAATCGGTAGCCTATATTCAATCAAGGAGGATCGCAGCGCAGCGAGAAGTCCTTGATTGAATCTTAGCGAACGATATCTTTCACTAGGCCTTAACTGTGTTCTGTCATCAGCAACCATTTGGGCGGGGGTCCTTCCACCCAACGCACTATGTGGGCGCTCATGGTTGTACATATGAATCCATTACTCTGTCAGTGGCTGTGCTTTGTTCAGTTTTCTGAAAAATCGAAATATAGACAGTGAGTTTGACAACCTATGAGCTCACCAAGCTCACTCAACTGAGATTGTATCAAGATGCTTTGCGGGAAGCATAGACTTATGCAAAATACGCACAATAATGATTTGTTTATTTTGTTCAACGTAATAGATCATATGGCTTTGATAAGGTGTTGCCCGTAAGCCTCTGTAATACTCGGAAACATCATTCCCGATAGCAGGGTGTTCTACGAGAATAACAGCCTTGGATTTTAGACCATCCAAATATTTAACGACTTGATCCCTACCCCACTTGTCACGAGTATAGGAAACGATGCCTTCCAAATCTTCTTTGGCCTCATCGGTAAATCGGTAGGACATGTATTAGAGCTGTAATTTTAGATTATCAATAACGGAGTCACCGTCATGAGTACGACCAGCTTCAAGACTGGCTATGCCTTGTTCTAAAGAGCTTTTCAGAAATTGTTCTTTGAGAGTTTCATAAACTTCATATTCCCGCGCAGAAATCATTACAGCGGTTAACTTACCGTTCTTATTCACCCCGATAGGATGATTTTGAGCATTGATAAGCATTTCACCGAAAAGCCTTTTTGCATCACTGGCGTTCATTTCTTCTAACTGGTGCATAATACCCTCATAAAGTTAATCACTTTAATTAAATTAATTAACTTTTACGGATTTGTCAACAGCTATTGCCTAAAATAGGCTAATATTCCAGTTATATCTAAGCTATAGCACCTAAGTAAACTATCAAGATACAGTTACTTTCAGTTTCAGGCCATAGTTAACGCCAACCTTAGCGAACGATATTCTTTCTCAAAGCCTGAGCTGTGATGGCCTAAGCAATCATTTGGGCAGGCGTTCTTCCACCCAATATGTGGGCGCTTATGATTGTCTACATCTAAAAGCAGAGTTTTGTTTATGACCTTCTTTCATCAAAGATTACTGCTACCACAAAAAAAATAAAGAACAATCCAAAAATATAGACCCTATTTTGAATGAGTGTCCATCGAAGCTTATCCGTATCACGAATAGTAACATTTAGGTCACCTTGATTTAGACTCCAAAGCTCACTTACATTTCTATTTGTATAAATCCCAACATCTATTTTAATGCTGGTTTCTAGCTTAGATAAGAGCGACTTATCGTAGGAAACAATATTTCTTGATATACCACCTTTAGCCACTTCCAGTACTATATAATGATCTTCATATTCATCAGGATCATCATCCACAGCCTCACGTACCGAAACTAATTTACCAGTTACGTGTTCAAGTTCGAGCTCATCAGGGACATGATAGGTAACATTGTTCCATGCAAAATAAAAGAAAGTAATTACAAAAATCAATTCGAAAATTCTTTTCATAGGTTCCAACTAAGAGGCTAATGGATTTTGCTACTAACTATAGGTTCGTGAACCCGTTACTACAGTTAGAAAATAATTAACAATAAAATAGTATATTCCAACCGAAACACCCATTATACCAAAGGCTCGAATAATTTCAGTTCGTGCTTAAATTAAGAAAGGTTATTTTCATTCAGAGGGTTATTATTTACTACCGAAGTTGTAAGACGAATTTATTTGGCGTGGGCTTCCACCCTAAATACTCTCACAGAACGGTTGTCATCAATGTCGCCCGCGAAAAACTCATTGAGCAAGCGCTTCTTCGTGTTGTCATAACCATACCTATTACTAGGAGAACACCGACTACGCTAGTAAGCTAATACAGTTATTAGCCTGTACTTTAAGCTCATTCATTTGCTGTTGAATGACCAATCGTTTATTTCTCATCAAATCAGCTAACTCTTCTCCATCAAAGCTAGTTGAAGATATCTCAACTCTAGTAATGAGATCTTCCATAAAAGTAATGATATCCCTAATAAAGTCAATCTCTCCTTGATACAGGCCCTCTACAGCATCTCGCATTCGATTTGAACGAAGGAAAAAAGTTTTAACATACTCGGTTAAACCCAAAGATGACATGGTTGCTCTTGAAAAAGGCTGTTTAAATTTATCACTCAACGCATGCAGTTCTCCACAGACCTTTCCATCGTGCAACAATTTTCTCAAAGCGGGAGCAGAGAAATTAAAACTTGTTCTCTCTAAAAAACCTCGAAGCTCTAGCTCATCATCAATTTTTAATCCATTATATTCAATAATACTTTTTGATAATTTTGCCGAGATAAGGTCCACAGCCAGTTGAAGAGCATCAGACATTTGATGAATAATCAATATAATATCACGCCTAGTATTGGCTTGTTCTTCACCTTTTTGCACGACATCATCAACATCCTTTACAAAATCGCTCAATTCCGAAAATGCATCAGTCGCCAATCCTAAGTAATTAACTGCCTCACTCATATTTTTCTCCTTGGTATCGCTTTCTAAAGCTTCAGTTAACCGGCTTAAGCAACATTCGATCTACATAGACTACAAAAATATAGAGCTCTTATAAAATGCATTGGGTAGTGCGGCCAGCTTCAATTTTAATACTCATATAGTAAAAGCCTACACTTCGATCTTAAACATCCATACGAAGCTCTCTAAGTTGTTTTTCTGCTAATGAGCACAATCTTTAAATTCTTCTTCAAGCTCATCTAGTGCGCTACACAAACTATTTTTATTTGTTAGATCCATTTATAAAACACCAAAATATAAATTATGCCAAGAAACAACATCTTTGAAAAGTAAAGCGCGGCTACGCTGAAAAGAAAAAGTTTGCTTAGTACTCTTTTAATTTTACTTGAAACTGACCCATCAAGATCATAATAACTAGTAATCAAATAACCTATATTCTGGGGTAATTTTTCTCCATTGCTCTTGTTAAACATCGCCTCAACATCCCGCGCCCGCTCGATACTAACAAATTGAAAATTCTTGTATAAGCCTTCTAAACCCCAAAAAACCACACATGAAAAAAGTGAAACAAAAAGCAAATAAGGCTTTTCATTCACCAGCGCTAACCCCACTGCAGCTGAAAAAACAGTTGTTGACCATCCTTTAAGTTGAAATAGTCTTGCATCATATTCTCTTATGAGTGCTAGTAGAATTTCATACTCTTTCACAAGCACTTCAAATTGCCTATCGTTTAACTTTTCCATCATTTCTGCTTTTGTATAATTATCGATCATTTTAAGCTAAGAATTCTCTACCTATCTTTCGGAAAGTACTTCCTTACGATAGAGAAAGCATTACAAATAATAATACGTTTTTCCATAATAAAAAATATTGATAATAATAT
>JAYPYM010000017.1:6231-32024 GCA_038135915.1 Gammaproteobacteria bacterium
AGGACTTTTTACTTTAGATGAAACTTCTAATAAAAAATTTATTCCTTGTAATCTAATGGTTCTACTCACCCAATATCCCTCTACCAAGCGTATTCCTTTAAAAGGCCTCCTTACCAAGTAAGACTTAAAGTCACCATGAAAGTCACGACTAAGCTCACTTAATCCCACTGCGCATCAAAGATCACCAACCTATGATCTGAAATGAAATTAGGCAAGGCTTGAGTATAGAAGACACCGCCCTCCCCTAGCGCTTGATCAACCAGGATATGATCTATCAACTCTTTCTTCCCTTGATATATATAGGAAAAATCTGCATCCTCTCCTGTCGTATCAGCTGGTTGCACCAGATCTACTTCATCATCCCAATGCCCTAATACCCTGAGCACTGGGTCTGAATCTGGCGTATCGTTCAGGTCGCCTAACACCACATAATGATGATACTTACCATATTGATCAAGCATGGCTTTTCGGATCGCATCAGCTTGCGCATATCGTTTCTTGTCATTTGAAGCTCTTTTTGAAATCAGGTGTGATACCATGACATAAATGCGCTTATTTTTATCTTGAAGCCCAACGCCTAATATCTTTGATGGCCTTTTTCTAACTACGCCGTCCTTGGATTCACCGTAATAATCTGCCAAGTTGGATGCTGTACCAGCTAGTACCTGCAAGCGGGTAAGAATGGCCACATCTTGTCCCGTGTATGAATCTCTGCCTTTGACAAATACTACTGACCAGTGATCACTTAGATGGCTAGCAATGGTGTCAACGACAGCTTGGTTTTCTACTTCTATGAGCCCCACCACATCGGCATCAAGTTGCTCGATGGTTTTAGCAATCGCGTAGGCTTCCAGTTGATACTCTTTTGCAGTGGGGACAGCTGGGTTGTCTGGTGTGCCTATGATTTGGCCTTCATGCGGTTCGCTGTCATCCCATAACCACTCAGTATTTAAAGACACGAAAGTCAATGCATAAGCATTTAGATTGAAACAGATGAGTAAGGTGCTGTATATAAGACGCATTTAAACCTCCAGGTAACCGCGTTGTGTACGCCTTTTAGAAATAGCATGTAATAGTTCTATTCCTGCTGGATAACTTTCAACACATTGGGTGTGTTGTCTGCCTTGCTTGGATTTACCAGACCAAGTACGTACCACTACCCATTCACCGAGCAGGTCTTTTTTTAGCTCAGCTGAATAGAGTCGCTGACTGGTGGCCCAGTTCTTTTTTAACCAGTGTCCTTGTTCATAGTCCATCATGCTCACCATGGATTGAAGGCGGAGATGACTATGTTACCATGGATTCTGAAGAAATCCGTTAGAAATTAACAACATTTTGTTTGGGTAATCATACATATCTTATCTTGGAATACAGATAACAAACAGTTGGTATGTTTATTCGATAGAGAGACGACTGATTTTTCAGAAACATCTATTAAACTACTTAAACCCCAACAGGTAGCGTATAGGTAAAATTAGTACAGTTATCCTTTCGTATCCAGAGTTCACGAATCAGTTCGTTAGCCTTATCGTAAATCCGATACTTGATATGATCGATATTTTTTGAGAACGGTGATTGAATAATTTGGCAGCTTAGATAATCAATTGCTTGGACATAGAAAAAATCCATTGGCTCTTCTAGTACCAGCTGTGTTTTAAACTCTACTAACCTACTAGTGCCTGTGAAATCCACTTTGATAATGTTTGAATTAGGAATCATGTCAACCACTTGTTCTTGAAATAATTTAGAGAAAATATCATTCGTACTCTTATCAATATAAACTCGTGTCATTTCCATGCATAAAATGAACACTAGAGTAGCTGCAACAATTTTTTTAGCATGTTTTCTTAAAAAGCTTCTTTCTTGAATCATAAGGGTTAACTATTTTTTTAAGTGAATAATTCCGGATTGTATGTATGTGCTAACTCCAGCCCTGATCATCCATAAACATTTCACGAAGTAAACGTTTAGCCTTTTCTTTCCAGGTTTCTTCGCTCATTATCCATTCACCTATCTCGAGAGCACGTACTGGATAAAACCATCTTCATAATCTGTGGTGACAGATGACACACCACCCGTATTTTGGTCACCCGTATCTATTGTACGAGTAATCGATATCTTACTATCAAATAACCAATCAATACGTTTGTCATAATAAATGATACTGCCATATGGTACACTGCTGTCATCAGCGGCAACGCGCAAATCATTATGGTTGAAAATACTGGGTATTGTCACTTCTTTAATAATAATAAAGTTCGTGCCACTTGGAATTTGATACCAATCATCACTTGGGAGTATTTCTGTATTAGTTTGGTTATTAATAACCCTTAATTTTGATGTACTAAATGGTATTTCATCAAGGGTGACTTGGATATTATTTCTAGGGTATCCACTTAGATATTCAATGGAATAGGTATTTCTCTTTTGAAGGAACGAATAGGCACTAGCAGGCTGAGGGTTAAAATCTTTATCACAACGCACATAGTAAGCTGGCCTGCCAGAACCATCTAAGACGTTGTATGCAACACGCTTCAGTAGTGATTTCAAGGTACTGTGACCATCGATAAAAACTGAAAACTGTTTACAATAAGCTGTATTGTAACTCGTAATATCCTGCCAGATGCTTGGTGGTGGTGCTGATACTGTGTCCTGATTTACAGGTTGGTACGAGCCATAAATAAGCCCAGGCTTAGATTGCCATGCAGTATTGTAACTTGAGTTTAAAACATGATTAAAACCATCTACTTCCTGCCAATCAGTAAAATTGTGCTCATCAGGCTGAACAATATCACTATAATTCTGACTACCTTCATTTAAATAACAATCAGTACATGACCGAGTACGCCAGTGCTCATTAGTCACAGCTCGGTATCTATTCTCTCGAATAGAGCTTTCATATTCATGCTCTATTCTATGATTATTGGATGAATCAATTGAGATAAGATACGGAATGCTTGAAGTTGTGCCCTCATACCTAATAAAAATTGAATTGCTGTTGATCATTCCTCGATTAGCGAAGGGTATTGAGAATATTTCCTCATTTTCAACCGTTCGCGTTAGGTTAATCTGCGGTGTAATGACATCGAGCATAAAACTGTAACTAATTGATGTTTCATTATCTGCCTCATCAACAGACCTAACCTGAACGTTAAAAACAGCATCTAGATTAACTTGATAGAACTCATCACCAAAATACTCTGTTGTCACAGGAAGTATGTATACCTCATCAGAAAAATCACTTCTAGGGATAGGTGTCCAATTTATCACCTCAGAGTTGTTTAGTGATACCTTGTATTCAACTTGAAGATCATCAGCATCAGAAGCAATACCTTGCGTTCCACTAGGATCTTCGACATCAAATGCGAAGACAATCCAATCCTCATTAGCCAAAGACAGTGTAACTTCTCTTCCTTCTAAACTAACCTTTTCAGCATTCAAGCATATTGGCCTATTCTGTAATAGCCCATCTGAAAAGGTCGTCGCCAGATTAGAGCATGTATTCAGCTGACCATCGTAGTTTGTAAAATCAACAATAAGTGGGACACCGGTGATCTGAGGATGAAACAAGTCAACACTTACATTCACGCTATCACTACTTGTGTTTCCTAGTGCGTCAGTGATCACTGCTTCAACTAGATTAACTCCTCCTGTTAAATCAAGATTAACCTGCCAAGTACCTTGATCTTGATCAAGCTCAGCAGTCTCACCATTTACCACTACGCTTGCAACCTCAGCGGCACCTGATAGAAAAGTTCCGGTGACTGAATAAGAAAGTGTGTTCACAAGCGTTGGTGAAGTAATCTTGACGGCCGCCCCACTATTCACGACTTGGTAAACGAAAGATTCCTCTGACTCGTTACCCAACACATCTTTAGCAACCACTTTCACGGCATGCTCACCATCTGAAAACACAGTTGTATTCCAGTTCAGCGTAGGATCATTGGGTTGTGCTGTCGCATAAAGATTGTCATCAATATAGAAAGCCACTTCCTGAACGCTTAGTGCATCCTCTACAATAAAATCAATACTGATATTACCATTGATGAGCGCATTAGGCGCTAGCTGTGAGGAAATCGTAGGCCCATCAATATCAACAGGCTGACCCGCCACCCCACCAAAAATCTCATCACTTGATATAGAGATTTGGTTAGCCATAGTGAAAAGGTCATCTGTAGTAAGCCCCGTCACATTCTGAGCTGACTGGGCAAACTGAAGAATCGAGGCTCCAATGCTTCGATAAAAGTCAGCCGTCACCAAGTAACTTCCGCCTAGTGACATTTGCCCATTCTCATTCACACCATTGAGCAACCCATCATGGGATATGTCTGAACAAGCTGAAGCAGACCAACTGATAGAAGTCGCATAACGATTTGAATGAGGAACTATACCATTCTCTTCCGACACCATTTCCATGGTTTTAGAAATACCGGCAGAGATAAATCCATAGGCAAACCCGTCACTAAGATTAACCGCCACATGATCTGGATCAGTCACATCTATAGGCTTGGTTTCTAGAATATCGACACCCGCCCAACCACTAAACTTAGAATTGGCTCTGATTCGAGCATCCACCCGACCGATACCTTCTCTCTCTACCAGATAATCTGCATAACAAGCAGCAAGATGCGTCATGGGTGTGATCTGAACATCAACCACATCCCCCACCTCATAGCCCACGATCGCAGTTAAGTAATCATTGCTACCAAGATCAATTCGAGTACCACTGGCCTCTTCCAAATAAAAGCCATCCAGGCCAGCCTGGACAATGAGTTCTGCATCTTCCGATGCAATCTCAAGCGCGTAATTACCCTTTGAATCCGTCTGAGTTTCACCCAGAATGGTGGAACCAATACCCTGCTCCCAGGAGAAAGCGCGAACAGTGGCACCAATCATAGGGGCATCATGGGCAACACCCCTTGCCTCTCCTTTTCTAACTGAAGAGGCAAAATCACCTGTAACACTTCCATTACTTTGATTGTCGTCGGTGACACGCCCTCCTCCGCTACCACCACCACAGCTTGCGATAACTACACATAATGAAAGCATTATTAATCGCGTCATATATTATTACTCCCGACACTGTGATCTTTGTATACCTCTAGTCCGAAAAATCGTAACTCAAGCCAATACCAAACTTGATGCCCTGCAACCCTTCATCAAACGGCTGGTAATAACTTACCTCAACGCCCAAGCCCATCTCATTACTTAAGAACTCAACCGGCCAAACCTTTTCCAAAGACAACACCAAGGACACCTCTTCACGCTCTACATCAAAAAACTGATCTTGAAGCGAACCACTCTCCGTCACCGTATGACGACCGTTATATTCCATATCTCGATAAGCCAAGCCCACCCCACCAAACATGGATTGATCAGCAATATCAAAGCGTCTTTGGTAAAGCCCTTGAATTTGCGTACCAGAGCCTTCCTGACCTATTTCATTAGTAGACGCATCAAAGGTCACATCAATATCGCTGACCGATACTTTCACCCGATGAAAATAACCAAAAGAGTAACGACCAAACAAATTCAAATAGGAAGACTGAAACGACGTCTCCACATCACCACCTGGATCATCCGCCACAGTCGCTTGCCATCCATCAAAAGACAAACCGACCTCATACGCATAACTTGGCAATGCCGTCACCATCAAATAGGATAAACTCAATAAACCAATTTTTCGGGCTCTCTTCATCAACGCTTATACCTCCGTTGTCACACCCATACGATCAACAAAATCTTGCAGGCTTGTAAACTCTTCACCAAGACGCTCATGTGCTTTAATCAACAAGCCTAAAATATAATTCTTTGGCATGGGAATACCTTGCTGCTTCTCAAAAGCAAACGAAGCATGGCTTTGCTCATTACACTGGTCTTCACACCAAGCCCGAATCTCAGGAAACTTCGTGGGAACCGTCTCCATCAACTCACACAAATCACCCACAGTCAGCTTACTAATTTCCCCAGCGGTATACCCCGACGCCAATAACCAAATCAACATACGATTCTTGGACGACAGCCGATAAAAGTATTCGTCTATTTCTTTCATCCCTTGCACCCCTTAAAAAGTTTGTTCAATTTCAAGCATCGCAAACTGCTCACTCGCTTGAACAATAAATTCAGGACGACCAAAAACACGGTCACTCTCCTCAGATTGCTCACTTTGTGCATGACTCAAACCGCTCTTCATAGCATTCAACGCAATACTACCGTCTGCTACACTGGCCAACGCCGCCCGACCCGCCACATGTACCGTTTCATTCAGTGACCTAACTACTAATTGGCCGTCACTTACTACGTTTCCAACTAGTCCATCCATACCATCCGATCCTCTTATCCATCCTCTTAAACTGAACTCATCGCCGTCAGGCGTAATGCCCTTCGTAACCCGAACCTGTATCCGATCCGACCCATTATTGGCAAAAGGCTTTCCAAAAATCAGCGTACCCACGGGTAACACATCCTCTTCACCGGTAACAGCCTCTAGGAGTTCAAAACGAACAAGCCCCAGCTGAACGCTGGTCGCACCACCCACCAGCTTCACTCGAATTTGTGTTCCCATCTTAATACCGTACTTGACTCTGTTAACCTGCGGATAGGACACCCTTGGTTTTAATTCAATCCTATCTTTGCCTCGCAACAAACTGGAGCTAGTCGACGCGTTCCTCACGGAATGACGCCTAACAGCCTCTTTGGGTTGACTAGAATAGGTATTGGCGATTTTTTGCGCATTCTTTTTGCTTGTCGTACTACCTTGCTGCTGTACCGGCTTGTTACCCTCATCTATACCAGTCAAATCAGGTTCCGGCACTTGAATGACCGCCTCTTCCAAAACCTGCTCATCCACAGCACTTTTTTTCCTTTTGCCATCGGATGCCTGATTGGACTCAGCTTCGAACACCTCAGGAATCAAAGTATGAATATCATGATGGTGAAGTAACCTTTCACTCTGCTCTATTTCTCTCTGCCCACGCTGAAGCCTTTTCTTAAAATCTTGATAATCATCAATGGAAACTGTTTTCTCCGAGCCTTCGGCCAGTAAGATCCCCTCAGCCAACACCATTGAAGACACTAACAAGCAAGATACCGCTAAAAGCACTCGTTTCACTCTCATTACCATCCAACCTTTACCCTTGCCTTAGAGGTAGTGACCGCTATTTCCGCCCCTCTTTGTACATTGCTCGCATCTGTGACCACTCGAAAACGGCTGGCTTTGCCCTTCTGAATGACATTATCATCGATACTAAAAGCATCAGTATAATTCGCACCATTACCCGCCTTAACCAAACGAATTAAACTCACTGAAAGATCACCCGAGCGCGTATCATTAATCACCTTGCCATGAATCACGCTGATATCGCCATATTCTTTGATCGTATCCACCTCAACAATCACACGCTGTTTTTTATCGACCTCAACCATCTGTATCTCATTAACCCGAACCTTCTTAGGCTTCACACCCACCAATCGAGAAAACAAATTAAACGCCTTCCGCTGTGCCAACTTATCAAGCCGATCCTTTTCACCCTGATGCGCTTCCAACGCCGCCTTCTTCTCTGACGCTTTCTTATCCATGACCGCAATCAAGGCATCACTCATCTCAAAGCTCACCAAAGGGCAATAATCCTTAGCACGGGGATCTATATTCAGGGTTAAAACAAATGAAAAGTCTTGAGTACCAATGGTTAGATCAACCTGTTGGCCAAAGGCATTCTTATCTAAGGCTTGAAACAAAACAGACACCAAGTTCGTGCCTTGTGACTTAGTAAAATTCACCCAGCTGATATCAGAGATCGAATAGAATGTCTCCGCATCATTCAAATCAAAAGGGAACTTTAACGTCACCCCTCTTGGCGGCATCAGCGAAATACCTTCCAACACCGTATCAGTGTCCATCACAATGACCCGCTCACAAGGCTTACTGGCGAATGCAAACCAAGGCAATAACAAGAGTAACCACCCAAACCTGTTCAATCTCATGAATCACCACCTTGCTGTCGGCTTTTATTCTCCCAGCCATAGACCGCTATCCCATAAGGTGTCGCCTCCCCAGCTTTATCTTCACGTAGCCCAACCTCAATCGAAAAAGGTTTCAACTGATAGTCATTCATTGCTGCCGTCTTATATTCATAGATCCCCCTGTACTCAATAATGCGAGCACCCTCAGCACGCTGCTTAATCTCATAACTAGATCGTTCCCAGTTAATACGAGACCTCAACCCAGCAGCTTGAGTTTTCTTCACAATCTGCTGCTCAATCATATATTGAATATGCTCATTCTTTTTATCTTCACTGTCCTCATGAATCATACGCGTCAGCATATGACTGTCCTCAACAATGGTCGCCGCATTCAATGAATACAAGAACTCAATAAAACGCTTACCCGTCGCAATATATTGTTGATCATCAACCTTCAATCTCACCGAATCATGACTTTGCTGCCCCACCTGACAATATAAAACTACAGTGGTTACACCCAACACCAAAATGAGCAACAAATAAACAAGGCTCTTCACCCGATCCCAACGCACAAACAACTGATAATCGGCAGCCCCACTCATTCTCGATTGCCTCTAATTTTCTCAGCAATACTTCGACTAAAATTATCTCGCCATCTTTGCCCATCTTTTAAATTCGGCGTCGCCGCCTCAAGCCGCTCCTTACTGGGCATCACAGTCTTAGGAATCAAAGTACCCAATATGGTAGAGAACGAGAAACCACTGACCACAGCATTTCCTGCACTGAACCCATTAGCGTAAGAGTTAGCCATAATCGCTGCTACGACCTTACCAATCAAGATCAACACCATATAAAAGGTCGCATAGGTATACCAGTTGGACATGGCCAGAAAGCTTTCGCCGCCCAAGGTATCGATCACACGCCCCACACTGTAGTCACTCACGACAGCAATCAAATGCAGAATAATCGTTTCAATAAAGATAAAAATGAACACAAAGACCGTAGACTTGAACCAAGCCTCAGAGAAATCCAACAATCGACCACCAGTTTTACTGGCAATCGCAATAAAACCCAACGCATACTGAACAACGATATAAATCGCCAAGATCACTTCCATCAGGCTCAACGCAAACCGATAGATAAAACTCACTACATGATAAGCCAGGTACCCAACTGAGGTGCCGATAAACCCAGGTAAAAACCCCACAGTCGACAACAACTCCTCCTTCCAACCCCGATAGGCCTCTTCAGCTTGCTCGTGGGTATCGATACGCTGCCACAACTCAATAAAGTTCTCATGAATCGCCTCAACCCCACCAAACAACGAAAACCCCTCTCGCATCACCGGCATCAACATAAAAACGAAGGAACCCATAAACACATACAACATAAACATAAAGCCAGACATAAAAAAATCACGATAAGCACTGCCAATGCCTTTTTGGGTAATCACATCGGTAGACGCCAACAGCGCCCGGATATAGGCCAATAACGGAAACAACGCAAGGGCCACCACAGCGAAGATATTCATCTTCAGCATGGCTTCGTAGATCACCTCATGACTGACGATAAGCGAGATAAAGCTACTGACCAACCCCTCTTCCATCTATGATCCACCCATAAAAAATTTCAGCATCTCTTGCTGATGTTCAAGTTCTCGAATACGGTTCTCTTGGATCAGGATCTGCCGCTCAACCGCCTGCTGTTTTTTCTCAATCACATCAGCGGCTAAAATCGCTGAAGACGAGGCAGTGATAAAAGACAGATCCTTCTCTGTCAGCGCTTTTCCTTTGCCAGACACCGCATATTCCGCATAATGTTGTTTCAACGCAGCCAACGCCTGTCTGCGCTTCTTAAGCGCTTCCAAAGTATCCTCATCTACATCCTCATCGACACTTTTCAGTCGCTTGTCCATTTCATCCAAGAAAATATCCATACGTTTCGCATCATCATCCTCAGACAAAAACGTCTTAATGGAATAGAGGTTGCCAAACTCATCGTTAAACTCACTCACTGACTGTCTCAGCTCCCGCTCAGGATCAAAATTAGAAGCAAACTCATACTCCTTTTGAATATCTCTCAAAGTATCCTTGGCCTTTACCAAGGTATCATTGGTCGCTTGCAGCTCATCCAATGAATCTTTGAGCTTGCGAAGTCGTTGCTTCGCCAAGTCGATCAGCTCAGCCAGCTTAGCGACCTCAGCCGCACTCCCACCAATCGCATACACAGGAGAAGCCACCAAAAAACACAAGAACATAACAATCATCAGTCTCATTCCACCACCTCTTGCGACCGCTTGGCTTTTCTGCCTGCTTTAATGAGGCGGATACGCTCATAAACATCCTGGCTCTGCTTCAGCGCCCTCATGCGTATTGCTTTGTCAGCCCCTGCCGTTGTCATCAAATCCAACAACAATTCAGGAAACTCAAGTTTGAGATACTGCCAATGTGTATGCGCGGTTTCGGTATTGAGTAACATTTCCCGATACCCTTTAGCATCCATCATCTTGGGTGATTCAAAGGCAGACCAAACCGAAATCGCACTCTCAGGCATCTTGAGCATGTCACCCAAACGTTGATGATCATTTTTCCGACTCAGCAAACTCTTCACACCAATGGATGACAAGGACTCCTGATCGACATTCACCACCTCATCCACACCCTGGGTAATTCGCGACAGCCCAGTCCATTCTTTTCTACCCTTTCGATCTAACAACAGCGTGACCCATTGCACCGCTTCAGGGGCTTTCGACATCAAAGTACGATACTCATTGATCACCACCTGACTACGACTGCCCGAGGCAAACGCTTTCATCGAAACGCGCTCTGCCATAAAGCCCAAGTAATACTTGAGTAACCCAGGACTCAGTCCTTCAAAGTTAATGGCGTTAATCACAGGTGATAAGACAAATTGATCCTCTTGAGAA
The DNA here is from genome assembly GCA_038135915.1 of Gammaproteobacteria bacterium. Taxonomy (GTDB): domain Bacteria; phylum Pseudomonadota; class Gammaproteobacteria; order Pseudomonadales; family UBA6940; genus JAYPYM01. The sequence goes on from JAYPYM010000017.1 coordinate 17,120, forward strand.
AAGGGCTTGCCTTCACTGGTGCGCAAGAACGCACGTAACTGTTTCAACAGAGATTGGCGCTCACCTTGGTACGCTTCCTCAATCAGTGAGTCTTCTGATAACACTCGCTCTAGGTCTGGCAGAATCGGCGCTAACCGCTTTTCATTGGGCGTTTCATACAAGACCACCAAAGCAGCATCCAATACCACCGCTTCTTCGCGGGAAAAGGCTTGATCCAAACCAAAGCCTTTAAAAATGGGTAACAATACCGTACGCATGCCGGAGATGAAATTGTGATCACCCTTTTCTTTCTCAATTACTCGCCGATAGTCTTCAACACTAGCCAAGGGATTAATGATCTGACTCACTGCCTCACAGTACCGACCACCAAGCGCTTCAACAATCGCTTGATAGCTATTGCCCTCTTCAAAGATAGTGTAATTAATGCACTGGTAGGTCTCCAACAGACTCAAGCCAAATTGTGAGTCCTTACCGCCACCCACCTGACCGGCGATAAGCTGGCCCAGCACCACTTCTTTTGAAGGGGAGTACCCAAAGAGTTGGCCGTTAACACATTGACGGAGTATTTCAGGGTCGGGGTCACCTGCATCGTAAACAGTATCAGGAACCATACGACCAATCACAAACCCATTATCTTCTCTGAAAAACCGAGAGTAACGGCCCATACCAGGTGCTTGATAAAGATAGAGTGCACATTGAAGGTCTTGGTCGCAACGCACCTCACCATCCTGTCTGGTCACCTCTGACGCCCAAGCCTCATAATCGGCTTGCATTCGTGCCAAACCATTTTCATCACTGTAAAAGACAACGATATAGCAATTATCACCAACCCCAGCGCCATTGATTTTGATGAAATCACAATAACTCTCAGCATCACTGATTTCATGCTTGGTATCATCCCAGTTATGCTGATCCTCCGAAGAGAAGACCTTTTTATTGAGTATCTCTTTTCGGGTTTTATTCAGAACACTAGACGCATGCTTAGGCTGAATAATCTGGCTCACATGTACACTGGTTTTGATATTCGACAAAGAAAAGAACCAGCCATGGGATAGCTCAGGATACTTAAACAACAACACCGGCTTAATATAAGTGTCACCCTGCTTCAGGCAATGAGCTGCCTCATCCCACTGCGGCTTGTCATAAGCAAGCTGCTCTGAAAAGCATTGCCTAAAGTGATAAGGTGTCGGTGAACTGAAAGGCTTCACCGCCTGAGCAACTTTTTGATAGTACTCCTCGATAGAAAGCAGACGAAAACCATCCAAAGCATCTCTAGTCACCTCGACGGCTTGCTTTAAGGCTTTGATACATGCTTCTTGCATGACAGATTGCGGTTCCAGCGAGGTTTTCAATATCAACTGTTTTAAGTTCAACACACTAGGCGGTCGAATGGAAAGCACACCATAGACCTGGTTACGAAACCCTTTTCCCCGTAGCCCATTGGCCATTTTAAAACGAATGTCTTTGACAATCTTCGGAGTGTGCTGGGTATCCATACCCTCTCCTACTCGCAGATAAGCATCCACTGCAGAATCATCATGCCGTCGGTCAAAATGCATTTCCAGCGTGACTTGATAATCATGAGCCAACAACTTTACGAGCTGGTTATAACCAGACATGGATTGGTCAAACTCATCCATGGAGAAAAACTCATTGTATTGCCCATTCCACGCAAACATCACAGACAGGACGCCATCGTGATGCTTGAGCACATGTTCATCCACCGGATTACGCCAACAGAAAGCTTCGAAGAAGGACAATGACTTCACCGCGAACTGCGGTCTTTTAAACACGGATTGACCTTCCTCAACAGAAGAGGATAACAATAATGATGAGCCTGTATACCACCGCTTCAGGGCTGCAATGAGACAACCAACCCCTAAAGCAGCAACGACAAAGCTCATCCAAAACGATGCCTGAAGATAACCAAAGATTGAATAAGCCAGAACAAAACAGAATGCAGCCAATATTCCGTAAGGAAACAATACGGCATTGGGGATGCCCGCATAAGTACTTTCTGGTTTGATTCGTTCTTGGAAAATAGGGACTGCGCCCATGTCACCGAACCTGATTGGATTATAGTTCTACAAGCTTAAGAATGGATAAGAGTGCAGGCAAACCAACAAGCACCAGCAATATGGTTCCGAAATTATCAACCAGTATGGCCTTACCCTTCTCTTTCCACTCTCTGCTCGGCACCGCACGCAACACCACAGCAATCACAAAACCAATGATAATCAGCGCTGCCAAAATACCGGTTAATACGCTTTTAAAGACCTCGGCAGATTGGTTAATGGTTTCTACGCCATCGTCGATGCTCTGCTCATAACCATCGGGTAACTTCAGCGCAAAAGTGGGCTCAATCGGCAATAACAAAAAGAAAAATATGATAGATGATAATGCAAGTAGACGGTACATCTCAGACTCCTCTGTCTAGGCAGGCTACACTAATTGATCAAAAATTATTTTGCAAATATATTTTTATATTAATATGTAAACGAATAGGAACAATCACTGAGAGTCGGCAATTGAGGAGAATTGAAATCTACCCTTTCTGCTTTATCAGTTTTTATCGCTGAATCAGCAATATAGGAAAGCACTGATCTTTTAAAAAGTCATGCGTCTTCTTTTTTATGTTTTAGCTCGCTGCATTCTATTTTATTAAACAGCACTTCTTTGCTTTTTTACCACTGTTACAAGGGCAGGGATCATTACGACCAATCTTCTTACCGGTCTTGATGGAGATAGGTGCCTTGGCTTCGGTGGTGGTTTGAAACTGATGGGACTTAATCTGCTGGTAATGCTGTTTAATTCTCTGGGCATAGCCTGCATCTTCATGCAGCATTTGTTGAAAGAATGCTAGGAAATCTTGGTGATAAGGCCCTTGTGGTTGCATGGGGTACAGGTTGACACCTGAGATTTGGTCAACAGACTCATCATCGAACCCAACCCATTTGACATAGAAATCTCGGTGCTCCCAACCGTAGCTAAGAAAAGCTTCCTGTTTCGCTGTTTGGTTAATAACATTGATCATCACCCTACGGCAATCACAACTTGGATCAGTGCAATACATTTCTAAAAAGGTATAGGAGCCGATGGGGATGGATCGCCAGCCTTGTTGTAATACCGCTGTTCGGGTTTCTTTAGCGGCTAAATCTGGGAAGGTCGCGCCAAACTCTTGAAATTCCATAAGGGTCCTTTAGGTACAGTAGTTATCTAGTAGCTGTTCAAATCTGCATTAAACGCAGTTGGCGTGGAAAACCCTAGTGATTGCTTGTCAGGCCATGCTTTCATGATGGGTGCTTTCTCTTCATCTGATTCAGTTGTGATGGTCAGAAACATGATCATTACATTACTTTGTTTTATGCAGGCTGATTCCTGGAGGTAAGCTTATCATCCTGATTGTCTCCTGCTTGCGATAGATTTGGCTTGAGTTCAACTGGTCTGACTGATGTTGCATGGTAACCTTTCGTTTTTTTCTCAGGCCTAAATACCACCATCTGTCCTTTTTTTAGCGATCTATAGCTTTTCATTTCAATGTAGTCATGATGTACAAAAATTTGTTCATCAAAGTCCCTACTTTCGATAAAGCCAAAGCCCATCTGGTCATTAAACCAAAGTACGATGCCTTGATGAAGCCTTTCTTGCTTCTCTAATGGTACGACCCGCGTTGCAATCAAACCTTCAGGCCTTTTTGCCACATCCAATAAAACTTGGCTACCCTTTGTTAGAGATTTATATCCGTCCATTTCAATGCGTGCGTGATGAACAAGAATATCTTCTGAAAATGCGTCGCAAAGAATAAAACCATACCCTCTTCCGTCATTAAAATATTTGACGATACCGCTATACACCTTGGTTACTCCAGAAACTGCTGAATGTGGCGGGAAAGGATATCATTTCTCATGAAAGGATGAAATTAAATCAATTGAACAATAATTGATCATAGGGTTTTTCACAATTACAGTGGATAGCCCTGTGGATATCTACTTTGTAATTGATTCTTCGCCTTTATTTATAGGCTTTTTTTGACTTGCATAAAACATCACCACTGAGTGATCTATTAAGCATAGCATGTAGTATCTTCGGTGTTATGATACCTGCTAGTATCATTATTTTTGAGGTAATAGGTTCGGTCATGCGCCCTTCTTTTTGGTCATTTAAGAAAGCTCGTGCTTTTATAAGAAAGCAAGGTCTTAGAACAACCATAGAGTGGCATACCTACAGCCGATCCGGAAACATGCCCGTCACGATCCCAAGAAGTCCTCAACAGGTTTATAGCAATCAAGGTTGGGCAGGCTTTCGAGATTGGCTGATCGATACCAGACATCTGGTAAAGGGCCGATACCTGTCCTTTCGTCGAGCAAGAACATTTGCCCGCACTTTGGCACTCAAACAGGTTTCAGACTGGCCCACATATGCGGCATCCAGTGATAAGCCTGACGAGATACCTAGCTGTCCAGAGCAGGTCTATGCTGATTTCGGTTGGGTGGATTATTATGATTGGTTAGGGTTAGGCAAAAAACCCAGTGTTGAATACTTATCTTATGAAGCAGCTAAACAATACGTTCATCAGCTAAAGTTAAAGGACAAAGCAGCATGGCTTGCCTATGCCAACTCAAATAAACGACCCAACAATATTCCAAAATATCCATACGACGTTTATCGGGATAAAGGTTACAAAGGTATGGGTGACTGGCTAAATTCTGGTTACTTAGACGCAAGGATGATTCAGTACCGACCATTCACCAAGGCACGCGCTTGGGTTAGAAAACAAAAGATCAAAACAGTGGATGAATGGCTCTCCTTTGCTCGATCTAACCAGTTACCCCATGATATTCCACGCACCCCAAACATAGTCTACAAAGATCAATGGAAGAGCTATCCTGACTGGCTAGGCAACAAAGGTAGTCCCAAGCCAACTTACAGGCCTGAGCGTAACGTGAAGATAAACCGAGACTTTAAATCAGCTCGTGCTTTTGTGCGTCGGCTAAACCTAAAAACAGGTATAGAGTGGAAGGACTATACGCGCTCTGGAGCCTGCCCATTAGATATACCCAGTTACCCCAATCGGGTCTATTCAGAGTGGATTAGTATGGCTGACTGGCTTGGTACATCGAAACAGTACAAACGTTTTTCAAGCAATTAATATCGTTCTGAGAATTCTTTAGGAATAGAAGAAACCTATCGTCCTTCATTTACTGTACAAGCGACCTTTTTGTCATACCTATAGTCTTGATGCAATAGCACCTAAGAGCAACAAGGGTAAATAGGCGAGAGCAATTATAGATACAATATTAAACCCAAAATCAGATGCTATGTAACCTCGATAAAGATTGACCAATAGAGCAGCAACACCAACAATTAGGAACGCTACAAAGGCGGCCATTTTATGTGGATTTGGATTGGCCTTTGATAAAAGACCCAGGCCAATGAAAAAACCAAGTACAGCACCGATACCAAGGAATGTCGTCACTCTTCCCTCTGCTACTCCCTGATCTGTGATACCAGGGACTGAGCTAAAAGCCTGAAGCACTAAGAATAATACCAAGCCAATATAAGCCAAGATGGATTTTGTTTTCTTAGACAGTTTCATAAACACGTGAAAGTAATGTTTAAAGATTCTTCAATGAAACAATTTCGAATATTATGTGTTCCTTTCTTCTCTGTTGTATATTGCTTCACAATTAGTATTGATATAGGCTCTTTGAATACAGAATCAGTAAGCCAAAAAAAATATTTTCGTTAACACGTACAGTTATTTAACCCGATGCTCCGTTTAGAAGTTTATTCTTGATTAGAAAATCATAAACATATATAACGAGAGACAATGTAAACTCACATTTATATCAGCTCGTTGACCAATTCTCGATATTTAAGCCGGGTACACGATTAAACTCTTTCGTATTATTCGTTACTAAAATACACTCCTCGGAAATTGCATGGCCGGCAATCATATTATCGTTGTTGCCAATCGGGTTACCTTGACCACTAAGTAATTTTTTTATTTTTGTTGTCTCATCTACAGCAGTCTTCCCCCAAGCCAAAATTCCATCAATACGTTCCAAGAATTCGTTTACAATCAAGTTATGTTTTGGGGATGCTTCTTTTTCAATAACGCCAAACCTTAGTTCTGCATAGGTAATCGATGATATAACGATTCTATCTCTATTTTCTACATGAGCTTGCAGCGCTTTAAGAAGACTTTGCGGGCGCTCTCTCATGATGTAAGAGCAAATATTAGTATCGAGCATATATGTTTGTTTCACAGTTGTACGCGACCTTCTTCCATGATATCTGGCCGCTCAACTAGGAAGTCATCGTCTGCTTTTTCTACTTCAGAGAAACTAGTCCAAGATTTACGCTTAGGGGTCAAAATCAGTGATTCACCATCGCGCGTTATTTCCACTTCGGTTACACCTTCAAACTCAAATTCTTTTGGCAATCTAACTGCTTGATTGTTACCATTTTTAAGCTTTGGATTTATAATATCAAACAACCAGGCATATGTCAGGCATATGCCTACCCATGGCGCCAGAAAAAGTTGCAATAAGGTATCATTAATGTGCAATGACTAATTAATTTTTTATTATTTCCTTTTAAACGCTCTCTAGCAAAGAAATCTCGAGTTACGTTAATTACAGTCAAAAATATTCTTAAGCAAATTTGGTAAGAACGGAAATACTAAGCGCTTATGCAGTCGTTCAGCATGTTTTGAAGAGGTCAAACAAAAGGAAACAGTTGCTATTCTTTCCATGTTCAACATATATGGTTTAAATAAATAGAACCTCATAAAATAAAAGAAAGTATAAGAAACTCCAGGTATTAAGAAAGTTTTGAACAATATGCTTCTGAAATTGATCGGTCAATTTTAAGAATTTCATAAACTTTCGCGGATCATTCGCCAACGTCATTGTCGAAGAATGCTCCCATACTTTTACTCAATTAAACCCAGTTCTCAACACGTAGGCCATCAACACGCGTGAACTCTTTTTCATTGTTAGTGACCATGACTAACCCTTTCGAGCGTGCTTGTCCTGCGAGCATCTGATCATAAGGGCCTATCGGTTTACCCTTATTGGCAAGGTCGACCCTTATCTGGCCTGCGTGGTAGGCTGCTTGATCATCATAATCAAGCGTTTCTAAGCGAGCAACTAGCCCCTCTATTTGGGCTAGATTTCTCTGCGGGCTAACGGAGCGTTCGGCGCCATAAACTAGCTCCATAATAGTAATGGTTGAAATCGCAATCTTTCCATAGTGTTTTTCAAACGCGGTACGTACCTGAGGTGGCTTATTCTTCAGGGTATAAATAACAATGTTGGTATCTAATAGATGAGTGATCACTTAAAAAGACTCACGCTCTTGGTCGGCAGGTTGATCACGTGTTTCCATAAAGTCGTCGGATACGCCTGGTTCATTAAACCAACTTTCCCATAGCTCGCCTGCTGGCGCAATCAACCTTGTTCGACCCAAGCGAATGATATCCACCTGCTTGACCGTCTCTGGTAATGATACAGCCTTTGGTAACCTAACTGCTTGACTCTTATTGCTTTTAAACACACCTGCTCTTTCCATTATACACCTCGACACTCTAGGATATGTCAATAGTATATCCCACCCTTCTGGGATATGTCAATGGGATATACAAACAGCTATTGTCTAAAGTAGACTAATATTCAAGCTATTCTTAAGCGAGATTTAAGGTTGTGCCGCATTAGTTTTCGAAGTTGAACGAAAAAAATCCTTTACTCGCACCTATCCCGCGAGCACATAAAATTGATCAACAACCGATTGTTTTCCATTCCACTTCCTTTGGCCTTTTTTCAGCATACGCCAAAGCTCAACACCAGCAATGGTTTTGGATGCCGTTCAAGGACTTTCAAATCCTATAACCTGACGCATTTTCTTATTTCCTCGAGATCGCATCACATAAAATTTGGTTGTCGAGAAGTCTACGAAGCACTGGTTGTGTGATTCCTTAGTCCTCCGACATAGAAAAACTATACCCTACTATGTCAATCATCAGGCGTATTCTAAAATACAATATAGATGATTCGCTTTTATCTGATGATTGAGCGTAAAAACTAAACTTAGATACAAGCTGTAACCCTCTTCTTTACAAAGTAGACATCAAACAATGGTTATTTTCTCGATCAGTATTTGATAAAGCTTCAACGATAAAAAAATATTCTCTATGCCTGAATTATGTTAACTCCTCTACCGTAGCACTGGCATGATGGATGACGGATCGGATGCCTTTTTCACAACCAGCTTTACGTTTATACATCTGGCTTGTACCGATGATTTCTCCATTCTTTGCTTTCAGTACAAAGTAAGTTTGCTTTGCCCGAGAGACTCTTTGTTCGAACTGCTCAATTGTTGCGTTGTGCTTGACAGACTCAATGCCTTTTTTTGCACTATCTTTTGCGGTATAACCTTCACTGGCCAAAATAATTTGGTTATTCGCGGCTTTCAGGTGGAAGTACCACTGCTTGTCTTTACCTTGAAAGATTTCATATTTTCCCGGAGCTAAATCTGGTGAGGTAGATGTCTTTCTCCATTTCAACTCAATTTCAAGTTCAGCCTCATCCTCGTCTTCTTCAAATTCCACTTCACATGACCAGTCTTTTGAAATACGAATGGCTTTATCCTCAACATGAATAGTGCCTTCTGACTTGGAGGCTAATGTTGTCTTCAACTCATCAATGAGCCTGATCAGGTTTTCTTTTGATATAGTTTTTTCGAACGCCATTTGTTAGTACCTATGTCTTTTGAAGATTGTTCCATTATTGAAGGACATAGGAATAGATCTGTCTAGCATATACAGAAAGGAAATCATGCAGGCGTGATTTCAAAACAGCGCTTAGCTAATGGCTGGTATAAGATTAGACGCCAGCTACTTTAACTTTATCTTTACCCAATATCAGTGTGACCTGATGAGTAGGCATGACGGTTGCGCTTTCTGTTTTTTCATCGTAGAGAATGAGTGCTTCGCCATTGTCTAATTGTCGCTTAACTTCAGCAGTTTTATCCGCCAGCGAGACTTCAACCTCACCGTAGTCAGTCCCTTCTCTGGAGACAAAACTCTCAATTAAGCCCTCCAGTGATGCTGGCGATAATAGTTGGTGATCGATAATCATAATGCTGCTTCCCTAAAACCTGTATATAAAATATACCACATGATCTTGAACCTTGAGAGATAGATAGTATACTGTTTATATTTACAGTATACTAGTCAGGTAGGTCAATATGGCAGTTTCTAGGATGGGGCTCTGTGAGATAAAGCAAATACTCGCAATCCCATTTTTTCTCATGCGAGTCTCTGCAGGGTTTCCCAGCCCTGCTCAAGACTATATCGAAAAGACACTGGATCTTAACGAGCTCTGTATTAAGCACCCTGCTGCAACCTATTTTGTACGGGTTGAAGGCGAGTCTATGATAGAAGCCGGTATTTTCAATGGTGATGTTTTGGTGGTAGACAGATCCCTAACAGCAGACCATGGTGACATTGTTATTGCTGAGCTAGCTGGTGAAATGACGGTCAAGCAATTGGAGCTAAAGCCTAAAACCCGCCTCATAGCTAGAAACAAAGATTACCCTCCGATAGAAAATCTAGAGGAGCTTTGTATTTTTGGTGTGGTGACCAACGTGGTTCGCAGTTTGAAGTCTTAGTATGTTTGCTTTAGTAGATGTAAATAATTTTTACGCCTCTTGCGAGCGGTTATTTCGACCTGACTTGAAAACCAAACCGATAGTAGTCTTGTCTAATAATGATGGCTGTGTTGTTGCTCGGTCCCAGGAAGCCAAACGTTTAGGCATAAAAATGGGCGTACCTTTGTTTAAAGTACGACAATTAATTGATCAATATGAAGTGGTTGTTTTCTCATCTAACTATGCGTTCTACGCTGATATTTCTTCTAGAGTGATGTCAACTTTAGAAGCGCTAGCGCCAGAGGTGGAGATCTATTCTATCGACGAGGCCTTTTTGGATGTCAATGGATTGTCTAACACCTTTGGTTTAAATAACTTTGGTCAACATATTCGGCATACCATTGCCCAATCCATTGGAGTACCCGTATGTGTTGGGTTTGGCCCAACCAAAACCTTAGCAAAACTAGCCAACTATGCTGCTAAGCACTACCCAGCCACAAAAGGTGTGGTGGATCTCAGCAATACCCAGCGACAACGTAAACTCATGTCTTTAGTAGATGTTGAAGATGTTTGGGGAATTGGCCGTCGATTAAGTAACAAACTAAGACATTTTGGTATTGAAACTGCTTTGGAGTTTGCAAATGCACCTGCTGCTTTAATTAGAAAACAAGGTACAGTAGTTTTAGAACGTACCCAAGCTGAACTCAACGGCACAGTCTGTGACGATTTAGAGCAGGTACCCCCCAGGAAAAAACAAATTGTTTGTTCAAGATCATTCAGTCAACGGATAACACATTTATCTGTCATGAGAGAAGCGGTTTGTGACTACGCCAGCCGGGCCGGAGAAAAGGTTAGAGCCGAACAAGCCGCTGCCAGCAAGGTAGCTGTATTCATTCGGACAAGTCCTTTTGTAAAGCAAGCACCCTATTACAGCAATTCTGCAACTGTCACATTAGGTTTTCCAACAGATGATTCAAGGGATTTAATCCGAGCGGCTGTGCAAGCACTAGAAACTATCTGGCGGCCAGGCTTTGAATATGCAAAAGCTGGTGTTATGTTGTCCGACTTTAGTGAGCCAGGCAGGATACAGCTAGATCTTTTTAATGAATATTCACCTCGACCACAGAGTAAAGCTTTAATGTCAACCATAGATAAGATCAACCACTCAGGTAAGGGCTTGGTCTTTTTTGCAGGACAAGGGTTCAACAAGGATTGGAAAATGAAACGACAGCACTTATCCCCTTGCTACACCACTCGATGGAGTGACTTACCTAGGGTAAAATAGTAGACATGAACGAGAGAGTACGGCCACAGATGACCAAAGTATTGCCACATAATGAGCCTATTGAAGGTGAGGGATTTATACTGACTCGTCATCGACTGGGCTTTTACCTCCACCCTTTGGAACATAAAACTATGGGATCACGTTCCAAAGAACACAGGTCTGGGTCTTTGGTCCTTAAGTAATTAAATATACATGATGTCCATCGCGAGCAATATTAGTTCGTACTTTTTCCAACATTGCTTTTCTAGTCTTACTCGTCATTTCCTATTAATACTTCTATGTGTCGGGTAAACCAATATTGCACAAAGTGGAAATCTATTGACTCAGTTAAGATTTTTTCAATGCTTCGTAAAGAAATCAGTTCTTGTCGTAAAACGGCAGTAAAAACTAAGCCTATCTATGATGGTTAAGATGGTATTTATTATCATTATTCAGAATATTGGAAATCTTCTCTTAGGTAATATCCTTAGCGGAATATTGGGTACGGTTGGGCTTTAATCCCCTATATGAACTAATAACTTGCAGGTATCACTTGCCTATTTACCACTAGCGATTAATTACGAAAGGGAAAACTTGCCCAATGGTAAACTCTACAGCCTTACCATTACAGATTAGTGGGTGGTATTTCCAGTGCTTTACTGCATCAATTGATGCGTACGTAAAATAGTCATGTGAAGACTCCTCTACCTTGATGCTTGAAACTTTTCCATTCACATCAAAAGTTATTATCAATTTAACGATACCCTCTTCCCTTTTTTTTGAGAGAGCCGCGGGATAGCTTGGTACAGGCAGGTATTCTGGTGTTGTTACACCACACTTATGAGACACAGACATGCTCTCACCTTCAATATCTTTCTCTCTAAGAACAACAGTTCCATTTCTTCCATCACCATAATTTATTGCGATCTTGCGTTTAATCAATAACGGCGTATCATTATTGTCTCGCGCGCTTGATGATAGTTCTTCTTGGCTATTATTCGTTTTCGTGGTAGTTGATACGCAGCCTGAAACGAAAGCCATTAAGGCCAGGAGAAAAAATAACTTCATAAATATGCCTATTCACCAACCAAATGGTTCTATACCTCATGATACTCAGACTACACATTTAGAACTAAATGGGTTTAGGCCCCTTATTTTCTATAGCCACCTAAAAGATTTAACTATCGAATCACACATAGAGAGTTCAGTATGCTTATCAGCTAGCAAACAGTTATAGGTTAAAAATGCCAGATTTTTAGAACCAGAAATATGCCATACTGTCCAGTGATCTAACCCTTCATCAGATAGCTCCTCCGCATCAAACACAGATGCAGGAGATTCGCCAATCTCAAACATGGTGATAGAGTCTTTCTGAACCTCCCATTTACGCTGTTCAATATAGTAAACAGCAAGCTCTCTAGCTTCAAGCTTTGTTGGTGCCTCTGAGCTATTTCTTTCAACAAGTGATATTTGTATAACACCGACCCCGTTTTCTTCGTCAAAGATACTAATAATATTGTCTTCTTCATGAATCACCCAATCACGGGGTACTTCTAGCGAAAATACTCCATCCCATACCACTTTTTCTAGTTCACTGCTTTGATCAATCATATGTTTCCACTCTTCCCCTATGACCAGGTCCATATACCCGATCACATTCTTTGCAATAACCCTGAACCTGCCTTTCCCCCTGACGTATGGCTCTAGGACGGGAGGATTACCCTTACTTCAACAAATTCACCGAGCTCTTGATCAAAGACATATTCGGAACATTCATCGCTGTCCAACAATGAAATAAAACTATCGTCAACAGATAAGACCGCGCCAAGTGAAACTATATGTATATTATCTATATTGTCCATGTACTCTTCGGCTTCATCACCAGAAAGAATTCTCCAGCCGCTATCTTCCTCATTGTCCGGAGCCTCTCGATAAAGATATCCAATTCTAGCGCCCTCATATAATATTGCCGTTGTTACGAAGCACCGCTTGTAGTATTTATCTACAATAGAGGGAACTGGATCTTTTAAATCTGTATCGATGATATGACAAGAATTAAAACATATCAGATCTTTATATTTAATGTCTTTTATATGTACGGGGTCGTTATCTAAGTAACCTTTAAATTCATTGCCAACCACTTCCTCTATCTCAACCCACATTCTTTCAGCCCTTGGGGCTTCTGGATCAGTGGTTTCAAATGTAAAAATCATTTTGGCCAGATTGCCCTTTTTAAGCAGGGAAACTACATCGTGAGATGGCTTATAAAAAGTATAGGGAAATTCATTTGCAATCTTTTGCGCATCTTCCAGTTTCCAACTTTTATCTACCAATTTCACTCTTCTTCTTATGCAGCTAACGCCTCAGATCAGCCGACCGAAAAGTGCGTAGCGGTTTTTGGTTCGGCTGATCTGATTGCTATATAATTGTATTTTCTGGCGCTTTCTCAGTAACATATTTTTTCAGCCTTGCATTAACAAGTTTTTCCGAAAGATTATCTTTATATGAGATTGGTCTCGAAACGGATGAACTGTTTCATCTGAATATTCTGTTAACTCAGGGTATAAATATATTTCTTTTAGAATCATGGTCTCAAATGCCTTGCAGGATCCAGCTCTCTTCTTAATCGGGATGCGTTACCTCGCTCCCACTTCAGTATTTCCCGTCTAGCGCCAGACCCAGCTGGCACTTGTTTTACCACACGTGGTTCATACCGACCTTCATTTCCTGGTTCCTGGTTCCACTTGTTAGCTTGCGCATTAAACGCCTGCCCAGCTCCAGCAGCCTCAAACCCATCTGATAAATTACCACCAACTGCCTCGGCAGTTAAGCCACCAACGGTAGCAACCTCAAGTATTGAACCATAGTCGCTATTGGCAAAAATCCCACCATTTGTCGCAAAACTTGGGATTAAAACCTGGGTTGCACGCGAACGCTCCACCACAGGCTACCGTTCTTTATCTTCCCGGGGTACTCGGTTGGTACGCTTGCTATTCACCCGGGGTACTTGGTACGGGTCGGTTATCCATCCAGGGTACTTGGTTGGTCGGTTGGTAAATTAGACAAAGGTATAATCATCCAATAATTTTGATTTAATCTTATAAGTCATATCTTCTTTAAAATATATTTTTGATAAAGGTACACTATCTTCAACAACAATAACGAAATCGAGAGATTCATCAAGGATTACATAACGGCTAGAAGTGGTTCCACCGAAACTAGATAGATATTTTTGTCTAATATCGTATAAGCTTGATGCGATACCATCATCATCCTGCATCAAGTCAATTTTCATGTCTTGCCTGATCTCTAGTTGATTAATACCAACGAAATCGAAAAATATCAACCGTATAAAAGAGGATTTTTTTGGTAGTAAACCTATCATTACTTCCAAAAAATCATTATCACTTAAAACACCATAATCAGCAAAAACAAGAGAGTATCCCAGCTCAGATTTAAGCTTCACATCATTAATGTCGTGATTGAGATCAATTAATTCAAATATGCTTTTCATGGAAAATCAATTCAGCCTTTCGTTAAAGCGTATGGCCCTAGTAGCTTTTTTACTACCATTTATAAACAGTTTACCAGAATCTCCACCACTAGTAGCGTTCTCGTAAAGCTTATAAGTTCTATTACCCTTTGTTAATTCGTAACCTGCCCCACCGTTTTGAGACTTGAATTTATTCACTTCCTTATAACCATTATTAATTAATGTTTGCCTGCTTTCCTGAAGAGTTGCATCAGTACGAGTTTGAGGCGGACTTTTGCGGGTCGCTCCTTTTTCAAATTTAACATTTGTTTTCTTTGCAGTTTGAAGTGCATTCCTAACATTTCGCATATTCTTAACGCCAGAAACTACTCTAGGTAGAATCTTAGCAGCACCAATAGCAACTGGAACTAAAAACTGAAGCGCATTAAACGCCTGCCCAGCACCAGCAGCCTCAAACCCATCTGAGAAATTACCACCAACCGCCTCGGCAGTAACTC
>JAYPYM010000018.1:0-1114 GCA_038135915.1 Gammaproteobacteria bacterium
CGCAGCTGCCTCTATCTGACGAACTCGTTCCAAGGAGATGCCATACTTTTCTGAGAGCGTTTTGAGACTTACCTTTTTCTCTGCATACCATCGGCTATTAATGATATCTTGGCTTCTGGCATCTAGCTTTGAAATCGCCTCTTTAAGAACCTCTGTTGCATCAGACGCGCTTTCATCATATTCACAGATTAAGTCGGGTCTCGTTGAGTGATCCTCAAGATGAAGTGCTTTGGCAGAATCACCGCTGAACTCATCATCTATCCTGTCACCAAAGCTTGCGTCAAAAAAGCTATCTCTTTGATGTAGACGAGATTCCATTTCAAGGACTTCACTGGTCTTCACATTGAGGTCTCGGGCGATCTGTTCAGCTTCGTCTTTAGAAATGAAGCCCAACTTTTTTTTAGCTTTTCGAAGATTGAAAAAAAGCTTTCTTTGGGCTTTTGTGGTCGCAACTTTTACAAGTCGCCAGTTTTTTAATACGTAGTCATGTATCTCTGCCTTAATCCAATGTACTGCGAATGAAACTAGACGAACGCCGTGTGACAACTCAAAGCGCTTGACTGACTTCATCAGCCCTATGTTACCTTCCTGAATGAGATCTTCAACTGGGATGCCATAGCCGGCATAGCTCTTTGCTATGTATGCGACAAATCTCAAGTGGGACAGAATAATTGTTCTGGCTGCATCCAAATCATTCTCCAACTGAAACCGCTGGAAAAGCTCTCTTTCTTCCTCAGCTGAAAGAACGGGAATTGATTTGGCGTAACTTAAATAAGAAGAAAGCCCATCAGTAGTGCTGAGCGATCTTGAAGGAATAACACAAGGCATTGTATTCATTGTCGACTCCTTAAATATCCATTATCTGAACCATCCGCCGGAGGCGCAATGATTCTTAATGATCAGCAAACAAAAAATAAAATGTCAGTAGATTAGGTGTTCAACCCCAAGGAATAACCTTGGTGAAAGCTATAGTCTCCTATCAAACTGTTCTTAAAAAATATTATGAGGACGGTTCCGTTTTTTTCAAGGGGCAGCATAAAAAATTTAAAAAAATTATTTTTTTTATTTTTGTTATATCCAGTGTAATATAAAAAAATACCAGCCCAACAGAAAA
>JAYPYM010000018.1:1124-21386 GCA_038135915.1 Gammaproteobacteria bacterium
CTTATAGCTAATTTAGACAGCCCTCCCAACTATTTACACCCTGGGCATGTTAGCAATTTAAAATGCTCGAGAATTAGCAATGGTTTAATGACGGGGACATTTAATATATGTTGTTCTTTCGAGGATTGATAAACTGAAAAAGGCAAATGCTCTTTTTCTTATATTATTTTCTTTGTAATTTGGATTAAATTAAGCATCGTCAGCTTTAGTATGGTGGGCTAATTGATGGGCACTTGTCAGAATACAAGCGCCCTTCTACGAAGAGAATCTATCACTATAGTGACAAATCGATCAATCGCGCTTTTGCAGCCGTACAAATTTCATGCATTTGCTCTTTTTGAGAAAGTATGACTTCTGCTAGGCTCTCATCGAGGTACTTGTCTGTTTGGGTGTATACATTTTCTCCTGACCATACCACTTCACCATCTTTTGTCAAAGAATAAGTAACGGTAGTGATTTTATCTCTTTTTGATTGACACATTTTTTCAGATTTTCTGGTCCTATGATCTGCTTCTGCCATGCAGTGACGTTCAACCAAAGAAGGAATCCAACAGTAAAAATGCTTTGGCTTTTCCACTAAACATTTTTCTTCAATGAATGTATCTACTCTTTCCTGGTGATCTGTGACTGCTTTTGCTTCACCAATATGTGTTAGGCACGCTTCGCTGGGTGGTTGTTCATTAGCGTACTCTTCTGTCACTTCTTTTTTGAACTCGTAACTCCCAGGTCCAGCCATCGCAGCGTTAAGTGTTAACATTGCTGCCCCAGCAAGTACAAGTTGGGATATACGTAATTTTTTCTTCATGGTTAGCACCTCTTATCATTGTATGCATCCATTCATTATTGTATTTATGCAGCACATCCATTGTACGCAAGGGTATTTTAATATTTTAAAGGTGTTTTTTTGATGAGTGCCATATGGCTGTCCCTCATTGATCTATATTTTATCCATGTCATGGACGATCAATGTTGAACCATCTTCACTCTTATAATCAATCACTCTATCGCCAATACGAACACTGCCATAAAGCCGAAACTCATTGCCTAGGCTGGTCAGTTTAAAGCTGGCTGTACCATCTTCCTCTAAAGGTTTAGCTGTTAGAAAAAAGCCATCTTCTTTTTCTGATCTACTTTTGATCGTTAAAAAAACTGTTTCAGAAGTGTTGGCAGGTAACGAAAAGGTATCCCCTTTTTTCAAGGCTTGAAACTGCCAAGCGTCGAAGCTACCTTCATATATCGTGGAGGAGTACTCTTTATCCCCTTTTTCTGTAATATCATCGCTACCAAATTTCCCTGCTATTTCATGTGTTTCAGATTCGTAGTCTAGGCTTGCGGTGGCAATACTGGATGATTTCTCTTGCTCTACGAGCATCGCTTCAATTTTATCAATGTCTACACTGTCCAGGCCCAGTTCATTCAATTTTCTATTCAAGCTGGTTAAGTCCATGCTTTTAGTTTTGATGCCTGGCTTCTTATTGTCTTCAGCTAGCAACTGAGATTGACTTGTAGGTTCTTTTTCTTCAACTAAACCCAGTAGCGCTTCCTCTTTTTCGGCAGGCATTACATATTCATTGTTTAAGTGGTTTTCTATGCCCACTAAGCGCTCTTGAGGGGACTGACTGCTTTTCGCACTTTCATGATCACTAATGGTTTGATTAGCAATTTGATGTTTTATTTGATGATCACTTCTATCATGTGATGCCGAGTGACCTGCCTGCTTTATCATATAAAATGCAAAACAGGCACTCATTATTATCGACAACATTAGGACGGTGATGAATATTGGAGAGGTAAAAATACTCGATCTATTATTCATGAAATTCTTATTTTTTTTAGATTAATCATTGAGAGATGGCATAGTACAACAAGCCTTAACTGGCTGTCAATTGAATCATTAGAACCAGCTTCGCCGTTCTATGTATTTCTCATTACTCAACCGGCAATCACGATATTTCTTAATCTGTACATATAATTGTTGTCTTACCAGCTCTGCCAACATGTCATAGTCCACTCGGTCAGTCTCCGTATTTTTGCACGCTGCTTTCAGATCTTTAATATAAAGCGGTTTACCGATATCTATCGTAATTTGAACAGGTAAAATAAAGGGTAAGTGCATTGGAATATGCAATGGAACAGAAGATTTCTTAAGCCCAAACAAGGTAGGTGCTGCCTCCTCCGCACCAATGACTGCGATAGGTATAATGGGCACATCAGCCAATTCAGCATATTTAATGACCTGAGCACTAAAGCGAAACAAGGTATAGCGGTGCCTAAAGGAGTGGTAAGACTCTTCAGGGTAAATGCACATTTGCTCACCTAATTTCAAACGCTTCACGATAGCAGACTGCGGAGAAATTTTATCCAATGAAGCATCTAAAAATGCAGTGTCTAACTGGTCCAATGCTTTTTTAATCCAAGGCACCGTCGCATCCCAGTGATGGGCTATGAACTGTACTTGTCGATCAGATAAAGCTGAAGCCAAGGTCAGCGCATCCCACCAGATACTCCCCGAGTGATTACAAGCGATGAGTGCACCCTGCCCCGCCGGTGGTAATGAAGCCTCTCCGGTGATCTTTAACCGTGAGTACCCTTTAACCAATGGAAAAAGGAAGTTTTGCCCAAACTGATAAATAGGATTTTCTTTCATCTAAGTCACTCTTTGAAGCAGTTTTGAATAACACCTACACCTTTCATCTGGATGCTCGAAGTTACATAACTTTACACTGTTCGAGTTGTCTATCAGAAGGTATCGTTTTAATATCATTTGCGGTTATTTTATAACAGTGTGTAAACGTTATTTTGCATTTAATCAATCAGAATAGCTATAACAACCAAGGTTTTTCACACAAAAAGACAGAAACAACAAAAAGACCATAAACAACCACGACAATAAGACTTTTGAGGGTTTAGATAATGCCACAGAGAGCCGGGGCAACAGCAAGTCCAACAACTCCACGACCACTAGCACCAACAAAGAACCATCATAGCCATAGGACCTCAGAAACCACCAGTAGTAGAACTAATGATTCCAGTCAGGAACGCCTCCATGATATTGGCGAAGCACCAAAGAAGTCTGGTTTTTTTGGTTCCTGGTTTCCAAGTTTATTTGGATCCTCCTCTAAAGACCGTCAAGACCATTTATCAGAAGGACAAGACATACATGTAGAAGATGAAATTGACTTAGAACAAGGCATAGATAGCTCAGAAAATGACTTGGTTAAAGAATTTAGCGAACGGATCAAGGAAAAAGAGGCTGTGGAAAAAACGCCTTTAGAGAATAATGATTGGTGGCAACGTACAACTGCTATAGGAGGCACGTTCGCCCTAGCCACTCGAAAAACCAAAGGTATTATGTCCACTTGTTTAATCTTATCACTATTGATACTCGCTAATAATAGAGATACTTCGACCAAAGATAGGGTGAACGGAATCGTGCGCAATCGTGAAAAAGCAATCCATGACCAAATAGCACAAACTAGTATTTTAGAGCAGGGCCCAGGTGTGCTAGAGCTCATGAGGAAAGAAGGAAACGACTTATTCAAAGGACTTATCGAAGAAGAATTAGAAAACGAGGCATGCCAAAGTAAATTAGCAATGGCTTTACATGATGATTTAGTGGACTGGAAGCAAAACTATGAAGCCCTAGTCAATCAAACAAAGGCAACGCTAAAAGAACAAGATGGAATTTTGGGAGAAATAGACAGTAACACAGTAGATACATTTAATGAAACCAAGGAAGAACTTAATTTAATGCTAGAAGATATTCAGGACATACGATCAGCCTTGGAAGCAGGTAGAGAAGCGGCACTGCTTAAATATACCATTCTCTATGATCAAGCACAGTATAACCAACAAGTAGCACAAGAAACCCTAGATAGAGTTCAGGCAAAAATAGATGGTGCATTGAAAAGAATGGAGACAACCCGCCGCAGAATAGATAACCAAGCGGGAAAAGGGCCCGTTCGTAAAAAAATACTTGGAAAAGCCCGTGATGCATTAAATGCAGTAAAGGCAAGTCTACAAGAAATAGGTAACACCGAGTTTCAGTTTACAGCATTAGATACACCTGCAAAATACAAAGAAGAAACTTTAGACCCAGCATTTGAAGAACAAAACGAGTTATTAATAGGCCTTGAAGACACAGCTAACTTAATAATGGAGAACTGTGAAAACGGTATCGCTACTCATGAAGCATTATCAGCAGCTCATCGAGAAAGCACTAAAGAGTGGGAAGATTTTCAAGCCAAACAAACTACCAGAGATGATTTACTGAAACGTACAGAAAGTTTATGGGAAGTTTACCTCACGCAGGCCAATGCGACTGCAACATATATTAACGGCACAGAGGGTGATCCCATTGATCCAAATGCGACGCTGGCGGAAATTGACGCTGCTAAAAATAATGCCACGGAGTCGGTCAGCAAGCTGTTCAATGAAACGTTACTGTCAGACGATGCGGAAGATAAATTTGATGGTTGGGATACTTTCTTGAATTGGACTTACGGGACTCTACAAGTTATTGGTGGTATTGCTGCTGCATATACTGCAGGCACTACGCTGATAAGGGGCGTCAATGAGTGGAAAGATATGCCATACAAATGTCCCGAATTGCTCAATGAAAGATTTGACTTTGATGATTTTGCAGGAGTTAGAATTGCTAAAGTAGAAGCTGGCATGAAAACCGATATCAAGGTTCGCGGTATGAGATGTGAGGCTGTAGGTACTACTGCTGGTACAGCCCTATTTGGGAAAAAGAATAGAGTCTATAACATTATGTTTCTAATATGGGCTGGAATGTTAATTAAAGACAAGTACTTCGAATCAACTTATGCTGAGATAGACCAAAAAACAACTGAGCGAATGCACGGCATTAACACTACCCTGACTGAAACACGTGAAAGTTACATTCATACCATGACGGATGCATGTGTAGCAGAGTATGATAAAAAACTATCAGTATCCGGGCTGAACGGTGCTATTGCTGAAGAGATTCAAAGCGCCTCTGAAAGAGACCCTGAATTTAATGCAACGGTCACCTATCTTAGAAATCATCAAGACCCAGAGTGCCAAGACCCAACGCTAAATGAAGCACTTAGATTCCAAGATATGACAGCGGCGGAGATTCTTGAACACTGTGAAGATTTTGCAGAAGATTATGTTGATGGTTATTTCCAAGAAAATTTTGATCAAACAGAATATGAAGCAGAATTAGAAGAGCTTATGGAAACCCTGAAAGGGGAAGAAAGTGCTTACAGGTCTAAAAAGGCATTTAACCATTGGTCGATGGGTGCATTGAGCGGGTTTGTGGCATTGAGTGCGGCGATCCTTCATGCACATCAGTACAAGAACCCTGATAAAATTAAGGAACATGAGATGAATTCCAAAGAATTCGGCTGGTTCAAAGGAAAGGCAAAAAGACCGATACCAGGGACCATAGCTCTTATAAAACACACTTTGGACCATCATGACGTAGAACTTGACAAACAACCACTGCTACCGATAACGGAAGGTCATAACCACCTTGCCGGGCACTACCCTGAGAAAGATGGAACCGCTCATCTTGCCTCTACGACTGGTAAAAAGGTGGAAGGTAGTGCATCTAAAACAGACAAAAAAAGAATTAAAGAGGTTCGAGGCTTAATGTCAGAGGACACTAAAGGTATGTCTGATCGAGAAATAGAATATATTATGAAAGAAAACGTCGCAATCTTTAGTAAACTAGGAAAAACAAAAGGGACTGGTTTATTGGATAAGGCTAAGGCCATCTTTCTCCGTCACAAGCAAGAAACAGGAGAAGGAGTAGAAGCAGTAGAAGAAGTCGAAGTGACGTATAGAAATCCTAAAAAATCTATTACGTATGCTGAATACCCAGACAATGTATAGTAAGACACCTCTAGTGTGTCGGAGAGTTAGACCTAATAGGCATTTGCTGTAGCATAGCTAAATGCTAATACCAGATTTTCTTTCTAGTGCTTATATTTATAGGCACTAGATATAAAAGGCCATCAATTACAATAATAAAAATTTTTTGAATATTAAACAACAACGACAGTAGTAACTTTAAGGGTTTAGATAATGCCACAGATAGCCAGGGAAACAGCAACTCCACGACCACTAGCACCAACAAAGAACCATCATAGCCAGAGGACCTCAGACACCACCAGTAGTAGAACTAATGATTCTACTCAGCACCTCCAGGATATTGGTGAAGCGCCAAAAAAGTCTGGTTTTTTTGGCGCCTGGCTTCCAACTATATTTGGATCGCCCTCTACAGACCGTCAAGGTGTACATGATGTAGAAGAAGATATAGAAGTCCCCTCTGAGAATGACGTGACTGACCCTTTTGCAGACGTGGAAGAGGACGATGATAGCGTTGCGAGTGAGATAGAGGATAATACTTGTGGGCAGGGTTGTAAGGCTTCTACCGATACATTTGCGTTAGGATGGCGATCCGTGCAGGGTGTGATAGCGACTTCTTTGTTCACATTTCTAGTGTTTCATACCCTTCGTGAAGCTACGCCATCTAAAGATAAAGCGATGAGGTATGTTGCCAATGCCGATGAAGTACTCAAAGATGTTGCAAACTATGACGCACTAGAACTCTACCCGCAGTACGCAACAAGTATGAGGAAAGAAGGAGACGAACGATTTGCAGAACTTTTAACAGCAAAACAAGAAGAGGAAGCTTGCGTAGCCGATCTTATGGCGCAGCATAACCAGTATAATCTAGATTGGCAGGCAAACTATGAAGGCCTCGTAAATAAAACGCAAGACATAATAGCAGAACAGGAAAAAGTCATAGAAGAAGCACAAGAAGAATGGGATGAACAAGGGGCGGAAACCTTGGAAGACCTTGATCAAACGCTATTCGACATACAAAAAACCCGAGATGAGTTGAAAGCTGCAAAAACAGCCGCTGTAGCGAAATATAAAATAGAATATGACAAGTCGGTGAGAAACATTGAAGCAGGACAAGAATTCAAAGATGATGTTAACAGTCAGGTTGCCAATGCATTAGGCGAATTAAAAGATACGCATGATAAAATCGATAGACATTCAAGTAGAGGCCCTGCACGCAAGGCAATACTTAAAAAAGCCAAAGGTGCACTGGATAAAGCTGAGAAAACCCTTACTAGCATAGGTGACACTGAACTAAATTTTGAGGAGTTAGGAACGCCTGAGGAATACGAAGCAAAGTTAAATGAAGAATTTAAAGAAATGGACGAAATGTTAAATGAACTTGAAAAAACTACCAAACGAATCAAAACTCAGGTCGTAGCTAACCAGTTGACTCAAGACGAACTAGTAGCAGCTCTTGCTGCCACCCCGCAAGAGCTGAATGCTTATATCGAGAGTCAAACACCCCAAGCTAATATGGTGAAAAGCTCAGCTAGCTTTCTTCAATTGTATGAAGCGAAACGCACCGCTGCACAAAATTATATGAACGCGACAAGGTCTAATCAAACTGATCCGAACGCAACCCTTGCAGAAATTGAGAAAAATAAAGATCAAGCACTTAAAGAGATAACCGACCTGTTCAACAGCACACTGCTTTCAGACAAAGCCGAGGACAAATTTGATACGTGGGAAACGGTCTATAATGTCGCGACAAAGATTATACTAGCAATTGCAGGAGCCGCTCTTCTTTATCCGATAGGATCCACTGTTGTGAGATCAGTGAATGAATGCAGGAACAAACCGGGCGGTAATTGGCTCCCAAGGTTTCGCTTTACGGATTTCCAAGTTAAAAAATTTGCCACTGCAGAAGCTGGAAAAAAAACTGATCAGCGCGTTAAAGATATGATGTGCGAGGCAAAAGGCTCCTCAGTTATAACATTGTTGAAAGTACTTGCAAAAAATCCAATGACAACCCTTTTGATTTCTCTATGGGCCGTGAATAAGATTAGAAACAGCACGTTTCGTCCCATATATGAGGAGTTGGATAGAACTAGAACCGAACGAAAGAACGTCTTGAATGCCACACTGACTGATAAACAGATAGCAGACACTGAAGCGATGCAGGCTTATTGTGTAGATGAGTATGACAAAAGCTTATCAGCTCATGGGCTAGATGCTGCGACACATGAATATCTTCAAGAGTTGGCCAAAACTAACCCTGGAATCCTTGAAGCGGAAAACTATTTGCTGGATCACCAAACCGAAGCATGTCAAAATCAAATGAAGAAAGTACTTGAATCTGAAACAATGACCGATGAGGAGAAACTTGAACACTGTAAAAAAATAACAGAAGAATATGCTGGTGAATATTATGACCAAAATTTTGACACAATAGAAGAATATAATGAGCAGGTAGATGAGATCATGGAGAGTTTGAAGGGGGAAGAGCGTGAATATATCGCTGAGGAATCACTTCTTGACTGGCTCATAATAGCACACGGCATCACCTCATTAATATCCGTAGCATACATCAGCTCTCGTCAGTATGGAAACCCTGAAGAGCCCAAGAAACGTAATATGCATTCCCGAGCAATGCGGGGATGGGGCTTCAAGAAAGCCCAAAGAGGGTTGGCTAAGGCGTATGCTCATGCGAATCATGTTTTCAGTCACTTCGGTGTTGGGATAGGCCCAGATAAGAAACCACTGATTGAAATGACAACTAATTGGAATCATATGAAAGGTTGGAAAGCTGAAAAACCAGGAACCGCTCATCTTGCCTCTACGACTGGTAAAAAGGCGGAAGGTAGCGCGTCCAAAACAGACAAAAAAAGAATAAAAGAAGTTCGAGACTTAATGTCAGAGGACACCAAGGGTATGTCTGATCAAGAAATTGAATATATTATGGATAATAACATCGCTATCTTTAGTCGTCTCGGAAAAACAAAAGAGCCTGGTTTGTTGGATAGAGCAAAGGCTGTAATTTTCAGTTACAATCAAAAAACAGAAGTAGAAGCATTAGAAGAAGTGGAAATGGCGTATAGAGACCCTAAAGAATCTATTACGTATGATCGATACCCCAACAACGTATAATCATACACCTGTGGTGGGTCGGGTAGATCATCCGACCTACTAGGTTTTTGCTGTAGCATTACTAAATGCTACGACCAGATTTTCTTTCTAGTGCTTATTTTTATAGGCACTAGAAAGAAAAAGCCATGAATTACAATAATGAGTTTTTCTAATATTAACAACAACGACAATAAGACTTTTGAGGGTTTAGATAATGTTCGGAGCAAAAAAATCACCGCCATTACCATTAACAACAACAGCAAAAGCACCAAGTGAAAGAACAGAGACAACCACCAGTAGTAGATCTAATGAATCCAATGAGCAGCGTCTACCCAAGATTGGGGAGACAGAAAAGAAGTCGTCTCTATTTGGCCCCTCCTGGTGGCCAGGTTTGTCTAGTGCGTCAGAGGACCATAACGACCCATTAGCAAGTGTGGAACCAGATATAGAATGCCCTGCCATGAATGAGCAAGAACGTCCTGACGAGAAAGAGCAAGAATCACCGGCCATTGCAATGGCGCGGCAGCTACAGCCAAAACGGACTAACGCTGCCGATGGCGTTAAAAAAGAAAGGAATTGGGGTAAAAGCAGACGTGCTATTGGAGGCACTTTCGCGCTAGCAGTTCGAGATTTGAAAGGCCTGCTATCTACATCTATTGTTTTAGCGCTATTACTTTCTGGCAACAGAAGAGATACTAGTACCTATGATAGTATCAAGCAACTTGCTGACCGAGAAAAAGAGAATATACAAAGTCGAGTGAACAATACTGACTATCTAATGCTATTCGACGATTATATAGATGGAATCGTCGAAGAGAACAATAGTGAATTTGAACTATTTCTAAAGCAAGGTTTAGAGGATCAAAAATGCGAAGCTCAATTAACCGCGTCGCTCCATGACGAGCTTCTAAAGCAACAGAGCAAATATGATGGGCTCGTTGAAAAAACACAAGAGATAATGAAAAAACAAGATGCACTACTCCAGGAGTTGGAACAAAGCATAGGAGAAGAAACGCTCGGGGAAAACGTCCAAGAACTCAACGACATGATTGAAGTAATTGAAGAGATAAAATCTGCATTAGCCATGGCGAAAGAGGCGCTGATGGACACATATAGAATGCATTATGATGAAGCGAAGTATAACATAGCAGCAGCACAAGACACCCTTGATAGAGTTCAACAAAAGGTAAGCGGTGCTTTAAACAGAATGTCGGATACGAGCGAAAGAATACAAAACCAATCCGAGAAAGGCCCAGTACGTAAAAAGATACTTGGAAAAGCCAGTGAGGCACTGCAATTTGTAGAGGAGCAACTCAATAGTATAGGTTCTGAGGAATTTGTGTACCAAGAACCGCAAACACCTGAAGATTACAGAAAAACAGTACTAGACCCGCAATTTGCGGATCAAGAAGAACTATTAATTGGTCTTCAAGACTCTGCTGAGTTAATTAAAAAGAACTGCGAGGACGGTATAGTAACGCTCAACACCATATCTGAAGCTCATAAACAAAGCAGTGCTGAACTGCAAGCCTTCATAGACGAACAAAATTTCACCTCTAATTTACTGAAATCTTCAGAAAGTATCCTAGAACTGTACGACACAGAAGCTCAAGTTGCAAAAGATTATGTAGAAACGACTAAAAATAAAGCACTGAATGCAACCAAAACACAGCTAGACGATATTCCAGAAACAGTAAACGAAGAGGTAGACGAACTCTTTGAAGATACAGTGCTATCTGACGAGGCTAAGGAAGTATTCGACCGTTGGGACAGAATCAAAAATGGAACGTTCTTTTTTCTTTCTGGCATAGCAGCTGCCTCCACAGCTTATATTGCAATAGCAACGGGCTGGAGGGCAAATCATGAAATGAGAAATGAACAAGAGGAATCAAAGGAATCAAAACAAAGCTGGGGTGAGTGGGCATTCAATAAACGATACAAGCTTAAGGATAAAGCCGGTGTAAAATATGCCACAGTTGACGCTGCGAAAAAAACCGGTGTCAAAAAACGAGGGATGAGATGTGAGAAAGGACGCCGAGTAGCTATGAAATTTATTAAAGACAACCCATTAACCGGGGTAATGCTGCTAGTATGGCTTGGAACCCTGGTTAGAGATGTTCGCACTGAATTTGCTTTTAGGGAGCTAAAAAATCAAGCAGATGATAGAGTGACTGGCGTTAAGACTGCTCTCACTGACGCTCGGGGAACGTACCGTTCACGACTTGTAAAGACATGTCAGACGAAATTCGAGAACAAACTAAGTGTAGTTGGGCTGCAAAAAAATTGGGCTGATACAATTAAGAACAAAACAGAAATTGACCCTGATTTTAATAGTACGGTCACCTTTGTTAAAGAACATCAGCCGCCAGAATGCCAAAATTCTACGCTAAATGAAGCACTTCGATACCAGGATATGACGGCAGAGGAGATCCTTGAAGGATGTGAGCGAGTGGCTAATCGCTATCTTGATGAATATTTTGACCAAAATTTTAACCAAGATCAGTATCATGAAGAGATGTCAAAGCTAACGGATAATTTGAATGATGAAGATGAAGGTTGGTTTTATAGCAGTACAAAGTGGTTTGATCATTGGGTGATGGGGCTGTTATTCGCAGCCGTCATCTATGAACAAGTTAAACTTGCCTCGGTTCCCTACGAAAACCCTGATGAGCATGGTGAGAAGAATATGAATGCTGAAAATCGTGGCTGGTTCCAGAAAAAGGACCAGAAAGCAGTCCCCGAGCAATTGGCTGAGATGCACCACCTTCTAACTTATTTGAAAGTGGAGATTGGAGGAAAACCACTCTTAGAGATGGATGATAGCTTTAATCACATGGCTGGATATGACCCTAAAGATGATAAAGAATATGAAGGTGAAGTGGTCCACTGGGACTCTACAAAAGATAAAGATGGTTGGTCTAGTTGGTTACCCTGGAAAAAAAGTTTGACCAGGGCAGACAAAGCTAAAGTCGATCAGGTTCGGGAGCTATTAGCAAGCAAGCTTGATGGAGTTGTGCCTAAAGAGAGACTCCATTATATTCTTGAAAGAGAAATCATGGTGGTTGATGTGCAAGAGTTTCAGGTTAAAACATCAAAACAAGGTTGGCTGAATAAGGCAATAGATAAAGTGAAAGAAAAAATGCCATTTGTTAATATCGAAGAACCAGAATCAGCAGAGCAAACCAGCGAAAGAACTGAGGAGTCCACAGGATTAGAGGAATCTACAGAAGCATTGAGCCCTCAAGAAGTGGAAATGGTTTTATACAGAAAAGGAGGTCGTTACAAGTCAGATTATATAGATGAAGGACGATAAGGACATTGGTCCGGCGTTTGTGTTGAGATTGGAGCCTTGATCCGATTCCCCACAAACAACAGGGTCCATAACCTACCCTTAAGCTCCTTGCTTCAAATTACAGACGGTAGCTTACAAGGGTGGTTGATAGTTGTCTCGCATCGTTGGTTGTATTTGATCAGTGTGATGGTCATTTCTATGGACATAAACTCTAAATCTACATTCTATCTCTTCAGACAGAAGGCTGTCTGAATGATAGGTTGGTGAATCTAATCGGTCCATTCTAACAAGTGCATTTTTCAGGCCTGGAAAGCTTTTTAGGTAGTTTGCAACTTTACGCGCATCGACTGCAGTTTCTAAGCAAATGGTGACCGTGCTTATGGTTCCTCTTGCGCGGAGCTCAGATGTAGTGGAAATCTGGTCAAGATAACGAATCTCCGGCAGTAAGCTATAGACCCTCTCATTGAGTTCTTTTTTTTCTTTGTCTGAGTGGGGTATTACATCGAAATCGTTATCTCGAGGGCGGCCGTCACACAGTAAGGGCGTTGTATCAATGCCTTCAATTGTTCTACTAGATTCTGAACTATTCATGAGGTTGAGGTTATAAATCATTGCTTGAGCTACCCTATTACCGGTTATTGTTGGTGATGCCTTAAATTAGGATCAAAGTGGTTTTGTCCTAGACCAATCAAAATTTTCTAAAGGGTTGCTGCTCACTTCTGTCCCACGAAAGGTTGAAAGCAAACCTCTTAGATCAGTGATTTTTTTTAATTCTCCAGGTGTTTTTTCTGCTTCGCATATGTCTTTACAGCGAGTGAGCGTTTCTTCAAACAGGTAGTACTCCATATCTTGATCGTAGCCGAGATTACCAGGCCAAAAGGCTTTCTTTGCATCTGAATAAGTATCCAAAGCATCATCATCTCTTTCACGTAAGGTGTGTAATGTAGATACAAGATCATGTAGATCCTGAAATGTCATATTATATTGGCCCAATTGTTTGTACACCGCAAATAAAAGGCTGGTAACACTCTGGATATCCCCTGGGTCACTACCAATTTCTGCTAAGGGCTCTAATAGGTCTTTTTCTAGGTTAAGTAAGGCTTCCTCTAAACTTTCTTCAGTATCTGCGGATAAGGTTTCAAGCGCCTTTGCAACGAGTGTTATTTTATCTTGGTGATCAGATATTTTGTTTAGCCCAAGTGCCACAACTTTATTTAACGCGCTATCGAATAGTGTGTCTTGCATACGATTGATGACAGGTATCTCAACTGCCTGGTAATCTTCCTTCAGCGGATGTGCATTTGGTTCGGGTGTGCTAATGTGGAGTCCGTAACGGTTACTATCTGGATTCTTAAGCTCAAGGTACCTACGTGATTCAATCATTGTATGTGATTTGTTTGAATCAGAGACAATGCCGCTTTGATGTCTGCTTTGTAGGGATACCAATGCGTTAAATACATTCGTTTTATTTGTAGGTTTTGCAATTTGTCGTTGAAGGGGTCGTACTAAGGTTGATAATACAGCTTTCATAGAAAATCCTCAGGTTAAAATTGCACTTGAACATACTACAAATACAGTTAATGATTAATTTGAATCAAGACATCAAGTTGGATAACGCTTGTTCTCTCATTCTTTATATTGCTATATATAAAATGTCGAATAAATTACTTAACTTTACATTTCTAAATCTGTTACACTATCTTACAACAGATCCACTATGTCAAATTCAAACACTGCAGCGTTCCCATATTAGAATCAAAAGCGCTTAGTATTGTGTCTAAATAGAAATGCCTTATAGCTTAGACTGTAAAGAGGGGGGCGTTTGTATTAATTTGGCAGATGGTTTACCTGACGACGTTGTGATCACATATACCCTTTAAATTTAAGGGAAGCCCAGCAACAATAAGCGTTACTTGATCACAGATTTCAGCTAACTCTTGATGCAGTCGACCACTTTCATCTACAAAATCTCGTGTGAGCTTCCCTATTGGGATAACCCCGTGACCGACTTCATTACTGACTATAATTAAATTGCTATGGCTTTCTTTAACTGCTTTAATAAATTCATTTTTGACGGCTAACCAACTTCCATTGTGTAGTGCGTTACTGATCCACATGGTTAAACAATCAATGATGATACAAGCATTTTCGTTATTATGCTTACGCACTACATCGCCAATGGCTAATGTTTCTTCTATCAGCTGAATGCTGGGTTCTCTGTGTAGTTGATGATGTCGAATGCGAGCTTGCATTTCTGAATCTTCTGCTGTAGCGGTCGCAAGGTAAAATACTTCATCACCATTTTGCATGCGTTCTAAAGCTTGTTTTTCTGCAAATTTGCTTTTACCGCTTCTCGCACCACCTAGCACTAAATGTTTCATCTTTACTCTCTTTATCGGTCGTTAACCATTTAAGAAAATCTGGGTCTAAATGCTGTTCTAAAACATCAGCTAAGCGATTAAGTTGTTGTTGACGCAAACCATGAATGTCTACAGACTCAGAAGATGTTAACCCCGCCCAGCGTAAAATTTCATTACAGGCTTGAGGCTGATCAAAAATGCCGTGAATATAAGTGCCCAGCACGGTACCTTCTTGCGCAATGACCCCTTCTGGTTCGCCGGCATCATTTCGTAGCACAGGCGAATAATCTCCGGAAAAAGCTGAAGTTCCGCAATGGATCTCATAGCCTTGAACCTTAACCGAAGAGGTGTCTAGTTGTAATTGTCCTTGGTAGGGTTTTAGTACTTTTTGAGGTTTTAGGCATGTCTTCATTGCCAGCAGCCCAAGGCCCTTAGATTCGCCTGGCGTATCCTCTATTCCATCATGATCAGTGATGATTTCTCCAAGCATCTGATAACCGCCACATATACCCATGAGTTTTCCACCAAACCTCAGGTGTCGTTGAATCGACTGGCCCCAACCACTCTCTATCAAAATATCTAAGTCTCTTCTTACATTCTTGGTGCCAGGCAAAATGATTAGGTCAGCAGCAGGCATAGCTGCTCCGGGTGGTACCCAAGTCAGATTCACTTCTGGGTGGAGTGCTAAGGCGTCAAAATCTGTGTGATTGCTGATGCGAGAAAAAACTGGTACTACCACGGTAAATTTAGGATGGGCTGTTTTTACAGTGGACTGATTGACTGCTATTGCGTCTTCAGCGTCCAAGTAAAAGTTATTTAGATAGGGTAAGACCCCAAGTACCGGTTTACCTGTTCTCTGTTCTAACCAATCCAAGCCTGGTTTTAATAAACCAATATCACCCCTAAATTTGTTAATAACAAACCCAACCACCCTATCTTGTTCAGTTTGAGACAAGAGTGATAAGGTGCCTACCAAATGGGCAAATACACCGCCCTTGTCAATATCTGCAACAATGACCACAGGGCAATCAACTGCTTCAGCAAACCCCATATTTGCAATGTCATTGTGTCTTAGATTGATTTCCGCTGGGCTACCAGCTCCTTCAACGATGATACTCTGATACTGCTTCTTTAATCGGTGATAGGAGGTCAGCACCGCTTCCAATGCAACTGCTTTGTAGTCATGATAAGCGTCAGCTTCCATCTGTTCTAGCGCTCTTCCCTGTATAATGACTTGTGCTTTGGTATCAGAAGATGGCTTGAGTAGTATCGGATTCATATCCGTGTGAGGCTCGATATTAGAGGCTATTGCTTGGATTGCTTGTGCACGACCTATTTCACCGCCGTTTGTGGTAACGGCACTATTGAGGGCCATGTTCTGAGGTTTGAACGGTGCCACTGAATAATGTTTACGTGCAAGCCAGCGACACAAGCCGGCAACAAGTATGGACTTACCAGCGTCAGACGTTGTGCCTTGAACCATTAGTGTCCCCATAGGCAAAGCTAGCCCTCCATAGTAACGCTAATAGTCAACACCTTTTCGAGCTTTTATGCCAGCTTTGAAAGCATGCTTGATGTCTTTGACCTCTGAGACAGTATCCATGATTGCTTTTAACGCCGAACCACCGCCTCGGCCTGTTACTACGACGCTTTGCTCTTTTGGTCTATTGGTGATCGCATCCAAGACTTTGGTCTCATCAAGATACTGATAGGAGAGCATATAGGTTAATTCATCTAACACAACCAATTGATAGCGGTCGTCGCTTAGCATGGGCTCGACTTTTGCCCATGTTTGCTCTGCTGCTAGAATATCGCTAGAACGATCCTGAGTATTCCAGGTAAAGCCTGTTCCCATCTGATAAAAATCAACTTGCGGACAGTGGTTTTTTAAATAAAGCTCTTCACCCGATAGTTGTTGGCCTTTGATGAATTGGACAACACCTACTTTGTGGTCATAACCAAGTGCACGCATGATCATGCCAAAAGCAGAACTAGTTTTTCCTTTTCCAGTCCCAGTCAGCAAAATAGCCACGCCTCTCTCAATCGAGGCTGCTTCAATTGCGGAGTCCACATTAGCCTTTTGTTTCTTCATGGCTGCTTTGTGTTTTTCATCTTTATTAACCATTAGAATTCTAACCTCACGCCAACTAGGATTGCTCGATCCAAGGTGTTGAAACCAATCACCTCAACATAATCTCTATCAAATAGGTTATTAATATTGGAATAAACACTTGCTTGATCGTTTAATTGATAATCTATATTCAAATCCACTAGCCCATAGCTATCCAATGGTACGCCACCGAGGTCTACTGAATCAGCGGAGAATCGAAAGTTTAAGTTCGCTGCTAGTTTATCTGCCAATCCTCTATACTTAAAACCAACGTTACCTAGATGCCTGGGTCTACGCACTCGCTGTTGCTCGTCAGGATCTTTTGCATCATTATATGTGTAGTTGGCATATAGATCGAAATTTTCGTCTAAGGGTGTATCTAACGCTAATTCAGCGCCTTCTGAACGGCTAGTACCAGGGCTTTGTACATAACGATCAAATGTAAAATCATAGTCAATCTGATCTTCAATTTTTTGATTAAAATAGGTTAATTCCATAAAGAATCGATTTTTGTAGCTGTAATCTACACCTATATCGTACCCTTCACTGGTTTCTTCCGTTAAGTTTGAAACAATTCCACTATTGTTGTAAAACTCTTCAAACAAACTGGGGGCTCGAAATCCGGTACCATAGCTGAGCCGATACTTCAAGAAATGTTTATCCCGAATACTTTGCAAATAGGCGGCGGATATTCGCTCACTCATAAAACTACCGAACTTGCTATTTCTGTCCCTTCGGACACCAGCCGTTAAGATCAGTTCGTCAGTGAGATGTTTACCTAATTCAATAAAAAGCCCCGTTAAATCGCGCTCATTATTGCCAGCAAAATTGCGAGCTTCCTCCGTTTCATCATCTGCTCCAAATGTAATTCTAGCAAAAGAGGTCTCTATATTGCCTAGGTACTCAAATCGCTTGCGCTCCCCAATAGACCCGTAGCTGAAAGCACCATCAGCAAAGTTATTTCTTTTGATGTCGCTCATGGTATAACTCACTTGATGAGAGACATCCTCTGCAGCATATTCAAGCGACGTGTTATATATGCTTTGCTTATATTTGCCAACACAGTCATCGGTTAATATTGACGAGAAACAGCTATCAAATTCGTTCGTAGCATCTATATCTCGAGCCACAAACTTCAAATTCAAGGCTTCGGAAATAGCAAACCCAATCTTTGCGTGGTAGGTCCGATTTTCATATCCATCTAGTTCACCGCTTACATCCGAAGCCCGAGCGTTAATGCCTGCAGTATCCTGTTCGGAAATACTAAAAAAATAGTCAATCCCCTGATGGCTTCCGTGAATATTACCACTCAGCACTCTGGTGTTAAAACTACCGAACTTCTGATTGACACTACCAGAAATCGGGCCGTTACCCGTTGGTGTGGTGATGTTGACGACGCCACCTGCATCTGCACCATATACAAACCCCTGTGGTCCGCGAAGCACCTCAATTCTATCAATATCGCCATTTAACATAAAATGTTGGACCTGCGACTGCACCTGTGTACCAGTAGGATCAGAAACATCTATTCCATCTATTCGAAAGGTGGTACGAAATCCCTCTTCGCCACGAATTCGAAGCGAAGTCGCTTTTCCAGGTCCGCCGTTATTGCTGACGCCAACACTCCCAACGGTGCGTAATAATTCTGGTAGAGAGGTATAGCCTGCCTCTTCGATCTCATCTGATTCAATGAGCGTAACAGAGGTAGAAATAACCCGCTTTGGCTGCGCTACTTTTGATGGACTTAGCACAAGTACTTCTGGTACCTGCAATACAGTCTCTTCTGCTGTTGCATGAGTTGAAAAGATTGGCAGTAATAATCCAGCGAGTAGATAGTTGTTTAAGATATTTTTATTCATGAGTCTCAATTGCCTTTACAATAAAGTTTAGATGATGAGGCGATTGAGGGAGGAAACAAGGTCTAGCGTCTTTATGCTCAATAGAATAGATCTTCTAATCATGTATAGAAGATGACTGATACGTATGATAACACCTACCTTGGATGGTAGCCCTCCGCTCCATCGTTCGATGCTTTTAGGCTGGTATCGGGCTTGTTCAGAGATACTAAATGATCTGAACATACCGTTGCGGGGGCAGCGTTGGCCTTACACCAAACTTCCCATTTACCCTATCCTATCAAGTTTCAACACCCTCTTCTCACAAGGGTTAAGCAACTCGATCAGTGACAGGCACCAAAAAGACAGGCGATTATAATCATTTTTCAATTTGAAAGTCCATCACTAATGTGTTTTTTTAATTTTCAAACAATTTGAATCATCGGGAGTCAATATGACACACCCTCCATAGTCAATTGGGATAGAAAAAGCCTCTAATAAATTGGCTTCTGTTAACAAGTAGACCAAGCCTCGAATCGCCCCAGCATGTGCTATAACGGCCGCTGAAGATTCAAGGCCAATGGAAAAATATTCGATGAATGATTCTAAGCGGTTTAATAGATCCGGCAATGATTCTCCGTTTGGAAAAGGAAAATGCTGCCATCGACTCATGTAATCATGATAAAAATCTGGATCACTTTGTTCAATTTGAGCCCATGTCTTACCTTCGAGCTCACCAAAGTTAATTTCTCTGATCAAACTACTTTTAATGAAGTTTTGCGTTGGAAAGAGACAATTTGCCGTTTCAATCGCTCTTTTCAGGTCGCTTGAGAAGATACGAGTGGTCGCTGAATCGAACTGAAAATTGGCTATGTGATGAATGGTTTCTTTGATCGGATGAGTGGTGGTTTGATCTAAGGACGGATCACCATGTCCCAACAAAGCGTATCGTTTAAAATTAGGTTTAAAATGTCTAATCAGCAGCACTTTCTGCGTTAGTTTCACCGACTTTAAATGCCTATACTGGAAATAAAGACTAATACACTGAGTTCACATACAATATTAATTGCACCAAGAACATCTCCCGTTATTCCATTAACCTGTTTCAGGCTAATGTATCTACCAACAATACATACTAGCGCTAGTATCGCATATAAAAGCAGTGTATTTAGAGGTCCGACAAGCATCAATGTAATTAAAACACTGTAGGCGAGCGGAATTTTCACATTGGTCTTAACAATACCCATGATAATAGGTTTAGATTTACTGGCCTCATCCATTTCTGCGTAGTCTGTAAATGGAATAATACAGATTGAAGACAGTCTCCCAGCCATTAAAGACAACACTAAGACTATCAATATATTTTGTGTGGAAACCAGGCTCGTATACCTGATGGATAGCGCAATGATCAGCGCCAAAGCACCGTAAGTGCCTAGCCTGGAATCTTTCATAATTTGGAGTTTTTTTTCTATTGCAAAAGCGCTTCCAAATCCATCAAATGTGTCGGCCAACCCATCTTCATGAAATCCGCCCGTTAACAGCATAACAGCCGCTATGGATAATATAATATTTAATTCTTTTTCAATACCCATCAGGTCGAAGGACTTAAATACTAACCAGCCTAGAAGTCCTAGTAGCACGCCCACCAAAGGAAAATATAAACCGGTCTTAGATAAATCGTCGACACTTGGATTAAGA
>JAYPYM010000018.1:21507-26092 GCA_038135915.1 Gammaproteobacteria bacterium
TTGGTACAGGCAGTCTCGTTAAAAACTGCAGTGTAACGAGGAAGTGATACAGATGAGTTCGTAAAAACATGGTAAAGATTAGAGCTGCCCTTTTAATACTTCATCAAGCGTTGCTGTGTTATTGATCAAGTGACAGGCTGCTCTCAATACAGGTACTGCCAGGCATGCCGCAGTACCTTCACCCAGCTTGAGCCCTAGATCAAACACTGGTTTCGGTAACCCGATTTCTTCTAGAATCATTCTATGAGCGGGCTCCCCAGATATGCTGCTAGTTATTAGTTTCTCCTTAACTGAAGGATCAATTTTTATCGCCACAAGCGCTGCTGCTGTAGTGATAAAGCCGTCTAAGAGAATAGGTATATCGGCTTTACTCACTGCCAAAAAGAATCCGGTCATCGCGGCAATCTCAAAGCCACCCATTTGCCTCAACACTTCTATTGGGTCATGAATATCTCCTATCCTCTCTACCGCTTCTCGAATGATGTTCGCTTTATGCTGAATACCGACGTGATCCAAACCTGTTCCTGGCCCTGTGATGTCTTGGGGGTTTAAATTTAGCAACTTAGAGAAAATAGCCGTTGCTGAAGTGGTATTCCCTATACCCATATCTCCAGCGCCAACGACTGACATATTATCAGTTATTGCTCGCGACGCTGCATTAGAGCCTGCAGACATGGCTGTCTCTAGGGCCTTATCTGAAAGTGCCGGCTCAATTCTTAGATTCTTAGTCGGGCCATCAATCAGTGCGTCATAAAAAGCCGGGACCTTTGAAGGCATTAACGTTTCCCCTTTTGTTAATCCTTCAACGCCACAATTGATGATTTCGACATCAACATTATTTGCCAAAGCAATTGAATTAATTGCAGCTTTTCCGGCTTTAAATGTTTGGAACATCAGCCCTGTTACTGAAGGCGGATAAGGGCTGATTGTCTCACTTCTGGCTACGCCATGGTCGCCAGCGAAAACAGAAATCCGGGCTGATCGAATGTTGGGGTTCATGGTATTCTGGCAAGCCGCAACCTTAGCAGCAAGATACTCCAACCTACCCAAACTCTTTGGTGGTTTGGCTAGGTTATTTAGCTTGTCACTTGCAGACTCAAATAGGTTCACAGAGGGATTCTAGTTACTCAAAAAACAAGGGTGTCAATCTAACTGTAAGCGATTATACACAATTTTTAATGTTTAGAACCAACTTTGGCTATCTTGCCACGGGCAATTACAAACTGGATGCTATTGAGCGCATCCAGCGACTCTAGCGGGTTTTCTTTTAATAAGACTAGATCTGCCCGTAAACCAGGCTTCACATCACCTCGATCAGCTAAGGCTAAGTGTTTAGCATTATCATGTGTCACCTTTCTGATCAAATCTGGAACACTTATGCCTGCTTTTTCAAGCACGCCTAACTCCTCATGCAACGCAGCACCAGCTTGCCAACCCATTACTGGTGAGTCACTACCAATAATGAGGTCAATATCTGATGCAATAAGACGCTCTAGATTACCTCTTCTTATCTCTTTTTGTGCTGCCACCCCATCTAAATAGTTTTTAATATGAGGGTGAAATCCAATTTTTGATGACCTTGAAAATTTATCTAGTTTCTTAAAGGTAGATTGACTGGTGAGCGCTTTTGTCATTGGGCTCCAAGAGATTGGCGACTGATTGTGATAAATTGAACTGGCACGATCATAAACGCCAGCTGTCGGAATAATTTTCACACCCTTTTTCTTGATATATTCCAGCGTGCTTGAAAGTATCGGTTCACGATGAATTTGATGAGTAAAAACATCTACGCCAGCTAGCAGCGCTTGCCAAGCTTCCTGGTTATCCCCTAAATGCACGAATACTTTCAAGTCATGAGCCTTTGCCCTTTCACAAATATAATTTAAAAACTCTTTAGAGAGTTGAGGTGCAGAGGTGAATTGGCGTTCAAAGCCTATCTTGACCAGATCACCCCCATGAGCTTTTATCCTTCCTAAAATTCGATCAATATCTGCTCTATTAGACACTTCGTTAGCCATTATTCTGGCTGCAACCAAGCTTGTGGGCCAACGGTAGAATTTTGCCCACGTAGTTGGGTAACCGCCAAATGCGGTAATTGCATTACCGCTATAAATAAGATCCGGGCCCGTAAATTCATGGCGTTCATACTTTTTATCCAGTTTTTCAAGTGAGCGAACAGGGCCGCCCAAATCAACTGCAGTAGTAATACCTGCGTACAGCATACGTTGTGCATTAAGTTCAATATCAGCCGGCAGCAAAGAACCCGGCGGTTCCATTTTTCCGAATAAATGGACATGACCATCTATCAAGCCAGGCATTAAATAAAGGCCACGAGCGCCAAATAAGCGTTGCCTGCCATTCATCGCTTCCCTGTTGTCAGCGTCAAAGATTGCCTTAATAGCACCATCTTTTATCAGTACATTTTTACTCGCGTGAATGTCTCCAGTTTTCACATCGACAATATTCACGTCAGCTAATAAGTATTCCGAGCCTTTGTTGATGGTTGAAATGTGGAACTGATTATTAGACGCGCACCCAGTAAGAAAAATGCTGAAAGCGAAGAGTATTAATATGATTGCTTTTATCATGATGAACCTTTCTTATTGTAAGTTTCAATTCCATCTATATCTTTTGTTCTAATGTAACCTCCATGTAGAAAAAAATAAATCCCTTTAACGTCAGGCTGCTTTTTATTTCATGCTTGCTTTTTGATCACAAAAATAAAGGCCTAGGCTGTTGCAGAGATGAGATATATTGATATAATCCACGGTCTCGATAACAGGTACGAATAAGATAGCACTCTTGATGTGATATCAAAAAAACCTTAGAGTGGCAAACGATATGCCGGGATGGCGGAACTGGTAGACGCGCCGGATTCAAAATCCGGTTCCCGCAAGGGAGTGAGAGTTCGATTCTCTCTCTCGGCACCATCTTTATGCCATACTTTATGAGCAAATCTATACTCTTTCGCTTTTCCCATCCACTGAAGCTTTGATCCCAATCTAAATTAGTCTAATCTTGAAGGGTTAAATAACTAGACCCTATTTTGCTATGGGCACACAAGGCTTTAAAACCATTATGTTAATAAGAATAATTATCTTTCCTATTTGCTTGTTCATTTTCGGACACGAGGCTAATGCTTTAAATAATGAGCTAAACAATATAGAAACCCACAACAGCTATGAGTATCAAAAAACTGTCGATGACACCAACCTTCTCCATGATACAAAAATTCGAATCTTAAATCGGACAATTAAAAACAATATTCCTAGAGATTTTAATTTCGACCAAATGAAAATACGCATGCTATTCGGCATGGGTACAGACATTAATAACCTAACCATTAGCGAAAACCCAGCTTTTCTTGGCAACTCGACTCTGCACCACAACCA
Source organism: Gammaproteobacteria bacterium (assembly GCA_038135915.1). GTDB lineage: Bacteria > Pseudomonadota > Gammaproteobacteria > Pseudomonadales > UBA6940 > JAYPYM01. The sequence goes on from JAYPYM010000018.1 coordinate 24,900, forward strand.
CTTTGCAATTATGCGTGAGGTCAGTGTAAGAGTTGCCCCATTACCCTTGTTGCTGGGCCGGATCCACCTTAAGAGAGTTAAAATTCAGAACCCCTTAATCAATGTTATCCGTAATGCTAAAAACCAATTCAATATCGATGATCTTTTTGAAGCAGGTAAAGGCCCTATTTTGAAATGGATGAAAGTAAAGCACACCGAGATATACGAAGGCAAGTTGCGTTATATAGATGAGACTGCGCCCAGAGGCACTTTTAAGATGGTGGCCGATGAAATAACCTTGAAAGCAAACAACTTCTCACTTAAAAAGGATTTTGACATTCTAGTTGCCGCTAGGACACCGGGGGCTAACTATCAAAACTTCTCTTTACAAGGAAAAGCGGGGCCTTTGCTGGAAGCTGAGAAATTCGACCAGGTGCCAACCAATGTTCGCTTTCATTTGAAAGAGGCACCCATTATGCCCTATATGCGCCTGGCCCCAAATAACTTAGCCGCATATCCAGAAAGTGGGAAGATCTCCATTGATTTTGCTGTAAATGGCAATGCTTGGGATGGGCTCAATATGCAAGGCGCATTAAACATTACGAACGTTATCCTGAGTAGTAAAAACAATGGTAGTCAGGCTAAACCTGTAAATCTAAAAATAGACATTCCAACCAAGGTTTCTCTATCTCTGGCGGACAAGAAAATATCTATCGATGCAATAGACGTGATGTTGAACGGAAACCGTTTAAGGGTAGAGGGTTCCATTAATGATTTCATCGCCAACCCAAAAATTGATGTTTCCATTATTGCAAACCAATTAAATGTCAATCAACTCATCGAGGTATACCCGGATGCAAAGACATTGTTCCCTCAAGGCACGCACTATAATGGTATAACTGATATCGATTTTAAGGCGGTTGGTCATCATGACAACCTAAACGCAAAAGGAAAGGTTTCTCTAACTCACTCACAGCTAATCCTTCCTTTATTGATCGCAAAACCCAAAGGAAGCTCGTTATACGCAAATTTCGAGGCAAACCTTGACCTGCTGAAAGACAAAATCTATACCCTTGTGGATTTCGAAATGAGCAAAGCTCAAATTCTTCAAACAAGCGTATTTGTTAATGGTTTAAGGAAAATGCGCAATCAGTTGAACTTAACAGATTCACAGGCTTCATTTTTAAATCTAAACGAATCTATGCCTCTATATG
>JAYPYM010000018.1:26102-31891 GCA_038135915.1 Gammaproteobacteria bacterium
ATATGCAGATCAAGTATCCGGTAAAGTAACCTATAACGGAGAACAAATAAACTTTCTCAATCTGAAAATAACCAATTTGCATCAAGATTTGTTTACTGGCTTGGATGCAACCCTAGCTGGAGAGTTAAACTTAAAAAGCAAACACATTAGACTCACTGGAAAGATCCACTTAACTAGAGAAGCCAGCGAGCAACTCGTTAAAGCCTATCCTAGGTTTACAGAGTTGCTTCAAACCGGCAGAATTGCAGTGCAAGTACCCATCGAAGGCTAATGACCTTCACTTTCAATAATCAGATTTAAAACTAAAAGCTAGAAATAATATTTCACTGCGGCAAATAACACCAAAGGATCGATTTCAACATCAGCATTCAATTCAGTTCCAGCACTCCTCACGGTCGCCTCCGTATCAATATCGATCCAAGCAGCCATAAAGTGTGCCCCCCAGCGATCATTATATTTGTAATTCAAGCCCAGTTGTGCGGCAAGTCCTAGGGAGTTATCTAGCTCTAACTCAACGTCTGTTGATGAAAGCAGCGCTTTGAGGTCTTCGCCAGCTTGTTCTTCAAAAAAGATTGTATAATTGATGCCTGCACCTATAAAAAACTGCAAACTATCAGACTGTTCTATATAATACTGCGCGTACAGTGTGGGTGGTAAATGTTTTGTAGAACCAACTGCTGCGCCAGGGATTGTTTTCGCCCCATCAATATCATGCTCGAAAGGCGTCGCCGCCATTAACTCTAGCCCCCACTGATCATTAACCATATAGTCTATGGTAATACCTAACTGTGTATTATCATCAACCTTTAATCCAAGCGCAGTATTTTGCTCTATTTCAGATGTTGCGCTGCTAGGATTTACATTAATTACACCCAGATTAATACTCAAGGGGCCGGCTTGGGAAGCTGAGTTTAGCGTAAAGGCTGTAATGGCTAGTAACATATAAAAAACTAAAGGCATTGTTAAACTTTCTCCACATCAAAATGATAAAATGAGTATTCAGATTAGTGTTTAATTTATTCTGCAAACATTCTAAATGCTGATGGATGATTAACAATAAGTAGAAATACGAATTCTTTTTAATCGGTTATTGAAAAATAAATATAATTATAAGAAACTGTCATTTAAGATAGATCGAAACTGTTTATAGTGGATAGGTGATTTATGAAAAAGCTACTAGTTATTGCTGATCCAACAGAGGGTGAACCACTTGCTATTGAAAAATCACTTTCTCTTTCAAAATATGATGATTGTTCAATTCACATTGTGGTTTTCTATTGTGTATCGCTAACAAACCTCAGCAAAACTGCCGGCTTACCTGAGGCGGAGCTTAAACAAAGTATATTAAATTCACAGACAGAAAAATGGCAAATGGTACTATCAAAGTATACCGGTCAAATAAACTTAAGTTTTGAGCTGATTTGGACAAAGGACTTAGTGGGTTGGATTAAAAAACACTGTGCAGAGACTTGCTACGATCTGATTGTAAAAACTGGCCACCGAAGTGAGTCATTTCTTCATACGCCTTCGGACTGGCATTTGCTTCGAGAATCGCCCTATCCGGTTTATATCACCTCTCCTAAACAAGTCATTTTAAAACCCATTGTACTTGCAGCGATTGATGTGCTAACTGATAATGAAGAAAAACAAAGATTAAACAAAAAAGTATTAGAAAGTGCCTTCCGCCTTTCCGTACAGACAAATGCAAGTATGCATATCTGTTATGCAATTAAAATTCCTAAGCTAGTAAAGGATATGGACCTAATCGATGTGCCAAGAAGAGTGCATAGCCTATCGGATAAGGCAAAAGATCATTCCAAGTCATTACTTGTCGAATATCAATTGAATGAAAATGTCTTACATATCAACGAAGGAGAGCCTGGCCAAGTCATTGCTCAAATTTCAAATAAACTGAAAGCTCAATGTACCGTTATTGGGACCACTGGCAGAACAGGTATCGTAGGGAAAGTAATTGGTAACACCTGCGAAAAAGCGCTGCATTATGTTCAAGGTGATCTATTAGTTGTCAATAATGGTTAAACTTATTATCCGGCACTACTCAACAAATAGGTAACCCGATGAATAAACCCGTTATCCTAAACCAGGCAGATCAAGCAGTTAAATTTGTCCTAGAAAAAGTTGGCAAAAAAATAACTTTGGGCATCCCTTTAGGTTTGGGAAAGCCCAATCAATTCGTCAATGCACTCTATGTTCATGTGGCTAATAACCCTGAATTATCTCTTCGAATTATTACCGCATTAAGCTTAGAAAAACCTAAAGCTAGCAATGAGTTCGAAGCTAGGCTTGTAAACCCATTGGTAGAAAGACTCTTTGGAAATTATGAGGAGCTTGAGTATACCAAAGCATTGAGATCGAAATCTTTACCTGAGAACATTCAGGTGTCAGAGTTTTATTTCAAAGCTGGCGCATTTAAGCATAACGAATACGCTCAGAGAAACTATATCTCTGCTAATTATACACATGTATGTAACCTATTATTAGAAATGGGAGTCAATGTTGTTGCACAACTGGTCGCACTAAGCAACACGCACAAGCATAAAAACAAAATTAGCTTAAGTTGCAATACGGATATTCTCATTGATGCATTTAAGGCATTCGATGAAGGTTTCAATAAAAGAAAGAGGCCACTCATTGTCGGCCAAGTTCACAATCAACTCCCTTACATGAAAAATAAAGCAGTAGTCAATGAAGACAGGTTTGATTGCATCATTCAGAATCCAGACTACGATACTTGCCTGTTTTCAACACCCAACCAAAGTGTCAGCACTAAAGACTACGCAATTGCATTTCACGTCAGCACGCTGATTAAAGATGGAGGCACACTTCAAATAGGTATTGGGTCGCTAGGAGATGCCATTGTCCACGCTCTCAAACTTCGACACCTGGATAATTTAAGCTATCTATCAGTATTGAAGTCTTTAACGCAAAATGTATCAGGTGATTTAAACATTAATGACGCTTCACGTTACGGCCTTTTCGAACAAGGACTCTATGGCGCCAGCGAGATGTTCATTAACGGCTTTATGCACCTCATTAAGGCTGGCATCATCAAACGAAAAGTCTACGACCATATTGCGATTCAACGTTTATTGAATGAGAACAAGATCGAGGAAAAAGTAACGTGTAAAACACTGGATGCGCTGATTGAAGCAGGTACTATCAACTCGATACTCACGCCAGATGATTTAGCATTTTTGAAGCACTGGGGTATATTCAAGGATCAGGCAGAACTCTCAGGCGGCTCAATACGGATTGGCCAGGTATGCATAGAAAACGATCTATTCCAAATGAAAGATGAGTCTAACCGAAAGCTGATATCTCAGCACTTTTTGGGCGAGGAGTTAGAGCATGGTATTTTTATGCACGGCGGTTTTTTTCTTGGCCCAAAAGATTTTTATCAAGCATTAAGAGACTTACCTGATTCACTACATAAGCATATTTCCATGGATAGTGTAGGAGAAATTAATCAGCTTTTATTCAATCCAGCGCTAAAATGTTTACAAAGACAGCATGCGAGATTTGTCAACACAGCTATGATGGTTACCTTAACCGGAGCTGCAGTATCTGACGGCCTTGAAGATGGCCGGGTTATTTCGGGTATCGGCGGCCAATATAACTTTGTAGCAATGGCCCATGATTTGCCTGGCGCAAGATCCATCATTTGCGTTCGAAGCACACGCGATCAGAAAGGAGATACTGTCAGTAATATTCTCCCAGCATATGGTCATACTAGTATTCCTCGACATTTGAGAGATATTGTTATTACAGAGTACGGTGTGGCAGATTTAAGAGGCAAAACTGATGAAGAAGTGGCGATATCTCTGATAGAAATTGCAGATTCTAGATTTCAAGAAGAATTACTTGAAAATGCACAGTCGATGGGCAAAGTTTCGAGAGACTACAAAATCCCAATCAATCGCCAAAACAACTTACCAGATCAGATTAATACAGTGCTTGAGCCTTTTTATAAAAAAGAGGTTTTACTCAAATTCCCTTTAGGTACAGACTTCACGCCAGAAGAGATTGCTTTGATGGACAGTCTGAAAGAAATAAAATCACAAATAAACCAGCCTACAAAACTCATTAAGTCTTTAGTTAAATCTTTATTCCACCACTCAAATGAAAGTGATGCTGAGCACTTTCTTGAGCGGATGCAACTTTTGCATCCGAAAACTGCAACCGAGACATTGATTCAGCACCTACTCCTATTGGAGCTGGAGGAAAAAGGTTATCTAAAATCGATATAAGGTTTCTATACATTCAGCCCAAAGCTTTCTCGATGTCTCCCTCAAGCATTTTTGGCTCGGTTTGCGGTGCATAACGTGCTAGAACCTTCCCCTCTCTATTTACTAGGAACTTGGTAAAATTCCATTTTATTTTTTTACTGCCTAGCAAGCCTGGAGCTTCTGACTTCAGAAGCTCTAATAAAGGGTGAGCGTTGGAGCCATTCACATCTACTTTTGAAAATAATGGAAAACTTACCTTGAAGTTCAATTCGCAAAACTGGGATATTTCCTCATCACTTCCGGGCTCTTGTCCCCCAAATTGATTACAAGGAAATGCTAGTATCTCCAGCCCCTTATCTTGGTAACGCTCGTATAATGCCTCAAGCCCATTGTATTGATTCGTAAATCCGCACTTGCTAGCTGTATTAACGATTAATAAAACTTTCCCGCGGTATGTGTTCAGCAAGATCTCCTTACCATTACTGGTAATGGCTGACATTTCAAAGATATTTTCACTCATATTTATTTCCTGGATTCTAAGCGACCCGCTACAGAGAAATTTGAAAGATTAGGTTGTTACTTATAGGTGACCCCAAGCCTGCTACTTCCGCCAGCCGAAGACTTAACTATGACCGTTCCACCAGGGTCCTGAACTTTCCTGAGTCTCAGGTAATAATAACCCCGTCTCGGTTTATATTTCATCAAACCATATCCGTCGACTGTTAGTGCTACATTTGAGCCTGTGGTTTTTGCTAACACCCAAAGGGTTCTTGAACGTTTTCTGTACACGGCTTTTAGTATGTTAACTTCATCAAGCGCTATTGGGTTTTCTATAGGTAAGTAGACCCTTAATAACCGGTATTGAACACCATGGTTGGGCCAATCAATTAAGCTCCCTTTATAATCACTGGCCCTCTTTCTACTCCACATCACATTTCTAAACGGCACTGAATGATCAAGCTTAACTGGATCTGCTAGATAACCCTCCCCTATTATATCTTCCCTAGCATCGATTGCCTCTCTTAACCAAATCATTTCATCTTCATTTGCTTGAATGGCAGACGTATCTAAGTCTGAAAAACTCCTTTTTATATCTTTATTTAACACACTCATATCAAAGTTAAAACAAGGGGTTGTGATACAAACAACACCATTAGCGCTGACTTTAGCAAGAAGGTTTCTCTTTATTCCGGATGTCATATCAAATTCCCTGGTAACTTCTCCTGATCGCCTATATGCTTTCTGGACCACCAAAGTAGACATTGTGTAGGAAGGGCTAGGAAACTCAATAATTAAGTCCGCTTCATCATCAGCACTACGCAGTGTCGCGATTGTTGATAATGAAAGCTCATGAGTCGAATACCATATTGGCCATGGTAAATGCTTTATCACGCCCTTAACAAGAGCGGGGGAAGGTGGTCTTAAACTATTTTCAAATCCTGTTTGATTATGCCAAATCATCTTGTTCACATAACAGCGTTCTTTTACCTGGCCGTCGCTACAGGTCATCTTCTTATGATTGGCTTTCGAAATATAATATCC
>JAYPYM010000019.1:0-27086 GCA_038135915.1 Gammaproteobacteria bacterium
CTCACCCCAAAGCAACCGACTAAGATGGGTGTGTAAAGGGTTGCCTGTGGGTACGAAATAGGGCTCTACACTATGCTGTAGCAACTGGGCTTTGTTTTTTTCAACGTTAGAGGTGATGAACTTTAGTGCTTTTTTTGAGTGTAATATGCCTATGGGATGATCAGGGTCATTTTTGTAGAGTAAGATTCGGGTATGTTGTATTCGTTTAAGCGCTTGCATGATTTGGTCAAAGCTTTCGCTAATATCAATGCCAGAAATTTCCTGTCTTGGTATCATAATGTCGTCTACGGTTACTTTTTCTAGGTCTAAAATGCTTAAAAGCATATTTCGATGTCTTCTTGGGATGACCTTGCTAGACTCTAGTACGACTGTGCGTAGCTCTTCAGGGTTTAATGCCTCTTTATCCTCTGTATTTGTTGTATTTACACCAAGGGGCTTAAGAATTAGATTGGTAAAGAGATTCACTAGCCATATCAGTGGTGAAAATACTTTGATGAGAGGGTTTAATACATAGGCCGCCGGGAAGGCTATTTTTTTGGGGTGTAATGCCGCCATGGTTTTGGGTGTTACTTCTGCAAAAATCAATATGATAATAGTGAGCGTAATGGTCGCAATAGCAATCCCTGTATCACCCCAGACTCGAATGGCAAGTATAGTGGCAATAGCTGATGCCAGGATATTGACAAAATTGTTACCAATTAAAATTGCGCTGATTAATTTGTCTGGCCTTTTTAATAGGTAATCCACTAGCTTAGCAGTGCGATTGTTTTTACTGACTAAATGCCTGAGTTGATACCTATTCAACGACATCATGCTGGTTTCAGAGCTGGAAAAGAAAGCAGATAGCACCAGCAGGCCAAGTAGAATCAAGAGTAAGCTGGTGTTAGAGAGATCGTTCAAGTGATTATTTACTCATGTCCAAATGCAGGTGTGGTTAATAGTGAGTGATGAACCAGAGAGTCGATAAAACTTCATGACTTTTAATAACCAAGTATAAACAAAGGAAACCTAGGATCCAAGTCTGTCTACCGTCTTTTATGAACCGAGCGTGCTCAGCAAAACAGGTGTCGTGTTCAGCAAAACAGGTATAAAGCAGCCAAGCTTAGGCTCAGTGTAAAAATAGTCGACCTCAGTGATGAAAAAGTAGTCGCGATTTTTTTGCAGATGTGTTTTAAGCGAATGTTCATGGTGATAGTCTTTCAAATAGTTGCATGGTGTCAAAATAATCCTTGGGCAATTGTGGGGGTAAGGCAGCCTATTCAAGCTTTCTTGGAGTTGCTAGAGTGTATGCGGGTCAAATGGGATATTCAGCTGGATATTTCTGCTTTAATTGGTGAAAAGGTGCAGTAAAATGCTGTGATTAAATACTAACTTTTCTCTGGAGCAGTTGCTTTAGATAAGCTTGGAGTTAAGCATATTTCATTAACACAGGCTTGAAAGTTACCATCCCTCAAATGAGTGTTTATCATATCGCCGGGCTTCACATCATGAATGCTGTGAATGATTAAATGTTTTTTGGATTGGTGGGCGTGCTCACTGATGCTATACCCTCGCTCTAATGTATTCAGTGGGCTAAGGGCATTCAGCTGCGCAACTAGTTTGCTGAAGCTATGGCTGACGGATTCTCGTTGTTGATTGATCATTTGGTGGAGTTTTTCAAGCAAGATTGATATTTTTTGCCGATTTTCATCAAGCTGCTCATTAATTCTGTGGGTTGTGAAGCGTTGGTTGGTCAGCTCTAACTCTTTTCGTTTCCACTTGATTAAATCTTTAGTGGTATAGGTCAGCTTAGACTCAAGAAAATCCAATTTCTGACTGATTTCTTCTAGTTTTTGTCTAGGGTGTTTTAGTCTCTTGTTGGTGCTGAGCCAGTTTGAGTTAGCGTGTTTTAATAATTGGCGTATTGAAGTCATGAGTCGCGCATCATATGACTTTAAAGCTTGGCCCAACTCTGATTGATCTGGTGTTGCTAATTCGGCGGCAGCTGAAGGTGTTGGGGCTCTTAAGTCTGCTACAAAGTCACTGATGCAAAAATCTGTTTCATGTCCAACAGCACTGATCACAGGTGTTTCACATGAAAAAATACCGCGAGCCAAGGCTTCTTCATTAAAGCACCAAAGGTCTTCCAAAGAACCGCCACCTCGACCGATAATAATGACCTCAACCTCTGGGTCGCGATCTGCATGCTCCAGCGCATTGGTAAGCTCTTGCGTAGCTTGGTGTCCTTGTACACTGGTGGGAAAAACCTTAACTTTAGCGATAGGATACCGCCTTTGTAGCACATGAAGAACGTCCCGAATGGCTGCGCCGGTGGGGGAGGTGATGACACCAATTGTGCTGGGGTATTTTGGTATAGGGACTTTATGAGCATGGTTGAACAGACCTTCAGCTTCAAGCTTTCTCTTTAACAGATCAAAAGCTTTTCTAAGCGCGCCTTCTCCTTCGAGTTCCATGTTTTCAATAATAAGCTGGTAGTCGCCTCTTGGCGCGTAGATGCTGATTCTGCCTTGCGCAATTACGTTAAGTCCGTCACTTGGTAAAAAGCCTAACCCAAACTGGCTACGACGAAACATGGCGCAACGAACTTGGCTGGAGTCATCTTTAAGCGTAAAGTACAGGTGACCCGATTTTGGCTGAGATAGGTTGGATATTTCGCCTTCCACCAAAATTTGAGCAAACTCAGTCTCTAGGAGTGCTTGAACTTCCTGGTTCAGCCCAGTAACCGAAAAAATATGCTTTTCTGATAAAGTAGAATCCATGCTCAGTTTGGGTTTAATTAGGCGAGAAATGACCGTATCATATTAAGATTAAATTCAACGTCCGGTGATATGTGTTTGGCCGATTATTTAACCTCGAAAAGACATTAAATTCAACCGTTTAAGTTCTATAAAATGATAAATTCTAGTTGGTGAAATATGCCTATATGCAATGATAAAAAATCTGATCATAACGATGACCAGCCTGTTAGTACTTCAGTGGACAGTACCTCAGCGGATAGTACCACAGTGGATATGGCTCGCTTGAGATGGCAATGTAGGCGCGGAATGAAGGAGCTAGAAGTGTTAATCCAGCCTTTTTTTGAGCAACACTTTTTGCATTTAGATAACGTTCAAAAAGATGACTTTGCTGAGCTGCTAAAGGCATCTGATGTTGAACTGTATGCGTGGTTTCTAGGTTATGAACAACCGGATTCAGATCGATTGGCAGCACTCATTGACATGATTCAAAGTGCAGCATACTCAAAGGTTTAATTTCCGCCCATCTCAAATTGCCTTGAGGTTTTATTATATCCTTTACATAATGGCAAATATTGGTATATGTATAGTAAATATGTCCGGAATTGTTAAAGTAATGTTGGTGCTTTATTTATACCTTAGCCTGAGATACTTTCTTCGGCCAAATGCACTGCTTGAACATTCAAGGGCAATGAAGGCGCTGATACTCTATTCAGAGGGGGAGGTTAAAGCGGTTTTTAATTCAGGGAAAATCTTTAGTATTCAAGTTACTTTAATACAGAGATTTTTACCTGAGCTGATAAAGTACAGCGTACGAGATGAGCATAAGGGCGCTTCTCGCTATGTTAGAACATCTTGGCTGTTTGTCTGGCCGGATTCTCTCCCTCCAGAGGAATATAGATTGTTTAAAATGCGACTGAATTTAGAAGCGATTGCCTAGAAAAATAGATTAATATTAGGTGGATAATATCGCCTGAAAGTGAGTAACCCTTTTATGCTATTCAGTAAGTAATTTGAGATGATATTGCTGATAACAATGGGGCGGTATAGTTGTTCTGATTATCAGGCATCATTAGCATAGAAACTGCTTTTCATATAGCAGCAGGTTTGATTAGATTAGTGTATTTAATGGGTCGCTAAAGTGCCCTGTATTTATTTTGCACCGAGTGATTTTCTTCTGTACACTAAATGCGTTGAATAAAAGACCAATAACCTTTGGGGTACTTTATGTCAGACATTAAGCGTCCGTCCTCTGAGCCATCTGTGATTGAAAGTGCCAAATCGAACAAAGAGTGGCTGTTAAATCGAACAGCCATACGTAAAGCTAAAGAATGTATTGTCATTATCGAACAAGAGCTCGGTATACGTTTAAAGCTTACTCACCCCAATTTTTTGGAAATGATCTACGAATATGCGGAGCTTACTGGTTCGCCTGCTTTGAGGGGGGCTTTCATCGAGCTTGCAGAGATGGCAGGTATTCGGTTTAAAAGGCGTACTACCCCAAAAGTAAGCCAAAAAGTTGTGCCTCATCCGCAGATGAATAATAACCTTGAGTCTAGCGTGAATAAAAGTCATTATTCTAATAATAATGCTAATTCTTCAGATAACGCTGAGGTTGTTTACTACCAAAAAAAGGCCTATCCAAAATTCAATGAGCAGGGCCAAACCTTTAAGGGCCTATATAGAGGCCACCCTCTATACGAGTAAAGTTAGTTTGGCTTTGGTTGATTAGTAGATCAGTTACGCAATCACATCGGGTTATTTGATTTGCTTGATCTATATTTTTATTTTTAATATTTTTTCAATATTGGCTTTCTTTACCCATTCAAGCTTTATGCTATTAGCTTCACTATAGGAACTGAGCTTGCAGTAATATTAATATGTGATCTCGTTTAAGGGTTCGTTCACTCAGCCAAGTAAGCCCGCAGGGTAGCGGGGCTTAAGGTCTGAATACTGAGTTAGCTAGCGGGTGGGGTACTTTCTTTAAAGTAAGGATTCGCCTTTGCGTTTTCTAATAAGGTTAATAGGTTCTCATAGGCGGAAAACTTTAGCCGATCTCGATAAATGGCCCAGTCAATAAAACAAGCGCAACGGATATGGCTATCCGAAGCCATGGATTCTTCAGGCTTTACTAGGGCATCTAGCGCTTTTAAGCCCGATTGAATTCGAGCCGATTGTCGTGCTAAGTAGGGCACTGAGGATAAGTCCAAGCCTGAGCGTTCCAGCAAAAACAGATTAATCGTGGAATCTAAGAGTGTATTGGTCAAGGTGAAAAGATCAAAATCCTGAAGGTCCTTAAAAAAATCTTTACCGGAAAGTTCTCGAACATATTTGAGAATGGAGCTGGAATCCGTCAGAGTCAAATCACCATTTTTTAAAAAGGGTACTTTTTGTACAGGCGACAATTCAGCGCTCATTTTGTAGTCTGTTTCGATAAATTCATATGCAATCTTTCCTTGGCTTAACGCAATTCTGCAATGCCTAACAAAAGGCGAAGTATAGCTACCATAGAGCTTCATAATCATATTTCCTAATGATGGTTAGATTAAAAAATGTAGTTATTTTAGTCGACTTTAAAGTGGTTTAGGTGAGTGTTACAAATATTCTTAGCTTAATCAAACCCTGATTACATGTTAACACGCTCATAGGTAAGCGAATGGTTTGATCAGAGAGGTACCGGAGATTTAAATATTCGAGTAACCTCTAGATAGATGAAACTCAGCTGTGATATTTCCGGGTCTTCCTTCAATAGGCAGTGGCCCATTGTAGGATTCAACTGTAAAGGGTTTAGAATCTGTTTTTCTATCTACTCTGGATGGAACCTTGATGACGATGGTATCGTCAACAATATTTGAAATTTGATTTAAAGGAATGCCCATGCTTTTGCAGACTGATTTGATTTCTGATCGGTAGGAAGCGATATCACGATTGATCTTGTGGTTAAACCTGTTCTCACTTTTCCAGACTTTAAAAAAACAGTATCCTCCTTTTTCAATGATCATTGATAGGATTTCTTTTATATGTGCTTTACGTTCAACTCTTTTTTTAATGACATTAAGCACACTAATTGAGGTGACTGCGTGAATGGGGGTTCCATTATAAGTACTGTCAGAAAAATTGATCTCTTTTTTCTTGGATAGGTAATCTTCCTTAGCTTCAATTGGGTTTAGGGGTATACACTTTAGTGTTGGATAGTTTGCCTCAACAAAATCAGCTACAGATCGAGTAGGATCTCCACCTAGGTCAACAACAACGCAAGGGCTGTTTGTTGTACACCCTTCTGTCATTAAAGAAATTGGAGGTGTGGAGATATCTTTCTGAAAGAAACTTAATAAATGTAAATAAGCCCCAATGCCCTCCGAAGTTTCTATTCTCTCTTTATCTGTGCCCGTGAATTCAAAATCTATAAAACCTGTTTTGTCTGAGCTATGTCCTGCATTGGCTACTACTTTTGAAGGGTCTAAAGGTGTATTACTGACACAGCGTAAATTGTGTGTTGCACCAAATATCGTATGATAAGCTTGATCGTAAAGCTTGGTTGTCGTTTGGTGTTTTTGGGTTGAATTGGTAATGGGTAGGAGTGGTATGCTAGATCTATCATAGAATAAAGATAGGGTAAAATTAGTTAGTGCTGAGAAATTCATAGGTCAGTATACTTTTAACTAACAGATTTATATAAAAGTTTTCTTAATCAATTAATACAGTTCATTTTATAGAAGCTAATATTTGTTATATATCTAATGATTTTTAGAATTAAACCATATGCTCATACTGATGTCTAAAGATTTTCTGCGAGCGTCCTAAGATGACAATAGCTAGTATCATGTACTACATTGTAACAGGGGATTCTGCCTTTTTTGGCCTATTGAGTGATATCAGAAAAGAACCCTTTGTTTTCTCTAATTAAGGTTATTTTAACATGAATCTTATTAAAGTGAGTGCGATGTTATTTGTGGTTTTATACTTCGCCTCTGATGCTGCATTAGCAGAATTTTATAAGTGTAAGGATGGAAAAGAAATAAAGTATCAACAGAAACCCTGTTTTACACCAGTGGTTGATGAGGAGACCAAGCGTGAGGCAGAAAAAATAAACCCGGATGGAAAAGAGGTTCTGATTCATGAAGTGCTTACTAATAAATTTTTATACCCACAGCTCGACTTACCCTACGAAGAAAAAATCAAGTTAAGAGATAAGGTAAAAATTACGGCTGTTGGTATTCTCACGGATTGGTCGCCTAAAAGGCCCACCAGAATATCAGTTTACGATTTTAACGGTAATAAAAAGGGTGAGAAGATCGGCCATGAAAACTTCACTAAGTATTTGTTAGATATATGCGGCTATTCCTACAATGCCGCTTGTAAATCTCCCGATGAAAGAGGGTCTACCATAGGAGAGTTGAGAATCGAAGTGACTGCATTTACAGATTCAATCTTAATCAGACTAAACGGAATGTTGAGGCCTTCAAATAAGTATGCGATTTATAATGGCGTGAGGGTATACGGCGTCAAAGAGAAAAAAATAACGGAGGACTATTATTAAGTTACAGCCTTGCTCATTGTAACCATCAGTTATCTCCCAAGTAACTGTTTGTAAGAAATCTTAGATTCACTTTATTTCTAAATCTTATGGATATTTTCCCTCCAAATTTTGTCTTAACTGAAGCGATTTAAGCGCTTGTTTTGGTTTTATATTGTATTAGTTCTATGAACGGAGATAAACTTTGAAAGTATTAGTGAGCTTACATATCTTTATGGGTGCCTTTCTTGTATCCATTGCCCAAGTTGGACTAACGGGGGAGACCTATTTTCGTAGTGGTCCAGAGCAGACTGTATTTATAGAGTTGTTCACATCTGAAGGTTGCAGTAGCTGCCCGCCGGCCGAGAGAAAATTGAATGCGCTTAAGGATAACCCAGATCTTTGGAAAACTATTTTTCCAGTAGCCTTTCACGTAGACTATTGGGACTATTTAGGGTGGAAGGATCGGTTCGCTAAAACCAGCTATGCTAATCGCCAAAGATATTATGCCCAAGCAAATCATGTTTCTGGCGTATATACGCCGTCATTTTTGGTAAATGGCAAAAGTGCTGGTGTGAGGCTTTCTCCAATACCTCGTAGAGAGCAAAAGGCTGGGTTTCTTCGAGTCAGAGTTCAGGGCGATCAAGTTACGGTTGCATTTACACCAGATGAACAGAAAAAGTTAAATGAAATTGAGTTTCATCTCGCGTTAATTGGCATGGGGCTTGAGACAAATATTACTCGTGGAGAGAATAGGGGACGATTGTCTAATCATGAATTTGTGGTTTTGGACCATACAAAACAACGTCAACAAAATACCGTTTGGCGTACAAGCCTACCTCGTACCACGCAGCCTGCTGATCGCTATGCTTTAGTTGCTTGGGTCACTCAAGCAGGGAGCCTCTTCCCAATACAGACAACTGGTGGGTATTTGCCGAATTAAAGGAATGGCCTATTTGTTATGGTTGGTGGTCTGGTCGGCCTGGATTTCCTCAAATGGAACTAAGAAATAGCCTGAAACACAAAGGCTGAAGGTTAGTAGCAGCAGCAGGGCGTCAGAAATATCGAAAAATGACCCTGCTAATGTAGGGATGAATACAATCGTTGCGGCCCCTGGCAATATGTAAGTCTCATTTACTTTTAGTTTGGATTTGCAATTCGAGCACTCTAAGTCTCGATTGTAATTGCTTGAGAAATTAATAATATTAATAACCCGTTGTTTTAAACTAATTGCTGGTTTTTTGCATACGGGGCACTTGTTTACCATACTGATCACCAGGTTTGATTATATTCTTGACTATTATTATTGATATCAAAGTATTTTATCTTTTATTTTCCTCGGTCAGGATATATTAATTTGACCTTTATTTTCAATAGATATTGATAAAATGATACTAAAATACGACATGAATAATCCACATAAGAGGACAGGCCATTGTATTTGCGCTTAAATTAAGGGACTAATGGGTGGAATTCTTGAAAGAAGTAATACTAATAGGTTTGTAAAGAAGATATCAGTATTAGTCAATCACTAGTGTTAGCAAACAAGGGAGAAAGTGAAATGCGTGGTGCGGGAGGGAGTCCAGGCGGGGTAGGCCAGTTTCTAATGGGTTTCGTGATGATGTGTATTGGCGGTTACCTATTTTTGAACTCCATAGAAGTTACTTCGAATTTTGGCTTGAGCCGTACTTTCTTCAGTTTTGGTGGTATTAATTTGACCGGTGGCATGGTGCTTTTTCCATTTATTTTTGGTATTGGCATTGTTTTTTATAATGCTAAAAACCCTATTGGCTGGTTGCTGGTGATAGGTAGTTTGTCTGCATTTGCTTTTGGTATCATTAGTAGCATTGATTTTGTTTTTCGGCGTACTTCTGCGTTTGAGTTGATAACGATACTGGTCTTGGCGGTGGGTGGTCTTGGCATGTTTTTAAATTCATTAAAAAATTTTGAAGACAAGGAAACCTGAGGCTCATCTTGTCCGTATTAGACTAGTCTTTTAATTGATCGAGTACAGATTGAATTTTATCATGTGTTCTGAGGTCAATATCTAACTTTTTCTCCATGCTGCGAACCAATGGGAAGATTGAGTGTTCCATCGTATCGGCTAAGGCCTTCAGAATTCTATCGATACCTGGCACTGGCTGGTTAATCACTTCTATATTATTCTGGGTGGATGCCAGGTGTTTGAATAGGTTTTCGATTGATTTGATCAAAGACTCTATTTCTAACTTCGTCTGGCTATTGTGTTCGCTGGATTGTTTGATGGCATCGGTAATGTTCGTCAACTCTGGTGCTAGGTGTTCATTCACCACCTTGTTAGTGACAAAGAGAATTTCTTTCAATAAACGTTTTCGGTCAACACTTTTCGATGCCATTGCTTGTGTTTGTTGATGTTCTACTTGGTCCCCTATGGCATTTATAGATTTAACCATATCATGCATTTGCATAATGATTTTCTCGCCAATTTCACCGTCACCACCAATGGATTGGTTTCGCTTGAATTCTTCTTTAATGTAAGTCCATCTATGTTGGTCTTCTTCGGATAGCATTCCCCTAATCTCTGCGAGTTTGAGCAGGTTTGCTTGTGCGCCTGTGGTTAATAGTTGTGCTTCACCGCGATAGTGGTCATCGATCATAAGCGCTAGTTCATCTTCATTCATGACCGCAGAAATCTTTTCAGCCATTTTATTCATATTTCGGTAGCTACCCTGCAATTTGAAAGGTGGCTCTGTTCGGTATTGGTCATCTTGTGCGGCTGAAGCAATATAAGCTTGATTGACTTTTAATACGATGTCTTGAACCTTGAATAGTCTTTGTAATACTTCAGTAATCTCATTGATCTCTGCTGCTGAGTAAGGGTGAGAGAGTTCTGAAGCGGATATTTTTTCCCCTTTTGCTATTCGTACCAGTAGGTAAACGTCATCTAGGCGGCGAGTGGCGAGCGGTGCTAGTATTGCATTTGATGTTAAGCAGTTTTCAATGTAACTGAGTGCGAATACCTCATCCATGCCACCCAATATATCGCCTAGATTATAAATGTCGGCTCTGTTTGCGAGCATGTCGGGTATTTGGAAGGTCTCGCCGGATTCTGTATAAGGGTTTCCAGCCATGACAACACAGAACTTTTTACCCCTAAGGTCATATGTTTTTGTTTCGCCTTGCCAAACGCCTTCGATCTTTCGAGTACCGTCACAGAGTGATATAAACTTCTGCAAAAATTCTGGGTCGGTGTGTTGGATATCGTCGAGATATAACATCACATTATTACCCATTTCTAGCGCCAAATTCAGTTTTTCTAGTTCTTGCTTGGCTGTTGAGTTCGGTGCTTGAGCTGAATCTAATGAGGTAACTTGGTGACCTAAAGATGGGCAGTTAATCTTCATGAAGATCAGACCAAGCCTATTTGCAACATATTCCATCAGTGTTGTTTTACCATAGCCAGGTGGGGATATCATCATTAACAGTCCCATCAAGTCTGTGCGCCGGTTTTCACCAATGGTGCCCATTTGTTTAGCCAGGTTATCACCAATAATAGGGAGGTAAACCTCATTGATCAGTCGATTTCGAACGAATGAGCTTAATGGTTGTGCCTTGAAGCTTTCGAGTTTTAAGCTCTTCTTTGAGGCAGCTGATATGTCCGCTTTAATTTCCTGAAATGATCGGTATGCTGGTAGGTCCACTAAAGTATGGGTTGACATTCTGGAAAGAAAATCGTCGATGGTTCCCTGTATCTCGCCACTCTTAATACGATTATGATCCCCTAATAAACCGGTACACACAAGTTTGAGCGTTGCTTGGGTTGGGCGATAGCTAAGTTTACCTTCTAGGCCTAGGTAGGCTGCAGCTTCTGGGATAAAATCTGCCCACTCAGTGAGAGAAGCCTTTTCTAGTACTGCAACCAACCAAGCTGAAATAAAGTCTATCTTTACTTTTGTCGGTAATATTTCCTCGTTGATGGTTTTTTCGAATGCTTTCCACGCTGCATCTCCAAGGCGCCGTTTTAATTCTGCTTTCATTTTCTGTGCAGGCTCACTTAGGATAAACGCAAATTGATCTCTGATGAGCTCTTGAAAGAGATAACTTGCGGCAGAAGCAATATCGCTATCGCTACACGTTAACGCTTTGGTGTCACAAAAGTCATTAATTGCAATTTTTATTTCAGCTTCTAGGTCTAGCTGGGCTTTGTTGTTATCGAGCTCATGAATCAAATGATTGGAAGATTTCGCTCTAAGTTGCCAGGTGGTGTAAAGTGCGGATGGTCCTTTCACCCCTGATGCGCCTTGGTGATTCATATGGTGCCAAAACCATTGCGCTAAACTCCGGCTGGTTGGTGTGTAGATCAGGCAGTCGCCTTGATCAAAGATGCGAATGAGCTGTTCAAGTATTTTTGCACCGTCATGATCATGAATACCTTTCTGATAGCCCTCTTTGTACCGAGGTACTGCAAATTGACTCACAATTTTATTGATTTCGTCTTCTTTCAATAATGCGGTGCGTAGCATGTCTAAGCTTAGGCCATCACGGTGCTCACGCGCAGATTGGAAAATTAGGTAGGCCAGATACTCACCTCTGTATACGTTAATACTTTCAGATTCTAAGTGCCAATCCCAATATTTGGACAGTGCTGCAAGTTTTTCATCATGGATCGGTTGGAAGAAGTTTGTCCCTGTGATATGCAGAGACAATGTCTTATCTCTAGTTAATAAAGTCAGGTCTACAGGACTTGTGTTGACACTAAATTTATGGGTTGGCCCCATTTTTATAACTTGGCCGCCATCCTCGTATATGTCACTTTTATCTCTTAGACTCCTCAATGCTTGGTCTTTTGCAGTTTTAAACTGAGCATCAATTTCATCAGAAAGTATCGGGTTATCTAGCTCTCTTAGCTCTTCACTTAGTTGATGTATTTTCATCACCATCGGATCGGCGACAAAATATGCGTTCAACTCATCTGCATCCTGAAATTTGAGTGATCGCCTTTCCACGCTTGAAAGGACGCGTTTAGCAGCATTAAATAGGCTTTGACATCTCCGCTCTCGCTCATCGAGTAGTTGTTGCTTATGAGATTCGAATGTTTGATAAAGTTGCTCACGTTGGGTTACGATGTCAGCGATGAATTCATCAAAGCTACTGAACTGACTTTCTAAGGTTTCGATCTGTAATAGCAATCTAGACAGCTGCTCGTCACAGGCCTCAGGTGTATCTGCCATATTCAGTGCCTGAATGATACTTTGAGAAAACAGCTTAAATTGAGCGCTAAAAGACTCAGTGGCTTCGGAGGCGCCTAAGCTTTTATTCTTCTTGTCGGCTCGCGCCTTGCATTGGTTTAGCTTGCCGTAGATCTCAGATATCATATCAATGATCTGGGTGCGGACTCGGGCATCACTCACTTCTAAGGTAGCAACCAATTCAGAAATTAGATCTAGCTGGGTTACTGTTTCTTGAATCGCCGTTTGAATGGGCTCAAGATCAACAATTGCTGTTGTTTTGTCTATTTGCTCAGAGAAATGGTGATATTTATCATGGTAAGGCGCAAGGGATTCTGGTTTTTGAAGGAAAACCAGTGTTTTTTCGCTCAAGTTGGTATAGGCATCTTCCAACGATTGGTTGAACTCATCAAGCGCATCTAGGTTCATGTAACGATATGACTTGAGGGTGATGATATGACCGCGTTGCTGCCTGATTTCGTGTAGGGTGCTAACAAAATCTTCCACCGTTTCAAACTGTATAGAGCGAATGCGTCCAATCAGCTGGTCTTTTTTAGATTCAGCATCCTTTAGTGCTGAATTAGATTCCAGCTGAATAGATTGAACCTTTTCGTACTCATCGATGATCTGCTCTGCATTCTTCTGTATGTCTTGTATTTGGGTGGCGATGTTTTTCGTTTCTGGGTCCGATAACCAGTAATGATCGTCAAATAGTTTTTGCGTTGACCTTAGTAATGAATCGTATAATTTGGAGGAGACGTCTTTCTCCTGTAAGAAGCCACAAATACTGTACAAATCGGATATGCCGCGGACTAAGGCAGAGTTACCGATTTTGCCATAAAAGCTATCGTTTACCGGGGTTTTTTCAGCCTGTTCATCGCTGATGTAAGGGGTCTTCCAAAATTGTAATGGGTGATTACGAGTGGGCTCTTTTTCAGCGGAGAAGATCGCCAACTTGCCAGTGTCGAATAAAGCGTAGCCGTGGCCGATGATAGGGTTGACAATCTGTTTGTTAATGAGATTGTAAGAGTAGAGCGCTTTGGTGCCCTCAATTGGTTCATAGAATATGTATAGAACATCTTCACCATTAGGGGAGCGGATGGTTTTCTTGTATTTTAAACCATTAATATCTTGGTCGAATATCTTATGTTCTCCCGTTTCAAGATAGATGCCGCCTGGGAAAATAATACCATGATCTTCAGGTAGTCGAACACAAGAGCTACCTATGTGGTCAATTCTGATTACCTGCTCAACTAAGGGGTTGAACACAAAATAGCGAAATTCTTTCTCTTGATAAGGTCTAATTTTGAGTAGAATGAGGTTGCCCACTTCAGCGTAAAGATATTCGGCATCATCTAGTGTTTGGTTTTCGTCGACAACCTTCTCGTTGTATATGCCTAAGCCATCTGAGGTGTTGTTTTCTATTTTTATGGTGAGGTCGCCGCCAATGGTTTCTACGAAAACCTTATCAAGAATATTTACGTGTGCGTGCTCGCCGTCAACGAAGTCTTCTCTTGAGGTGTTTTGCCATTCAAAATCAATGGCTGGAGGTAGCTCGATATCTCTTTCGCCACGGTTATCAATGTACTCTGGTGTAGTCTCTTTGCCCTCTAATGCCCAACGAAATACCTTTATATCATCCACTCGCTCGCCGGTTTGGAAGCTTGCTAATAAAAAGCCTTTATTGATAGTGAGTAACGAAAGTTGTGACTGTGAATAGTATTGGTACAGTTCGTGAAAATCTCGAAGAAAATTTGAGTTATGAAGAAATGTATCTGATTTTGAGCAAGGTACTATTTCAAAGCTTGGGTTTTCAGGATCGCCACCTTTCTTGATGTCGTAGAGTGCGAAAACGTCTTCCACCTGAATATCTTTTCTTAGGCCTACAAATACATTATAGCCAAATAACAACTGGTTTCCGATCTGTAAAATATCTCTTGCAATACAGTTGTTTTCTGTGCGAATGCGAGAACGTGCCAACACACTTAGATCTGATTGTCCAAACGCCTTAATTCTAGCGGCATTTAAACCTGCTACTTCTTGATGGAGGCTGCTTTGTAGCGCGTCCAATCGTTTCCGAATAACATCGTAGGCACCACCTTCGGCGACCGCTTGGTCGACCGATGATTGTTCTTGTTCGTTATTACTCATGACTATGCTGCTGTATTTTTGCTGGTCAAGTGTTTCATCAGGGTGGAGACAGTATTGCTCTTGTCTGCTAGTCCATCAATTGCTTTGCCGATAGATAGGGACTTAGCAAAGTTATTGAAGAAGTGTTCTTCACCGCCAACTATATCGATGTGG
The DNA here is from genome assembly GCA_038135915.1 of Gammaproteobacteria bacterium. GTDB lineage: Bacteria > Pseudomonadota > Gammaproteobacteria > Pseudomonadales > UBA6940 > JAYPYM01. Next base: position 14,763 of record JAYPYM010000019.1, read on the forward strand.
GCTTTTTCTAATGCTTGAGCTAGTACTTCTGCGTTTTCTTTTGCAATCTCTTTACCTGCATCAATAGATGCTAGCGCTTCTTTAAGCGCCGTTTCCAGTGTCATTCTGAATTCTTCATGATCCCTGGCATCTTTCGACATTGCATCCATAGCGGTAAATTTATCTGTTAGGCCGTCAGCCTCTGCTTTGAATTGCTCGCGGGTCACGTTTGCATTCACCATGCCCATTTCTTTTGCAGCGTTGGCTTCGGAATTGCCTTTGGCTTGTATAACGTTTGCTTCTGCCATGCCCATTTCTCGCGCAGCATTGGCTTCAGAGTCGCCTTTTGCTTTTATCACGTTAGCATCAGCTAAGCCTTCCTTCTCAAATGCATCAGCTTTAGCTTCCATGACTTTAGCCTCAGCCAGCCCTTCTTTCTCAAAGGCTTCGGCTTTAGCTTCCATCACTCTGGCTTCTGCAATGCCTTTCGCTGCCTGCTCAGCTTGAACCCCCTCTGCTAATTTTTTCTTAGCATCGGCTTCTTTAGCTGAAGCTTCTAATTCTGCATTTGCCAGGGTAACAACCTCAAGTGCTTTATGTTTTGCAGCGAGTTCTTCGGCTTCTGCGGCTTTAATATGTTTAACTTTCTCTTCTTCAGCAGAGGCTTCCGCAGCTAATACTCTAACTTGCTTAGCACGATCTGCTTCTGAGACTTCTCTAACCTCTTTGATATGCTCTTCTTCGATAGCGACAGTCTTGTCTACTGCTACGCGCTCGCGAATCACATTGGCTATTTCTTTCTTTTCAATTTCAACAGCTTTTTCTGCTTCAATTGTTTTGAGTTCGACTTCTCTTTCTCGACTGACTTTTTCTAGGTCTCTGGCTTTAATCACACGCTCTTCTTCGATCGCAACGGCACGCATTCGATTTTGTTCAGCGACCTCAATTTCTCTTTGTTGATTTTCTTTCTGAACCGATAATTCCTGATTGACTTGTATGGTTTTAGATTCTGCTTTTTTGCGCTCTTCTTCTTGAATACGAAGTGTTTCAGCTTCCTCTCTTGCTTTGATAGATGCAATTTCTCTGGCTTGTTTTTCCTCTGCCTCTGCCTGTTGACGTTCTAATTCGAGCATAGCCTCTTTAGTTGCAACATTTTTTTTCTTAATAGCAAGTTCTTCGTCACGTTCGAAAATATTGGTTCGTACGTTCTGTTGAGCTGTTAGTTCCGTAATTTTCTTGATTCCTTCAGCATCTAGTATGTTATTTGGGTCAAGTGCTTTTTTCGGTGTTTGTTCTAAGTAGTCAATTGCTACATCCTCTAGAACATAACCATTTAAGTCTTCGCCAATTACTTCGATAATTTGATCTCTAAATTCCTGTCGGTTCTCGAAAAGATTCACAAAATCTATTTTTTTACCAACTGTTTTAAGGGCCTCTGAAAATTTGGCTTGAAACAGCTCATAAACTGCAGCTTTGTCAGACGCACGATCCACCCCGATGGATTTAGCAACTTTAAGTACGTCTTCTTGCGTTTCATTCACCCTCAGGTAAAAAGCAACTGTAATGTCAGCTCTAAGATTATCATGGCATATGAGGCCGTCTTGACCTCGACGATCAACTTCGAGTGTAATGAGTGATATTTTCATTAGCTCTTTTTTATATATAATGGGCCAAACCAGTGCGCCTGTGAATTTTACCTTAGGCTTTGGAGATAAGTCGTTAACGATCAGTGCGGTGCCTTGTTCCACTTTAATGTAAAAGGCTTTAACCGCAGCTGCGATGCCTATAATGGTGACGAATACAATCAGTACGCCAATGATGAGAGGGAATATAACAGATGCGTCAGCCATGACAGCTATCTCCTAGTAGATGAGTTGTTGGTTATAACTTTGATTTCATTTCTTCAAAGACAGACTTTGGTAATACCTTGTAAATATTTTCCGATTCAATATACTCAAACAGCACTACTTTATCGCCTCTGGAAAGCCCGTGATCTTCATCTGTACGAGCTTTTAGAATTAGCCCAGCGCCACCGTCTTCTACGCTTACTTCACCAAACTTTGTATTAAGCGTTGAAGTACGGACGATTGCATCTCGACCAATAAAGTTCTCAGTGCTGTGCTCTTTGGTGATTTCTTTAAAGAAAGGTTTTAATGGTTTAATGCATGCAGCAGTAATGAGCGCACTGAGATAGCTTGCGAATAAAAATATCACTAATTTCCAAGCAAAACTTATGATGCCGGCATCTGGCATATGGGGCGCCGTAAAATAAATGCTGTAGTAAGAAATGAGCCAGCCGAAGAATGCGATGATAGACAAAGATACTGTAAATGGAACCCCATCTAGCCTTAGCTTCATGAGTAAACCACCAAGATTTGTGAGCCCATCTGTGTGTAACGAATCTCCTTGTGCCGCAGCGCTAACATCTATGATATCAATGTCCACTACGCCTAGAATAGCCGCTAGCCAGAATAGCACAGACAACAGTAGCAAAAAACTAAATACAACAGTCGGGAATGAGGAGATTGTTTGATAAAATGGGTCAAAACTTTCATGTAAAAAAATTAGCATCGTTATATTAGCTCTTTGAAGCTCCCCGTCTATTGGCCCTTGATAATTATTGTAGATGAAAAATCTCTACAAAAGCTCAGTGCTTGATTGGAAATTTAAGACCTGGATACTAGGCGTATTAGCTCGAATATATATTTTTGAAACGTACCAGTCAAATACAGATGAGTACGCTTTTATTTTTGTACATTTTTAATTCAGGTATTTATTTATTTAGATTCTCATACAGACCGTGTAGTAACGATTTTCCACGTAAGTTGTGGTGGTGGTGCCGGTAGCTGGAGCTTGGATAGTACCTCGTACATTAGGGTTACTACGGGTTGCTCTTAGATTTCCAGTTTCACCATTACCGTTGTCTACCAGTATATCTAGACTGCTAGCAGCACTAGAAGGTAAACCGCTCATGCATACTTTTACGCCGGTTAAGCCATTGTTGATGCTTGCAGTTGTAACACCGACTAGCCCGCCAAATGGGTTTTTTAGTAAGGCTGCTTGACCAGCCACTGATGGATCGCCTTTGATAAATTCACCTGCTTTTAAGTGTTGCCAATAATTATCGCTCTCGCTACTTCCAGGTGTTCCTGGGTTAAAGGTTTGCAGGTTGTTTATGTTAATGACTCCATTTCTATTGCCCGCTGCAGTGACGTCTGACCATAAAGCACCACGATTTTGTAGCCTAGTTAGGTCGCCATCATCTCCCGGTTGGGCGCGATGTTGTGCTACATAGTCTTTGTGCGCCGCTGCTACATTATTAATGATTGCTGCCGCCTTCTTTACCTTTGCTCCTTGAATAAGCGATGAACCTTTTAGAACACCTCCGATGAGCAGTCCAATCACCACGAGTACAATTGCCATTTCGATGAGCGATACACCTGACTCTCTCGATTCAATTTTCCGATGTTCCATTTTGTTACCCCTGAAGATTTTCTATGGCTTTAATTGGCTTGCCCGGACTCAACGAGTGTATATGCGATTTGATTCGAAGAAATCCAGGTTAATATATCATCGAAAGCCGCTCCAGCGGCCTCGCTTGGTTCTCGGTTTACAAATATAGCATTAAGGTTGTCTATATTCTCCGATTGAAAGGGAGCTGGCTGTGAGGCATCGGGTCCTAAAGAGAAAATGACTGCAGCAATGTTTGTAGCGACTGTGGTAGCACATGCAGTGTTGTTACAAATCTGTATGTCTGGTGCTGTCGCTGAGAGTGTCGATATATTAAATGTGTCTATAGCGTATGCAAAAGTGCCCACACTTGTTAGGCTATAACGGATAGGGTTTCCCCAATGATCAGTTAATATGTTATTCGCATCGACAATACCATTGAGTCCTAAATCTGCATTTGGTATGAATCCATGTTCGCTTCTGCAATTTGTATTAGCACCACCAACTCTTGATTCAGCACCATTTGAATTTGTTGGTGTGATAGTGGCTGGGCAGGGTAGGTGGCCATTTTGGGCTAGATATCCTAAAATAGCTGCTTCAGCTTCTTGAATAAGCGTTTCTGTAGACTGGATATTTTTTCGTGTCTGTTGGGAGCTTAGCGGTCCAAGAATAGAGCTAATTAGAAGCCCTACGATCACCAGCACTACAGCAATTTCTATCAGTGTAAAGCCACGTGGTGAGCTTTGAATGTGAGAAGAAGTATTAAAGCTCGAGTACTTTGATTTGGTCGTTGAAGGCATCTGATAGATTCCTCGTATTTCTAAAAATATAATCTAGATCGTTATCTGTATTGTCATCTTCGTAAAAATTCGGAAGATCCAAAATGGTTCTATCCTGGGCGCCGATTGGTATGCCAGGAGAAACAATCAGCGCATCAGGAGTTGCTGTTACATCTCCTGAAATAGAAATGCAGTCTAGGTCTCCATCAGCACATACCCGGTAGTGGATTTGGTCGTTCCAGTGAAGATGCACCCATGAGGAGTTTGTCAGTAGCGGGACTGGTGTAGTGCAGCTAACAGGGTCACTTCCGGATGAAAATGGTACAAATCCTGAAAGTGTACCTGCATTCGATGTTCCGTCTGCGGTGATACTTGCGGAAGGAAAATTACCACAATTATTTCTATAATCAGTCAGTGCGTCTTCAGTAATAGCTAATACGCGTTGCTCTATTGTTTGCCAGAACAAACTGGTGTCAATTGCAGATACACGGTCATTAGTGGTATTGCTGGTTTGTGCGGTAAAATCAGTGTCTCCATCAGCATTCTCTCCTTCTAGATAATTAATGGCATTGATTGAGGTCCAGGTCTGTGTATTGATAGCTTCACCCGGGAGGAATAGAATCGCTGCTGCGGGATTTCCATCAAGCATTAAGTTGCTGGCTAGTGATGAATTAAGGCTTGTAGTGGGGAAGTCATTTCTAGTGTAATTGAGAGCTACTGAATACCATACTGGCGCACCATGAGCATCTGTTTCAACATTCATATTTAGGGTTTGGAATGGGAACAGGCCAATATCATTATCGCAAATGCCGCTAGTACGATTTTCTAGCCCATCTCCGGTTGTATCAGGGCAGGGTAGTTGGCCTGCTGGCGCTTGTTGCAACGCAAAACCGAGTAAGTTTTTTCTTAACTGTTTTAATAGTTTGGTATTCAAGCTAGATTGTTTTAAATCTTGTTTGTTTAGGGAAATCGACGCTATTTTTGCGCTGGTGATGGTAATCATTATCAGTGCTAGCAATGCTAGGACTGCAATACCTTTCGTAGATTCTGACTTAATGCCCATTCTCATGGTTTTGATATCTTCTCCAATATTAGGCTTTCAAGTATCATGCTTTCCAACTCAGCATCTGGAATGCCTGTTGTACCATCTACGCTCTTTATATCTTCAGTCTTGTCTGGCTTTTGTGTTTCGGCAATTCTTTTTGAGTGGTCTTTTTGTTGTATTTCGTAATGTTCTTTTACTTCATTGCTGTTTAAGAACCAGGTTTGGCCTGTCTTGAAGGTCATTTCTAGGTCATTTGCTTGCACATGTACTTTGCCAGGCTGCTCTTTCAGGGGGTTAGACTGGAGAAACTCATTTTTTTGGTCGTCACTGTAAATTAAACGGTTGTTGCTCCAAACTGTTGTCTTACCATCGTGTCTAATGATGACGCCGGACAATTTAACTGATTCAGTTGTTATGGCGTTTTCTGGTTGTTCTGAAGATACCATCTCAGGTGCGTTAGTTCTAGTAGTTTCGGGTGTAGCGGTCTCTGTTGGTGTATCTTCAGGAGTCGCGGTGCGTAGGTGATCTAGGAATGCTCTTTGGTCTTGTGTGGTGAATAGCCTGCCAAAGTTTGAGTTAGCGTAAACAAGGGTGTTAATCATGAGCATCAAGATGAGTAGGCTAGATCGCATATGGGTCCTCAACATTATTTCCTTGTTGTTCGTTAAGTGGTAAGAACGTATACCATGATAATCTACACTCTCCATTGAGACCTTGGAATAGGTCTTGCTCCAATTTACTAGGGCTCCCAAGCTCCGATTGAATCACTTTTAAATAACAATATTCGACACTGAATATGCCGTTCGCTTTGTTTCTTAGTTCCTTGAACAGATTAAAGAAATCACCTTCATGCATAATTTTCATGTCTAACTTCATGGGTGTTGCTTCAAATTGTGATGAGGGGTGGGTGTAAAAGTCTACCGGTTCGCTGGATATGAGGGTTTTCTCAACTGTATATTCTAGTTTCGGTAATGCTAATTTTTCACTGGTTCCTTTCAATGTTTCTAACCATTGTAGTCGTTGGGTGTTACCTACAACACCTTTCTCAACCAATGGCAGGTATCTTTTGATATATTGATCATATGTTTTTTTCTGCTCAGCTGACTGAAAGTTTAACTGTTCCTGTTCGAAAACAGTATTTTCTGCTGCTTTCAATTGATCATTCATATTTGATGCATAGATTCCTGACAACACAGTAGTGGAAAGCGAAATTGTCAGCATGATCAGTCCGACACTATGTGCTTTCCAGTTAACCTGATTATTGTCATTGCTCATAATAGGGCTCACTGGTAACGGGGTATGTGTCCAAACGTTCGGTGGGCTGAAGCATTACCACGATTTCAAATTTTTCTTGGTCATCATCTGAAGAGGTAAGAGGTTCGGTACCGGTTTGGCCTAGGTAGTCAGATGTTTCTCTAATATCAACAGGGGTCTGTTTTACCCAGGTTTTCCTGACGATGTCTAGTTTGTCTAACTCTTTAACGAACTCCTCCATGATCACCACGGTATGTCGATAAACCTCTTCTGCTTGCTTTAACTTTCCTTGGAGGTGAATGATTGGGGTGCGACTATTCTGTAGATCTTGGTCTATTTCTGGTGTTGGTGAAAAGTCAGTTGAATCTGCTGGTTTGATAGTGAGATCATTAATCAGTTGCATGAGTTCATCGCCGTGTACTTTCTGCCATTGTAGTCCACTAAGCTCGATGTTCTCAAAGTATTTGTTATCCATGACGGTACTTAATACATTAAATATATTATCAGGAGATTGCTCTGATTCTTTGACTAATTGCTTCGAAAATTCTACGTCATCGCGCATGGATTGTGCAGTATTCAGTTCATCTTGAATATTGCTGTAATTTTTATCATAGTAAGCTAATAATTGGTTGAGTTTTTCCTCTGCGATTCTAGTTTTACTATTAAATCCAAGTGCCTGTATGATTAATGTTGCTGTGATGCAAAAGAGTATTAGGGAGCCGTAGTAACAGGTATAGCTGATTGTTTTATTTATGAGCTGTTTTGAATAATTCCTTAAGTCTGCCTTGGGTGCGTAATGATTTGTCTTCGGACTCAGCTTTGAACAGATATAAGAAAATAGTGCATCGCTATCCAGCGGTGTTTGATCTGATCTATTCTTTAGTTTGATTCCAAGGTCCTTTGCGACTTCTTCAATACTAAAAAAAATGTATTGGAATGTATTGGTATTCTCATGTTGATCTAAAGCCTGCTCTATAATTTGTTCCGGGACGAAATAAACTAAATCTATTCTGTCTGAATAACTAAGGTATCTTTTATTTAATAAAAATTGATGAAGTTGGTTCACGCCTTCCGATGCGTATGCAGAAATATCCATTTTATTGGTTTCGGCTTGGTCAATTCGAATCTGTCGAGATAATAAGAACATCCCATTTCTGATATAGTTTTCTCTAAGCGTACCGTTTGAGTGCTTTGTAATGAGGATAACATTATCTGATAGATGCCGGTATCTTTTGATTAGTTGTTCGCTCAACAATGGAATTGACCAGATCCCACAGATAGGTACTTTATGTTTGTGTATTGCTTCGATCCAATTTTCGATATTTTCATTACTTGTGATGGAAGAAAATAGAATTTCCTCGTCTTTCCTTCCAGACTTTTCTTGCCCAACTTTGTGATAATGGGTATATTTATTATCGCGGTAATATCGTCTAATATTCCTTTCTATTAATGCCGATCTATCCTTTCCTTTCAAAGGTGGTATGGTTTCTAGTAGGAAATCTTCTTCTAGTAAGTCTAAAAGAATAAAGCAGTATTGCGTTGGGCTGATTTCAAGATATTCCTCAAATCGGTCTACATCTGTTTTATCCGTCGTAAAGCTATAACGTAAATCTAAGCGGTGACCGTTCCAATGGAAAACGTTCAGTGCAAAGCCAGATATCAGGAATACTCTGTTTATCAAGAGCCCAGACTCCCTATCGTTTCCCAAACCGGACCTAGTACGGATACCATAATCCAGCCCAGTAACCCACCCATGATCACAGTCAGAATTGGAGTGATTGCAGGCTCTATTTTTTCTACGGCATCTTCAATTTCTCGATTAAAAAAGTAGGTGACGTTTAACAGTGATTCATCAATGTTACCGGTGCTCTCTCCCACACGGATCATACGGATGACTAATGGTGGGAAAACGTCGACTGCTTGAAAACTGTCACTAATCCCTTTTCCTTCATTGATATGCTGGCGAACGTTATCTACAGCGAGTTCTAAGATAGGGCTGTCCATCAGCGGTTTGCATATATCCAGGGATCGTAACACTGTTATTCCAGATGAGTATAATAAAGACATGTAGTTTGCTAGCCGAGCAAGCTTAATCTTGTATAGAATGTTACCAATAATAGGGAAGTGAAGTTTGAGGTGATCGAATTTGAACCTCATTTTTTCGGACCGTTTGCAAAGTAATTTTATCGTCATAAAGGTAACGATAGGTGTCGAGATAATGACCCACCAGTAACCAATAAAGAAATCAGAAACAGCGATCAGCGCCTTTGTGTGAAACGGGATTTGTCCTCCCATTTCTTCTACGAAAGGGATAATTTGGGGTACTAAATAGACCATTAGAAAAGCTGTAACACAGAAAACAACGATCGCAACCACGGTAGGGTAGATTAGCACCTTTTTTGTTGCTGAGATCAGTTCATCTATCCACTTTAGTGTTTTCCCCATATCCTTAAGAATCTTTGGCAGCTCTCCAGTTTCCTCTCCTACTTTTATGAGGGAGGTGAAAACGGTGTCAAAGTCTTTGTCGAACTCGCTGAGCGCTTCGGAAAAAGTCTTTCCGCCATTTATTGACTCTGCAATTGCAGCCAATACATCTCTGTAATACCCTTCTGTAGCTGTGTCTCTTAGGTCATGGATTGAGTCTAGTAAGGGTACGCCAGCTTTAGTCAGTTGCTCCAGCTGAAAAACAAAATTTATTAATTCATTTCGCTCTAATTTTCTATGTCCAAATCGGCTTCCTTTTGCTGTTAGCTCTTCGTAGCGAATGAGGTCCTGTGATTGTGCTGCTAGCCTAGCCTCAAGTTCTAATATGTTGTTAGCATGTAGCTGACCTTTAACCAACTTCCCGTTTTGATCTATTGCTTTATATTTGTATTTGCTCATTGTTCAGTCAACCTTTTGGTTAGATCGACCACTCTTCCAAGTTCTTCAATTGTGGTTTCGCCCTTGATAATTCTCGCGATGCCGTCGTCGGCCATTGTTTTATAGCCTGACTTAAATGCTTGGCTGCGTATTTCCTTTATAGTGGCGTGCTGCAGAATGAGCTCGTCAATTTCATCATTCATTTGTAAAATTTCTATTACTGAAGACCGGCCTTTGAATCCTGTATTATCACAATATTCACAGCCTACTGAGTCATATATAGATAGATCTTTTTTTACTCCCAGAATGTATTTTTCAAAATCTTCTGCTGCTCTTGGTTTCTTGCACATTTTGCATAGTTTTCGTATCAGCCTTTGACCGATGATCCCTATGATGTTGCCCGCCATCAGGTCTGCCCTAACGCCAATATCGATTAGACGAGAGAATGCACCAAGTGCTGAGTTCGTGTGAAGAGTTGTAAAGACCTGGTGTCCTGTCATAGCAGCACGGAATGCATTCTGGGCAGTGGCTTCATCACGTACCTCACCGACGAGTATAATGTCTGGGTCTTGACGCATTAAGGATCTTATGCCGTCAGCGAAGTCCATTTTAGCAACTTCGTTTATCGATGTTTGACGGATAAGTTCCATGGGGTATTCTACAGGGTCTTCGAGTGTCATGATATTGACCTGCTCAGATTTCCTGTAGTTTAACATGGAGTACAGGGTTGTCGTTTTTCCGCTTCCAGTTGGGCCGGTGACTAGTATGATTCCTTCAGGTCTGCTCATAAGCAGTTTTAACAGTTTCAGTGCGTCTGGTTGCACGTCTAGGTTATCCAGCGGTACGATACCCCTAGCTCTATCAAGAACCCTGAGAACAATATTCTCTCCGTGTGTTGTAGGTTGAGAGGCTACTCGGAAGTCTACTGTTCTACCCGCAACCGACATTGATATTTTACCGTCCTGGGGCGATCGTGTTTCCGCGATATTCATGCCAGATAAAACTTTTAATCGGACAGATATGGGAGACCAATAATCTTTATGCAGCGCCCGAATTTGCCTTAGTACACCATCGATTCGATACCTAAGTCGAAGGAAACGTGCCTCTGGTTCAAAATGTATATCTGAGGCATTCTTCTTTACTGCGTCGATTAGGATTGCATTAACCAAACGAATCAGTGGTTTGCTGTAGCCTTCACCTTCTGTTTCAAGTGTTGAGTAATCGACGACGCCTGTTTCAATTTCTTTTAAAATTCCGTTTACGGACAACTCATAGCCGTAAAACTGATCTATTGCGTTGGTTATATCTCCTTCGCCGGCGATAGCTGGAGTAATTTCTACACCAGATGGTAATGTTGCTTTAATCTTGTCTAGAAGAATGACATCCATCGTGTCTGACATCGCAATGAAAAGTTTTTTCTGTTCTTTATCAAAGCTATATGGCATGACTTTATGACGGAGAGCGATGGGTTTGGGTATCATTTCCATCGCTTCTTTGTCTGGATACACCTTGCTGAGATCGATGCTTTCGCTGCCAAGCGTTTTACTGAGAATATCGCGTAGAATAGCCTCAGTAACAAACCCTAGTTCTGTGAAAAGCTGTCCAAGAGGTTTATGTTTTTGCTTTTGTTCTGTTATCGCGATTTCTAATTGGTCTTGAGTAATAAGACCCATTTCTAGTAGTTGATCACCAAGTCGTTTTGGAGGTTTAGTCATTTCGTCTGGCCAATATCTTAAGTCGACTGATAACGGATTGAATATCAATTAGGCTATTAGAATTATGGCCCGCGAGCTCTAATGTGCTGCGATACAAGCGAATGGCTTCTTGCGTTTCGTTCAAATGATCTAATGCAATAGCTAAATTATAAGTGTACTCAATCTTGTTTGGCTGTTTGTACCATGCAATTGAAAAAGATTTTTTTGCAGCCGGCCATTGGTTATTGGCAGCTTCCATGGAACCTTTCATGAAGTGCAAATGCGTAGCGTTTGGGTGTGTGCTAATGAGCTTGTTTACTCTGGTCATGAGATCAGGAGAAGGGTTCCCTAGGGAAGAAATTGATATGATACCGGAAAGAGCGTACTCATCTGAGGGGTCTATGGCTAATCGGTTATGGTACAACTCTAAAGCATAAGCATATTCTTGCTCAGCCATTGCTACTGCTGCATTACCTAGTAATACGTCTCGATTATCAGGTGCTAGTCTCAGTGCCTCTTGGTATTTCTCTTTAGCTATTAGAATATGGCCAATCTGAAAGTTTTTGTAGGCTGCCCCGATGAGAGCGTCTAATTTTTTTAACTCGTTTTTGGGTTGATTTACCTTGATTTTTTTCCTTGGCACGGGGTTTTTAGTTTTAGCTAATGTTTTAGCTGGGAGAGGCTTGATTTTATTCTTTGTTTCCTGAATGATGGGTTTTTTCTTTGCAACGATAGGTTTTTCTTTAACTGGTTTTACCACACTAATTTCAGGCGTTGGCTCCTCTTTTGGATCTACTTGAGCAAGTAACCCTATGGTCTCTATTTTTTCAATTTCCTCTATTTTATCGATATCTAGACTTTTTTGACTTTCTGATTCAACTAGGTCAGTTGGGAAAAGTAATTCTTCAATCGGTTCTTGGTCGTTGGCTGTTTGAGGAAAGTTTTCCTCTTGTTCATAATGTGTAGTAGTATCTTCCTGTGCTAGCATAGGAGTTAAGGGTTGATATTGATTCGGCAAGTATATTCCATAGTAGTAAGATCCGATAGCTACTAGGGTACCTAAGGAAAAGATAGTTAAATAGGCCGTTGCGATTAGGAATCTCTCTTTCGTTTTTGATTTTTTTGTTTCATTTTTTAACTCTTCTAGTAATGCTGATTTCTCACCCGGTGATTCCGTAGGCTTTTCACGGTTAGTTTTTTCCGAATAGGATTCGATATCATCTTCTTCAAATTCTGAAGATTCAGTGGGTTCATGATGGTT
>JAYPYM010000019.1:27096-31099 GCA_038135915.1 Gammaproteobacteria bacterium
TGCGCTCTATTTCAGTGTCCTCAATCAGTGATTGATCTGACTGATATTCTTCTATTTTTGGTTCTGTGTTTTCCTCTGAAAATTCATCTTTTGGAAAGCCAGATTCCTCATCTAGTTTGTTCTCATATTTTAAGGGGGCTGCCTTTGTGCTGCTGGCTGTCCCCTTGGAGGCATGTGAGCTAACTATTGGAACATTGCTAACCTGGTCTTCTATAAGGCTTAACTCTTCGAGTAGGTTTTCTTCATCCTCTTCAATAAGCTTTCTGTCCAAATCTAAACTTTCTTTTAGGGTACCAAGTTGGTTCGAAATGGTGTCAATTTCTGAATCTAAATCGTGTTCATCAGTATTTTCTTGCTCGGAATTTTCTTCTTTAAAACTTAAATCAAGATCTAAATGAGTATCTTCATTATCTGGCTCTTTTTTTTCTTCACCATCATCCACTTTAGGTTCATTTTGACCAGTCTTTGATTCTTCCTTCTGCTTTTCCAGTGCAGCTTTTTTTAATGTCTCTAGTAGAATACTCATCACACCACCTAGTGATTACTGGGCAAGTAGTGTCTAAAATCTTGTAACTCTGACGTCAAGCTTGCGTTTTTGATGACCGTCGGCCGAATGAAAATAACCAATTCTGTTTTTTTCATCTCTTTCGTTTGATGTTTGAATAGTGAGCCTATATAAGGAAGTTTTGAAATAATGGGTGTGCCACTATTGTTGTCAGAGATTTCGTCTTGCATGAGGCCACCCATCACTGCTATATCACCACTGCCTACTTTGAGAATGGATTCTACTTCTCTGATCTGTATGATAGGCACTTCGCTGATGACATTGACCTCTGCTAGTGCTGGGTTTGGGTCTCTTACTTGGCCTACAACCCTAGAAATGGTTGGCCGTACATTTAGAGTGACTACCTCTGCGTCATTGATGTAAGGTGTGACACTCATTACAAAACCGATTGGTACTGTTTGCACTTCCGTTTCGTAAGTTACGATCGGGTTAGAATCATTTCCACCCGCTTCTGATGATTCAATGGTTACATCCAAAGTGAAATAAACTAAATTATCCACGACTTTCAGTAATGCTGTTTGGTTATTGAGTGCCATAACTTTTGGGCTAGACATGATGCTAACGTCACCAAAGGTTTCTAATGCACGCAAAGTTGTTTGAATGCTGTCCCCATTTTTAGTCTTAGTGTAATCTATCCTGAAGTTAGGTCGGTCGAACAAACTTAGGTCGGTAACTGCTTGAGTGATACTAGCCGGTGATAAAGATAATTGACTATCAAGATACGTCCAGTCAATGCCAGCTTGGTACCCGTCGTTTAGTGTCACTTCAGCGATAGTCGCTTCAATTAATACTTGTCTTCTAGAACTGAACAAAACCTCATTTAAAAAGTTTTCTATTTCTTCGTGTTGATGTTTCGTTGCTCTAACGCTTAATATACCTGTCTCTTTATTGATGATAATAGGTGAACTATTACTGCTGGAGGAAATAGATTGATCGGATACAGTTGTGGTGGATGAATCGTCTGATTCGGTTTCATTATCGCCTTCAGTTTCACTTCTATCTGAATCAGTACTTGCGGTATTTTGTGTAGCAATGATCGCGCTGATGTTATCCCTCAGTGTATCCCAAAAGGTGTTTGCGCTACTATTTGTTACCTCAGTTGTGGAATTATTGGTGCCACCGTCTGAGTCTGAATCGTCTCCTTGGCCTGCGCCATTGATTAGAGTTGAAACGGATGCACTGCTTAAGCTGCTTCTGTTCATGTTGATATAGTCAACACGATAGTTTTTTAGGTATGGCTTGTCTAATTGGATACGGAGAACATTATTCTTGAATTCGTAAACTAATCCAGCATTTTCGGCAATCCGGTCTAGCAGTGCGTTTAAGGGTTGATCAACTGCGTTGATGGTAATATTTCCGGTTACATCTGGCGCTATATCAACATTGAGTTGAGTGTCCCTGGCTAATGAAAAAAGCAGTTCATGCACAGGTACGTTACTCACAATGACTGTGTGCGTTTGCTCTTTTTTCACTGGCTCTGGCGCTGGGAGGGAAGGCGTTATGCTAATGGGCTTGGGGATATTTTTTGCGTGATCAAGCTCAGGTGGCAATAGGTGATTGTGGTTTATGTTTTTTTTATCCTGACTGTTTGAATTGATTATTCCATCCCTATTATTCTGCTGTTTATCCACATTCAGCTTTTTAGGAAGAAATTGAAGAGATTCACAACCAAGTATAGAAAAAAGAATGCATACTATGAGCGTTTTCAGATAAAGCCTTGTTGTTTTGCAGGCTAACTTCATAGAGATATGCTCCTATGAAGTACCAGTGATAAATCAAGAATCGCTACAGATTGATCAACCCGTCGAAAGTAGAGGGTTCGGTTGCAGCCGATTGGTATAGTGCTATAATGACACCATGTGTTAAGATAATTCGTGGCTCCGCCAATCATTTTTTACTTCACTTCTTTCACTGCTCAAAGTAAGAAGATTTCTTCCATCTCTTAGTAGTATAGATGTATTTTTGAGAAATAATCCTTTTCAAATTTTCCGAACTTAATAGTCAAAATAGTACAGTGTTGAATAAACTATTTCCTTAGGTGTGGTGGATGTGATGGTGATAATGCCTGTGCCTGTCGGTGGATCTACATCCGTCAGATCTATTACGATGGAAAAATCATAGGGCACTAGCGTGTTTCTCGGAATCGTTATCTCGGAAGGAGAGAGCAAGGAGCCGACGCTTGATTCAATGCTAATTTCTGTGTCGCCCGGCATAGAGTTACCGTTCTCGTCAAAAATGGATACTGATATCGTTTCGAAGGACGCATAGGCGCTGGGCGCTGATGGATTATTAGGAGGGTTGAAAGTTAAGAAGGGTTCTGAACCGGAAATCACAAACTGTATTGAGTCACGAACGCTGATACCTACGTTAGCACCACTTGGGCATATGTCATTTGGAAGAATAGCGGGGTCATCTTCACACCTAGGGCCGTTGTATAGACTATCTGCAGTGTCGTAGCTCCCGTTAGCGTTAAAATCGACGTAGAGTTCCCCCTGATCCCATACTTGATTCTCATTATCATCTCGAAATGCCTCATCGAGGTCATAGGGTGTCGGGTAGTCTCCGTCGTCAAATACGCCATTACGATTTGCATCGACATATGATGTGGGAAAGTCAGTTTGTTCGAAGATACCGTTATTATTTACATCTGTGTATGAGATGAGTATGTCGCCATCATCAAATATGCCATTGGTATTTGTATCTGTATAAGCTGTTACGATATCGCCGTCGTCAAATACATTGTTGCCATTGATGTCGACGAATGAGTTAGGGATATCTCCCGTATCAAAAATGTTATTATTATTGACATCGTCAAACGAGGTTAGGAGGTCGCCATCGTCAAAAATACCATTTCCATTCACGTCTCCGAATGATTCTGCACCCACAGCGGTCACCAGTAATGTAGCAATTCCATTGCTAGGTTGGGGGTTTTGAGAAGTCCAGGTCACTTGGCACGAACCCTCCTCAGTGACACATGAAGGGCTTACTCGACCAGATTCAACCGTAAACTTAATGGAAACGCCATCTGGCACGGGGTTATTGAAGATATCAGCGGCATAAGCAGTCACACTGGTGGTGTCTCCTGCCGTTCTTAATGCTTCTGGATTCAGCGGATCCATCACTACTGTAAAACTATCTTGATCAGGGACACCAGAAGACACTACTAGGATTCCGGACTGGGTAGAAATATCTTCTGAGTCTAATGAAGCGATGACGACAACAGACGTTGCTATGGTACCTGCCCTAACGGTTGTAGACACGAAACCATCGCTATCACTGAGGGACGATGCATTAGTTAAGCTGAGCCCGCCAACTTCAGTGGTTAAAGAAAAGTTGACTGTTTGATTTGGCAAAGGTAAACCCTGAGTGCCTAGCACTCTAAAGGTCACCAGTGATGTTTCAGATAAGCTTTGACCGCCAGAACCTTGTAACACTATG
>JAYPYM010000020.1:0-6676 GCA_038135915.1 Gammaproteobacteria bacterium
ATCCCCAAGAAAGAATCTTAATCTTGCATCATTATCAAAAACTTGTTGCATATCCCATTGCTTTAATTCATCTCTAGAATAAATAATGACTTTCTTTGGATGGTGTTTTTCCAATAAACACTGCGTAAAAGCACGCCCAAAAGAACCTGTTCCACCCGTTATTAAAATTGACTGTTCATCCAATAACATCTTTTATTCCTGATATATTCCGAACTTCATTAAGAAAATTTTCCAGATTAAATTCATCAAATGATTTTTTATAATATCGCCTACTCAGCTCCAAACAGCAAAGCAAATATGCTTTAAAATCATCAAAACAGGCTCTAGAATAAACTTTGAAAAGTTCAGGGTCATCCTCAATTCTCAATAAAACAGAGCACATACATAAATGCGTTTGAGACAGTGTTCCCCAAACCAGGTTATAAAGTATCATTTTTGTTGTGTCCGCATTAAAGATCATTTCTTTTTGAACTCTCAGTATTTCAAAAAAATCATCTTTATTACAAGGCGTTAATTTTAGCGTTTCTATCACGCCCCCGATAACCAACTCTATTTTCAAAAATTCTTGTTTAAGTGTCTCTTCATAGCTAAAAACAGTTTCTTTTGTGATATTGAAAACTTGCTTAGTAAAAATATGATTTAAACATTTACTCTTGTCTATGTTTTCCTCTAGGTTAGGGAAATCTTCAATCTTCAATGGCTGAGCGCACTCTATTTTCGCTCCATCACTGGTATTAAAACAGCGAAGGTCATACTCTCTAATCAAGCTCTCCATAGAAAAGTTTGCCATATCCCATTGATGGCTTGTTTTAACTTTTTCCCTAAGGTTTCCCTCTACCTCTAAGTTAAGGTTAAGGCTATCTTGATATTTCTTACCTATTTCTGGATTAGCATCGTCAAAGTAAAAAGACTCCTTCGAGTGATGTTGTTTATCATCAATCGCCCCAAAATCCAGCCCAAATAGAAAAATATGCTTAAAACCCAGATTGGCCACTATAGAAGCAGCACCATTACCTGATGTAGGATTGCAAAATGTATGCACTCGAAAGCTATCTGGGTAAATTGATTTTAGTACCGAGGTGGCTACATCATTTGTTTTCATCGCAAAGATTGTTTCTTTAAATAAAGTCATTACCTTTGGATATGTTGTGTTCAATGCAATAAGCTTTATATTTTTTAGCTTTTCTACATCATCCAACAACTTTAAGCATCTATAGACATTACAGCCTCGCTCAGTTTCAACATGAAAATCTGGTGTGATACCATGCTTTAAAAGGACACCTAAACTCGAACTACAAGAAACAATGAGTGCTTTACCTTGATTTTTTTTAATCGTATCTAAACTAAAATCAATAGAAGGACCATTACCTACTATAAAAACTGGTGTATTAGGATCTAAACAGGTTTCCACTGCATCATTTCGAATAACCTGAAATCTACCTTCATGCATATTCAGTAACGAATGATTGATGCTAATCACCTCATCCTCGTAAAACCCTAGCCCTATGTAAACCCGATGAACCAACTCATGTAGATTTTTCTTTGCCTCTACTGTTGCCTTAGAGTCGTAATGGGTATACAGGTTGACTTGAGCGCCATAAAAATATCCCCCTGATTTTATTTTTTCACTAATGCCGTTCACAAAATTACCCCAACCTTGACCAAGGTGGATATTAATAATCCTATTTTGACTCGTGAAATCATGAATTAATTTACTATAATCTGTGACAAATAATGATGCATAAAAAATATCTGGGTCCGGTTCATAAATATATAACGATTTCATGTTAAACTTCGCTTCCAGCATCTTTAGATGCAACCCGATACCCACACCAATAATGATAAACATTGGCGAAAAAGACCTTCTAACATCTAGCTTTTCCTCAGGCACCTTCTGAATCAAGTTCGATATCTTCTCTAAAAAGTAAGTATGAAAAAAGACATGTTCTTCATTTTCATTAACAGACATGCCCTTATATACAAACCTGAGCGGTGATTTTACATATAGATCGACCTGTTTTTGAATCTGATCTCCCATACCTTTCGGGTATACCCATTTTTTTCCGTCAAATAAGTTATATTGACCATAGTCATCGATACCTAATAATCTTTTTTTGGGTTCATATTTAGATAAATATTCATAAAGTGCAGGCATTTTTTGCTTAAAACACGCCATATTTATTGTGTAGGTCCTAGCTAACAATGACCTGTCTGATTCTTTTAACGCCTGTGCCATAAGCATCCTCGATGAATAGAATTACAGTTAAGAATATTATGCAGACTGTATGCCAAGATTAGATTTTGAATCAGTTAGTCTGTGCTTGATTTTGAGAACCAGCTCCCGGCAATGCAGAGAGAGAGGAAGATAAGAAATTACTAATATTATTGAGTTGACCAACTAGGGCATCCATTGCTGAGAACTGAGCAAATAGGCGAGCTTCTAATCTGGCAATATTACGATCTAAATCGCGCAAGTCTTCATCTGCGTCATCGATCGTAGACTGTAGCCCATCTGTACGAGAATCGAGAATACCATCTTCTTCTAAAATACTTTCCAATAAAGTATCAAGCTGATCTGCTATACCCCGAGAGAAAGTAACACTACCTCTATTGACACCAAAATTATTTTCATAAGAGCCACCGTTCACATTGATCTTAAGACCACTGGCATCTCCTGATGTTGCTAATAGAAAACGACCTTCGCCTGTTGACTCAGAGCTATCAATAGAACCTGATCCTGGGTTACCTACCCCGACATAAAAACCTAATTCAGAAGCCGAATCAGTGTCAATTGAAGTCAACTCAACGCTAGATGTACTACCATAGGTTTTAGAGTTTATTTCGAGCCTTTCATTAGTGCTGTCATAAGTAACAGTCACTTCTTTATTAGCTGCAGCCAAGGTAGCATCAGCATTAATCTGTGTTTCTATTTCAGTAGCCAGCGCATCACCGTCTGCATAGGTGTTCGACGTCAAAGTAATAGTGCCGGATGTCGTGCCATCCACTTTAATAATGAATTCATCGTTATCAGAGTCTATAGTAACACTACCCGCTGAAATAACACCGGTGGCATTGTACACGGCTTGCGTTGCTTGTGTCGTACTGATCGTGCCGGCAACATCTTTCCCATTCGTGCCCGTTGCCACCGCAAAACCTAATTCTGATTCACTATTGGTATCAATGGCAGTAATGGCAACCATTGAGTCACTACCATAAGTAGAAGATTCAATCTCAAACCGATCATTTGCAGAGTCGTAGGTGACACTGACTGAAAGCCCTGCATCTGAAAGCGAGGTATCAGCATTAATTTTAGTCTGTATATCTGAAGCCAACGTATCTCCAGACGTATAATTCCCGGAATCTAGTGTAATGGTACCACTGGAAATACCATCTACACGAATTGTAAACTCATCATTATCACCATCAATATCCAAACTGCCGCCACCAAAATCATGCCCTGCACTGCCCACTAAAACTCCCCTAGTTGCGACTTGGGTTATATTGACATAATAGGTGCCTGCTGTTGCAGTAGAAGCCGCAGATACATATGAAATCAGAGAATCCGTTGTCTGACCAGAAAGCGAAAATAAATTTCCCAATTGCTCTGGGTCATTCAATACTGAACTCAATTCGGTTGAATCTAACTCTATCGTCCCATCAGATTGTGAGCTTAAAATACCAATGTCTATCAAGGATTTAAGCGATGTTGACACACCATCTACAGAATCAAACATGGTAGATCGAATTTGTGAAAATGCATTTCTCAAAGTTGAATCGCCCAATAGCAGCCCTGCTTCTTGCGTATTCACATTGTAGTCTGTCACTTCATCGACAAAGGTGGCTGCTGCATTGTAAGCATCAATGAACTCGTTAATCTGATCTTCAAACTCAGACGTGTCAGCGGCTACCGTGAGCGTTTTAGTCACACCGGTATCGGCAGCAAGTAAGTTAAAGGTAACACCATTAATCGCGTTTGATATGGTATTCGTTTCAGATGTAATGCTGATACCATTTACTGAAAAACTAGCATTTTGGCCAGCAACATTTTGAGTCATAGACGTTTGGGTACCATCAAATCGAAGCGCTGACAACCCCCCTGCATCTTCGTCATCTCCATCACTATCTCCAGAAACAGTGATTTGCATGCTATTGTCAGCTCCACTCTCAGCAGCAGTGAGAACTAACCGATAGCCAGTACCATCATTAACGATAGATGCATTGACACCATAGTCTCCAGAATTAATATAATCTCTCAGCGTAGAGACTGTATTGTTCTCTCCATCTACCGTAATCGTCTGCTCGTTTACGGAGGTGTCCTGCGTAAAATCGTAAGCAGGCGGCGGATCAGGATCATTGGTAGTGCCAAATTTGATGGTGATCGTTCCGGTACCGATGGTATCATCAACACTGGCATAGGCAGCTGTCGATAAGCTTTGCGCCTGCGCTACTTGGTCAACCACGACAGAGTAAGTGCCTAAATCAGCTATCGATGAAGCTGAAGCTGTAAACGTAGCGGTATCAGAACTGGTAGCGCTAACTTTATTAAAATTAGTTGCTTGCCTTAAATCAGAAATACTTGACTGAAGTGTAGATAAATAACTTTTGAACTCACCATAGGCCGATATTTTAGCTTCAGCTTCTTCTTTTTTATTTTCAAGCGCTAGCTCTCGCGGCTGCCGTTCTGCATCGACTAATGCAGTGACAATTTCATTAATGTTTAAACCAGAACCAATACCAAGTGATTGTACCGTTCCCATAATTTAAATACTCATATGACAAGTAAATGGACGTTAATTTTACTCATCCTTGATATTTACTAAGAAATTCAATGACAGATCAAGTCTTCAGATCTATTATAGCACCGATTTCATTACCACCAGCCGTTAATCCATCAGCTAAAGACACTGCTTCTTCTGGGGGCAGCACCCGAACAACTTCATTGGTCGATTTGTCTATTACTTTAACAATCGTTCTGCCGCTATCTTCATCGAATCGAAATTCTAAATCTCGCTTTAGAGAGTCCATATATTCGTTAATTCTGTCAATCGCCTCTCTGACCAGTGGTTTAGGAACACTTTTCTCTTCGGATTCTTTTTCGCCTATATTAGGCTGTCCAGCTAAGGGTTGCTCCTCAACAACTGACTTTTTTTCGATTTCAGACGCTTGGTTACTCGTTGGCTGATTTAAATCAGTGGTGACAGGTTTTTTATCTTCTGATTTTTTTCCGGAAGATGAAGCAACTTCACCATTTTGCTGATTAAGTTCAGCTTTTTCAGTTCGTTTAACAAGCCGTAATACTTCATCATTTTTCGTATGGACTATCGTCATAGCCTTATACCTCAAAACGGACGAGCCCAAAAGGTCAACCTACCTTTTGGGCTTGTCAATATTACTCAGATGACTTATCCGAGTAGGGACAATACGTTCTGCTGACTCGCATTTGCTTGAGCAAGCATGGCAATACCCGCCTGTTGCAATATTTGCGATTTAGTTAACTGAGATGTTTCAGTTGCAAAGTCGGCATCTTTAATACGAGAGTTTGCAGATGATAAGTTCTGCGTAACATTCTCTAGGTTTGAGATGGTAGACCCTAACCTATTTTGGAATGCACCCAGGTTCGCTCTAACACTTGATACTGTATCAAGTGCATCATCAATTCTGGATAACGCAACATTCGCGTTTTCAACAGTGGTGACACTGAGACCCAAACCAATTGCCTGCTCGCTACCACCTTGCGCAACTAAGCCAACTTTTGCTAGCGCAGTCTCGCCTGCTGATATAGTCGTCGCATTACTGGTAATAATAATATCTCCACCTTCATCATTTTCGAGGCTCAATACACCCCTGGTGGTCGAACCTGTACCTATACCAGTAAACAAACTCGTAGATGTAGTTTGAACGAGTTCGATAGTCACACCCACATCAGATGTCAGCCTAAGGTCCCCATCTGTTGGATCTAACGATGCTTGAACCCCCTCGATACCAGAGTTATTAATTGCAGTGATTAAGTTGTTAATCGATGTTAGCGCAGTAACTGCTGTTCCCGAAATAGAAGAGTCAAGAAAATTAACACCGTTTAACGTAACTGCGCTCACGAAATCAGTCGCGGTAATAGCTACAGTCATATCTATTTCCACATCTACCACAGTACTTGCAGTAGCACTAACACCAGTCTGATCCTTAATTTCATTAATCGCAAAAGCTACATCGGCAGCGGTGATTGTTAAAGTTGAATCATTACCCCTGATTACGGTGCCCAATTCCACATCGTTAATCACTATAGAATCTAGCGAAGTGATCGCATTCCCATCTACTTCATCTCCCGAAGCTTCTCCCGAACCATTTGAAGCATTGAAACCAAAATCATGCAGCGCAGACATCGACATCGTGGCATCATCCCGGTCAATATCAAGTTCAATCTCTGATCCATCAATACTCGATAAGCTTAGATAACCAAAGTATGTATTGCCGATAAGGCCCGCCGCAGTGATATCAGCCGCATCATTAGTATCATTTGAAATAACGATCGCCGCACCTGTATCATTAGACAATATAAGTTCACCGTTTGATCCAAGAGCAGCTGTCACACCTGCAACATCATCATTAATGTTAGCTACCAATTCGGTCATTGAACCTGATGCTCTTACGGTATCACCATTAATGAGCAAACCACCAC
>JAYPYM010000020.1:6686-30099 GCA_038135915.1 Gammaproteobacteria bacterium
CACCACTAGTCACCCCACTAACACCAGCACCACCACTTACAGAATTATATGCCTCAGCACTCACACCTGTTTGACCAGTACTGTCATTAAAGTAATCCTCAATGGCTTCGATACCTGCAATATCACTTGAACCTACAGATGAGTACTGGCCCAAACCAACACCATTCACAGTAATTTGACCCGAGGTCAGTGTGAAGCTTGAGAAAATGGCTGAATCCATTCGACCACCGTTTAAATCCCCCAAAGCAGAGAAGCCATTTAGGTTTAAATCTTGAGTAGTCACGGAGTCAATAGAGAAGTTAATCGAGTCACCCTGGTTCGCACCAATCTGGAAAGTTCGACTCCCAGCGGTGCCATCAAGCAGCTTGACACCGTTAAACTCTGTGACATCTGCAATCCTTTCCAATTCATCATATAGCTGATCCACCTCAGCCTGGATAGATACACGGTCAGCATCTGAGTTTGAATCGTTCGCAGATTGTACCGCTAGTTCCCGCATCCTTTGTAGGATGTTGGTCATCTCTTGCAAGGAACCTTCCGCAGTTTGAGCCAGTGAAATACCGTCATTCGCATTTCGAATCGCCTGATTCAAACCCCGTATTTGAGTGTCAAACCGCGTGGATATCGCCAAACCCGCAGCATCATCTTTCGCACTGTTAATCCTCAAACCTGAAGATAAAAGTTCAATATCTTGGGTTTGCATTCCCTGCGATCTATTTAATTGGCGCTGTGCGTTGAGGGCAAGAATATTCGTGTTAATAATTTGTGGCATTTTTTAGCTCCCACTACTGCAATACAACATGATCTTATATAAGATCCGATACATTTGTTTGATAACAAACTGCTTTAGATCTTTTATCGGCGCTAGTTATATTTACTTGAGAGAATGAATTATTATGAACAAGAGGTTTTTTAGTTTTAAACGATATAACAGACACCTAAACCATTGTTATATAAATAATATCCTAATTTGTACTTAACAGGCGAAGTAAAAAATTATCTGTTTTTTTACTTCATTGACCTAAAGAAAATAATTCTACCTTTTTTACTAAAAAAAAAGACACAACTGCCGAAAAGTATAATATGCAGGAACCGATCAGATAGGATAAAGTTCTTTGTCTTAGGCAGTAATGATGACAACACATGAAGTTCATTTAGAAGTAAGCACCCTTTACCAACAAGCAATACAACTTGAAGATAAAGGGAATCAAGATCTTGCTCAACAAAGATACCAAAAAATTCTGGAGCTCGCGCCTCAACATATGGGTGCACTGTTAAATCTAGCGAACTTGCTGATTAAGCAAGACTTACTAGTTGACGCTATTCCGCTCTACGAAGTTATTCGTCAACATCACCCAGAAAATCCGAAGTTTCTGCAAACACTTGGTGATTTATACTTTGCTACAGGCAATTTTGAAAAATCCATTACTGCTTACAAAGGCTCTCTAACTTTTTCAGAACAAAGACTGAATATATTCCATAAAATAATATCTGTTTACTTGAAACTGAATGACATACTCAATGCTATAGCCTATTTAAATTGGGGTCATAATGAACACCCTGAAGACATCCAGACCCTTTTATTGTTAGGCAAGTGTTTTCACTCACTAGGCCGAAAGGCTGAATCCACTCGCTACTTCGAAATGGCATATCTCATTAACACTAAGAACGCTGATGCCGGACAAGCTTACGCTGACACATTAGTTGAAAATAATGAGCCATTAAGAGCAATACCCATCTATCAATCTATTTTGGAGATGATACCTGAAAAAGATAAAACTTTAGACAAAAT
This sequence comes from Gammaproteobacteria bacterium, assembly GCA_038135915.1. GTDB lineage: Bacteria > Pseudomonadota > Gammaproteobacteria > Pseudomonadales > UBA6940 > JAYPYM01. The sequence continues at coordinate 8,479 of JAYPYM010000020.1, forward strand.
TGGCAAGTGTTTGAACGAAGTACGCCAGTATCAAAAAGCGAAGTCTACTTTATTGGAAGCGATAGAAGTTAACCCATCAAACTATAGCGCTCACTACCACCTAGGCAATACTTTTGCTAGCCTAGGCAAGCATAAAGACGCAGCAACCCAATTTGAGAAAAGCATTCAGTTGATGCCAGAACTCCCAGAAGCACAATATAATCTTGGGTTGGCTAACTTAGCCTTAGGCAACTATAAAAAGGGCTATGAATTATATAGTTGGCGGTGGAGTATCAATCAATACAAAAAAGACTTGTTACCTTTCCCATACCCGGTTTGGGATGGCGCTTACAAAGCTAAGTTAAAACTATTGATTTGGGATGAGCAAGGTATCGGGGATAGCATATTTTTTTCTCAAGCTTTACAAGAAATTGTAAAAACAGAAATGAATCTAACCCTGCTCTGCGAAAATAGATTAATCCCTATTATCAAAAGAAGCTTTCCGTCAATTTGTGTTTACCCAAAACCAAAAAAAATTGACCCATCCATGTTTCCACCGAATCAATATGACGCTCAGATCCCAATTGGAGACCTTATCTACTATACATCCAATTACTTGACTGAAAAAAGACCAGAACCCTACTTCATACCCAATAATGAGATCTCTCATCAAATTAAAAAGAACTACCCTCATCAAACAAAAATTGGTATTAGCTGGCACACCAAAGCAACACTCAATGGGGATTTAAGATCTATCCCATTGAGTTTATGGTCACCAGTGTTCAAAGCATTCCCTGAAATCTGCTGGGTCAATCTACAATATGGTCATCATGATGCTGAATGGTCAGAGTGCGTTTCAAAAAATAGTTTGAATCATGTGAATGATAAATCAATCGATCCACTGAAAGACATGGAAAAATTTGCATCTCAAATGGATGCGTTGGACGCAATTATATCGATTGATAATTCCACGGCACATTTAGCAGGCGCATTAGGAAAACCAAGCTGGCTACTCTTACCCACTGTTCACGATTGGCGATGGCCTAAAGATGGAAAATCCTGCCCTTGGTATCATCAAATGAAAATCTTAAGAAAAGAAGAGCAAGATTCAAATGCAAAAAACGTATCAAGCGATTGGAACAGCGTGTTTACTAAACTGATCGAAGAATTGAGCGCATTTTTAAACTTGGAGAATAAAGGCTAGCTGTAGGCATCGTTATGTAACACAAATCAGCCTTTTAACTTTTTCTTGTGTTCATAGCCTAATATCATGACCCTACCTCGATAGCGATGCTCATATATAGTTTCATAGCTTATGTCGGCTTCTTTAATATTTTCTTCTAAACCAAAAAAGTAAGGTCTTACTTCTATTTTATCTGATTGACTGTCAACATAAACAAATGTGTTAACTGGCGCATAATACCAAATATCATAGGGAAGAAAGCCGATCGTTTGAATCGGCCTCATTCCCTCAGGTATATGACGTTCAATAGTTTCAATGAGTGTGCCAATATCCCTTTGCGTGGTGATTTTGAACACTTCTCGGGGTAACTGAAAGGTAAAATAAACCATTTGTATATTTAATGAAAAGAGCAAACAAGTCAGCATCAGGCCCTTCTCAATGTTCACCCAGAACTTTCTAACCACATACAGCATGGCTAACAATAGAGAAAGTAAAATAAACACTGCTAGATTAGTATTTATTACCTGGGGCTGTTTTAAGTCAAAGAAGGGTAACAACCGAAAAATCTGCACCATTAACAAACCCAATGTGACAAAGCCAACTATACGCTGAAAGAAAAGTGCACCGATGATCTTTTCATACCCTTGTCGAGATAGCTCTATTAAAGACTGATAAATAATCGCACACAGCACCAGCACTGTGGGGAACATGGGTAGAAAATACCTAACAGCAATATCACCCCGAAACAGATATACAGGGACATTACAGAGCAAAGCAATAATACAAAAGGCACATATCTTGGAGTGTGTTTGAATCACGCTCACCCTAACTTTCTTAAACAATAGAAAAAAGAGAAAGACAGAAAAAGGTAACAAGGCTAAACAAATTTCTAACGGGTAGGTCACCACATTAAACAAGTAATCAAGAACACCAGTATCCAACTCTCGTTGCATGACTTCAACTTTAGAATTTTCAGTAAAGGCTGATAAGCTCACTTGATTCAACACGGGCCCCAACCAAATAAACGCAATCAGTAGGATAACAACGCCAGAAACAACCTGTTGCCATGCAAATAACTGTTTGAACTTCCCCTCGTAAACTAGATACCCGGCAATACTCAAGTAGTAGAAAAGTATTGCCGGCTCACGTTTAGTGATAAATGCCAAGCCTGTAAAGAGACTAGGTAGTAGCCATAGCTTAAAACCTGTTTCACCTCGCTGGTAAGCATTAAACCAAACCCAAATCGACAAGCTAACAAATAAAGTAAACAACAACTCTATTTCGGCCAACCGAGCTTTATTCGCAAACTCCGGAGAGAACACAATACCAATCGCAAAAAATATAAGCGCACCAAAATTAAGATGTAACCTGAGCAAATACAGCATGGCCAATGCTAGTAAAAGTAAAGCTACCACTGAAATCAAGCGCGCAGAGAGTTCATTAATTTCCCCAAAAATAGCGCCAGCGCCAACCACGGCCCAGTTGAATAAAGGAGGCTTAGCAAGGTATACTTGGCCATCCAGTTTAGGTACAAAATACTCACCACTGGAAACCATATCTCTAGCGATAAGCGCTCGGCGCGGCTCTTCATGATGAAATGCCAGTTCTCCTAAATAGGGGATATAAATTAAACACACCGATATGGCAACAAACGAATAAAGTAGACACATTTTCCGCGCAACTAAAAAATTCACACGTTTTGGAATGACAACTTTCACCATAATTAAATTTTTGTTAAAACCTGCTCTCAAACGAGTAATCGAAAGCGGGAGATTAGCTCTCTTCTTTGAGAAACTCAATCTATTTTGGAGGATTCCTTTTGAAAGCAAAGCATTGGGCTGGCTTAACGATCAGTTTTTTGTTTGTTCTTTTAGTACACTATCAGATTGGCTGGCCTTCAATTATCAGCACCTGGCGCGCACTTGACGCCTACCAGCTCACCATCGCTTTGTGCCTCATTTTTTCTAGCTACATTTTAAGAAGCCTTCGATTGTATTACTATTGCCACGACACACTAAAAGGCAAAGCAGGCTTGACTCTGAAGGTACACCTCCAGCATAACTTTTTTAATAACATTCTCCCAATGAGGAGTGGTGAGCTTTCATTTCCAATACTCATGAAACGTCACTTTCAAATCGCATATCTCAAATCCACCGGTATACTACTCTGGTTTAGATTGCTTGATATGCAAATACTAGGACTATTTACGATTTTCTTTTTGTTTACTTACTATGCTGTAAATACATGGCTATTACTTATTGTTTTAACAATAATACTAGTTTTGCCATTAGTCGTATTAAGAGCCCCCTTTATCAATCTAGGAGAAACATTAAACCTAGCTCCCAATAGTAAATTGGGACAAGGGATCCATTTTTTGAATAAACTATACTCAAAATTGCGTCCAGGCTTTCCCCAGACCAGTACAGCTTTCTGGCAAAGCTGGACACTCACTTTGGCGAATTGGCTAGTCAAAATGCTTGTATTCAGCTGGGTGCTCATGGCATTCCACCCCATGGACTTAAGCCTAGCGATGCTTGGCGCAATTGGTGGTGAACTGACCTCTATCCTACCCGTGCACGGGATAGCAGGTATTGGTACCTATGAAGCTGGTGTAACAGGACCGCTAATTGCACAGGGCCAATCAGTTGACGATGTATTAGTTGCCGCCATTAATCTTCATATCTTTCTTCTGAGCAGCACAGCGCTGGGCATGTTACTGAGCTTGGTACTGAAGAATAGAGCAAATAACAAGGACTAACCCATTCATAGCCAGCCAATGATAGCGATGATATACTGCGCAACTCTAATCAAACTCCATAAAAGATAGTCCCTTACGATGAGTGAAAGCACAATATCCGTCACCATACTAACTAAGAATAGCGAAGCGCATTTAAAAGATTGCCTTGAATCTGTAAAGTGGGCTAAAGAAATTATTGTGCTAGATTCAGGCAGTACCGACCAAACATTAGAAATCTCGAAACGTTATACCGACAAAGTATATGTAACGGAAGACTGGCCTGGCTTTGGCATCCAAAAAAACCGCGCTTTGGTATACGCAACCAGTGACTGGATCCTCTCTTTAGACTCAGATGAGGTCGTAAGCCCTAGCTTAGCCGAAGCGATACAGAAAACTATTGCCGAACCTGCCTTTGATCATTATCAGATTAAACGGGAATCCTTTTATTTGAACAAACACATTCGGTTTGGCAGCTGGGGCCATGATAGGCCTCTACGCCTATTCAAAAGAGGAACAGTCAAATTTGATCAAGCAATCATTCACGAAAGCATGTTACGCGAGGGTGAAAGCGGTGTGATCAAAGAACCAATTTTCCATTATACTTTTGACAGTATCACAGAGGCATTAGAAAAGAATACTCGCTACGCACAACTCGGTGCCGAAAAAAAATTCTCCGCAGGTGAAAAATCCAACCTAACAAAAGCAATTTTAAAAGGCCTATTTCACTTCTTACGCACTTATATCCTTAAGCTAGGCTTTTTAGATGGCAAGGAAGGACTGATGATCGGAATTGGCAACTTCTTCAATAGATACTACCGAGAGCTGATTCTCTGGGAAATGCATAAAAACCAAAATAGCACACAATAGGGCCTTACTGATTATCAGGCTAAGAATATACTACCTAGAGGTCACGATACTTTATTCGAACCATTTGAGAAAGGCATACACAAGCAGTAATTAAGAAAAAGAGTACCCCAATATGCCTGTCTAGTATCGCTTCCGTTAAACCAAAAACGATGAACCCTACACATAGCAGAATACAAAGGTTTGCGTACACCTCTGCCTCCTGAGAGACGGATTCCTTTAATACCATTTTTTGTAATTGCAGTTTAAACTTCACACTCCAAAGTAAAGGGCCAAGCCATAAAATCAGCAACGAACAAAAACCGATTAAACCCATTGTTGCCAAGGCTTCTAAATACTGACTATGAGCATGTTGAAACCCATACTGATAATCTCTAATACCGCCATTTTCAATCAGTCTTTTACTTTCTGGGTAAAAGGTTTTTGGCCCTGCACCCAGAAAAGGGTGTTCAGAAAAAATAAAGATGGCTGCTTTCCACATTTCTAGTCGTGAGCCAACAGATGAGTCAATCACCAAGCCTGTATCCATATAAGCAGATATATCACGCTCCACTTGCATCACCCGATCTTGTACTAAGCCCCTACCCAAATAAGTGTCTGCTAATAACCCACCGACTAACACACCAGTTAGGACGACCAAAAACTTCTTATTGATCTTTGAAAAAGTCAGCACCAACCAAACGAGGAATGTAACTAAAAACCCTAACCAAGCTCCACGAGACCCAGATAGCAGTGTAGCCATCGAACCACTTAGAAAGGCGCAAATACCGAAGACTCGACCAAACAAATCAGGCCGTGTTTGCTGCATATTGAGCACAAATATTGTCAGCATTGCTGCCAAACAACCAAACATGATTCTATGCCCAGCGGCTCCGGTGGCCCCTAGCTGCCCAGTGATATAAAATGAATAGAAAGCAATTAAACCACAACCGATCGAACCGAGACAAAAAGCCCAATAAAGCATATTGGGATTAATTTTACGTTTCGAGATCGCCCAAAACAAAAATAAAACAAGTAGATAGCGCGATGGGTGATCAAAGCGAGACCAACTTAAATAAGCAGGATCCGTCGCCAACAACGAACAGGTTGCGGCTATACCAAAACTAGATAACAATAGCATTGGCACAAAATAAGCCTTGATAGGCAGCGCTTTGGCGTTCAGAGCAGCGCCCGATTGCCCTTTAATGGTATCCCGAAAACATAGCGCAATGCCTAGAAGTACCAATAACACACCAGGCACCCCAATTCCCTTAGGTATCACCAAACCGAATGAATAGAAAGCAAATAGCAATACACCAATTAAAAAAGTCGCTTTATGCTGTCTCAAGAAATGAAGCCTAACACCCAAGTCAAAATGGGTCCCACCTAGAAACCTTTTACCCATAGAATTCATTAATACTCCACCATAAATAGCAAAATATTCTCAGTAGCCGTACGGAGTTTCCATAAACCGCTCATACTCTTCAGGAACGCCTGATAATAGAATATCCGTCTGCTCGATCAAATGGTATCTGATTTTTTTTCCTGCTTGGATTAATTCATTATAGAGGGGAGCAACATAGATCTCACCTTTCACCATCTTTTCTTTACCCGCAGCAAATGCACGCTCAAAGAGTGTACGGGTTTTAAAATAATACAGCCCCGTACTACAGAGGTCACTGATTCGATCCTTCTCAGTAGTTCGTTCCACTGAAAGGTTGTCTCCTGGCGCCACAAATGACCAACCATCTCCTGTTGCTTTAAATACCTCAAGGTATCCATCCGTATCTGGCATATTCACAATACTGGGGTATGTAAAATTTGGTCTAATTGTATCTATATTGAAAATCGTCAGTGATTGGTCTTGGTTAACCTGCGCCACCTCAAGACCAATTCGTACCGTATCTGCTTGACCTAAGGTTTTCACCTTGCCTAGATCAACAAAATGGGGCGCCTTTATCCCCATTGCCCGGCACTCCGAGCGGACAAACTCATCCGATCCATCCACTTCCCTATATATAAACAAAAAGTCTTCTCGGTCAAAATAAGCTTTAAAACTACTCACAGTGTGATTAAAGAGGCTTTTACCATGCGCTTCAAGCATGTATTTTGGCCGATCATAGCCTGCTTGCGCAAAGCGCTTACTCATACCAGCCATAGGTATCACGATCATAAGGTTTCCTCGTGCTGATCTTCACTCATTTTTTTAACCGGTTTATCTCGATCGAAATCTAAGTACAAGCGAAAAGCATTGGCCAAAAGTGCCCACTGCCGCTGTCGATCATCCGCATGCAATGGCAACATAGAAAGAAATAATAAGACATTAATTGCCTTAATTTGTTTGCTATATGCACTTAGGGAAGTACCTACAAACATCTGTGCAAAAGCTTGCTGTGCTTGACCTATATTTTCTACATCCGCTAGCTCGAACACTAGTTCATAGTTTGACGGACGATCTACCCAATAAAAGCCGCCGACAATAAAATCATATAAACCATACACGCTGTGATAAAGCTTAGCGATATCGTACCGCTGATCACCGTATACCGTTTTATGACTACCATCAAGAGTACCTCTCGGGTCAATCACCTTAATAGTTTCCGCACGGTAGTCATAAAAAATATTGCTAAAGCATAAATCCCCATGCATCACTGCAGAAATTGGTTCATTTGAAATAATGCAAGATAAGGCTTCATCTACGATACTGGATAATGGCGGTACAGCATTTCCGTTCAACAACCAAGGCTGTTCCAAACTCAACCCTTCAACACTGCAAAAGTCTTGCAAGCGAAGATAGGTTTTCTCGCCATAGAGGTGCTGTATACTGGTGGTATCAAACCTGGGTGTCTCTACATCCCGCGCAACTTGTAAAAAATCTGAAACTGATTTAAAAATGCCTTGCCAGACCCCAAATCCAAGCTGCCCGAAAACAAACAGCTCATTCAACGCAGCAAGCAGCATGTTTTCTGTGTGATAAACCTGACATCCTGTCTCTACGCCTCGACCATAATAAGCTGGGCAAAAGGGCCGCAACGCAAGGGGTATATTCTCGAACCAAGATGCTTCAGCGATAATTTTATGTTCGTTTTCGCTAGATTTAGAAACAATACCCTTTTCAATCACTAGATTGTTAAAGAATCTTTCCGTGGTCATGTACTTGCGGCTTTGATAAAACGTCTGCAGGTGTCCGAAGTCCAACCAATGGCCAACTTCAATGATGTTCAACCTTTCCTCCTGATCATAAAGGTTAATTGCATCAATAAACCCACCTTGAGTTTTCGCTAGGCATTTGAGAAATACGCGAGCACTGGAGAATCGGAAATAACCACTCACAACAGCTGCTGATAGGAATCCTACTTCACATTCTTCCAGGTTCTTAAAGCGCTCTTTTTTGTCCGGATGAAAAATGGCCCAACGATAAGCATCTTTTGCAACATGAATTGAAATCGCATTCGGTTTTGTCACATCCATATTCGATATAAAGGTGTCTCCATGAAGGATATCAACCTCATCATCATGCAACCCGAGCATATTTAAAGTATAAATCAAAGATTGCCCCAAGCTGATACCCGCGGGTACTGGCAGTAACTCAACCCCCAACGCATCTAACGCAACCCGGTCTCTTTGTGGTGGCTTAAAACCATTTGGCATGGTCAATACTATTCGATCACAATTTTTTCGATAGTGTATCACCTGCCATTGGTATAATCGCCGATTACCTATGGGCAGAAACGAGGGTGGCAACATACCAAATTCAGCCACAATCTCATCACCCACATAAGCTGCTGAAGTAATAATCAAAACTGGCTCTCTATCGCCTATCAAAACAGCAATTTCCTCATAGGATTTATCTATAAATTCATTCGGCCGAATAGCTTTATCATCCACATAAAAGCCGCCTTTCCCACACCAAGGCTTTCCGACATGTACTTCATCAAAAGGGATATCATGAGCCTGCAACCACTCCATGATAACTGGTAGGGTAAAAGCGTTTATCTTTCCAATATTTCCATCATGTGTTCGCATATTTCTAGCAGTGGCAATAATGACTTCAAAGCCTTTCTCTCGGTATGATTTAAGCGTAGCGACCACATCTAAATTAGGTTTAGCATTAGCGTAATCCCCTGCTTCACAACCAAGGGTTAACGTTTGATCAAGGTCAATGACTATTTTTGGGCGGGTCGACACTGCCATATTGTTACCCCGAGTCTTAACTATTTTACGGAAAGGCGTCTAAGCCTTGTTAAACGATTTAACCATTCATTTGCTGTACTGATAATTACAGCTTGAGACTCAATACACAAATCGATTTACATACAATCGTTTAATCAAATGTACCAAGTTATTTATTTTTCTACGGAGCACTAGCGTTTGATAGTGAATACCTTCAAAGCCGATTAATCTAACACAATCACCTAGCGTCAACTCATGCGTTAAGTGCCCCCTTCTATTTAAGCGCTGCGGCAAAGCCAAACCTAAATCTGTTGGTTTAGCAAACAAAAGATTATTTTCAACAAACCCTTGCCAAAACATTTGACCTAAGCCCGCATCATCACAGGTTCGATTATGCATAAATAGATTTTCTTCAAGCAACGCTGATAACCAATGCAAGGTCAAGAACTGTTCTGTCGCAGGCTCACTATTTTTGTATCCGAGCCTTGGATTAAATCTTAATTCACCAATTAACTTATCGGGCCATATTTTTATTAGGTCTTCCGTTAAGCCAAAATCAAATAAATCACTTTTATAAAAAGCAGTCTTTTGAGCGCCAAGCGTTCGCACTGAAAAAGCACTAGTAGACAGGATGCGCTGTTTGAAATATTGTTGATTAGCATCACGATGAGCCAACGCATAGTGTTCATAAATTTGAACGAAGTTCGCATGAGTTAAGCAAATATCACTACGCAGCTTGATAGCATATGGGGTAGAAACCTGCTGCAAACCCTGATAAGTACTTTTTAGTTGGCGGTTGTTGTTGCGCTTTACCTCACGGCCGTTCACAAAAATCGAGTTCGCCCCCGGGTCATCCAACTCAATCAGGTCATCATAATCAAGACCGGATAAATCTTGATCTTTCCAAGTCGACAAGACAATAGTGGCACCTGGTAAATGTTGCCGGATTGAAGCAAGGCAGGCACCTGTAACATGCTCACCTTGCCCTCGACCACGGTAGGCTGAAACAGGGCCCTGAACCACACAGCTAATTTCTTCAAAGTTAATCTTCATGTTCCAAAAGTCCTCTAGCTAGCTGGTTGAAACTTTTGCAGACCTCACATGCTGTTCTGAATCACTAACCATAAACCAAGTCGAATGCTGGACACCCCGACTACTTGAGCTACGCGCAGTATATGGTTTCGTGTTCGATGCTTCATAATAGGTTCTAGTCATCAGTTCGCCTAGAATACCTGTGGTGATAAACTGAATCGACACCAGTGTAAAGAGGACACCTACAGTAAGCAAAGGCCTATGCCCAATCGACTCCCCCATAAAGAACTTAATATAGGCTAAATATGAAAGCACACATCCGCCTAACATACCAAATAACAAGCCTATTTTTCCAAAGAAGTGTGCAGGCTTAGACTTGAACCGCATAAAAAAGTAAACAGAAAACAAATCAAGCAAAACTTTATAGATACGTGACAGACCATATTTCGAATCCCCAAAACGGCGAGGGTGGTGCTTGACAACCTCTTCTTTAATTCGTTTTGGAGAAGTATAGGATGCAATCCATGCAGGGATAAAGCGATGCATTTCACCATATAAACGAACACTTTCTAGAACACTTTTTCGAAAAGCCTTCAGTGTACAGCCATAGTCGTTCAAACGCACGCCGGACAATTTTCCAATTAGCTTGTTTGCTGCCCTGGAAGGAATCTTTCTCAACCAAAGGTTATCTTTACGATCTTTACGCCATCCGGCCACCAAGTCGAGGTCTTCATCAATAAGCCTTTTGACCATTCTAGGGATATCAGAAGGATCATTCTGCATATCACCATCCATTGTCACCAGGACAGTACCTTTCGCCATATCAATACCTGCCTGCATTGCAGCTGTTTGGCCAAAGTTGCGTTGCAAATCGATAATTCTAATATGACTGCCCCAGTGCTCAAGCACAGCGTAAAGCTGGCCTAGCGTTTGATCCTCACTGCCATCATTAATAAAAATGAGCTCCCAAGGATACTCGTAGTTTTCAAGGGCCAAATGAACTTGCTCCACCATGCGCCTGACATTTTCTTCTTCATTATACAAAGGCACAATTATTGATAACGACTCTTGCAAACCCACCCCCCTTCTTAATTACAATATAAGCACGCCTCGCGAGAACCCTACCGCGCCATTTTTAGTTAGGATATTGTAAACAGATTGAAGTTAAATTTCAGAAATATATGTTAAAAAGGGAGCTAAAAGGTATGAAAGTCGCGCATAAAAAAGCCTGAGTTAGCAGCTCTTAACTCAGGCCGGTCCCTTCTTCTTACTACTACCTTAAGTTTTACAGGATAGCTTTCAATACTAATCAACGCGTTATCGAAATCGCTTCCTTTAGTTTTTTCATTGCATTTTTTTCTAGTTGGCGTATTCGTTCCGCTGAAACATCATATTTATCTGCCAACTCATGCAGGGTAGCTTTCTTTTCACCAAGCCAACGCTGCCTTAAAATATCTTGACTACGCTCATCCAGCTTTTCTAAGGCTTCTAATAAGCTTTGATTTGCTTTTGCTTCCAAAGTCTCTTTTTCATATCGATGCGCAGGATTACTGGACTCATCCTCTAAATAGTAAGCTGGCACATAGTGTTTTTCATCTTCTTGAGTATCAGAAGGGGCGCTATCAAAACCAGCATCATGCGCAGCCAGCCGACCCTCCATTTCACGCACTTCTTTCGCATCTACACCAAGGTCTCTAGCAATAGTCTCTATTTCCTTTTGATTCATCCAACCCAGGCGCTTTTTCATGCCTCGAAGATTAAAAAATAATTTTCTCTGAGATTTTGTGGTTGCTATCTTAACAATGCGCCAGTTTCGTAACACAAACTCATGGATTTCTGCTTTAATCCAATGCACCGCAAAAGATACCAGGCGAACACCAATATTTGGATCGAAGCGTTTAACCGCTTTCATCAGACCGAGATTGCCCTCTTGAATAAGATCAGATTGACTTAACCCATATCCAGAATAGCCTTTAGCTATGTACACAACGAAACGCAAGTGCCCTAAAACCAGCTGTCTCGCTGCATCAAGATCACCATCATTATAGAAACGCTCGGCAAGCTGCTGCTCTTCTTCCGCAGACAAAACAGCAATATTGCCGACAGATTGGAGATAAGCCTCTAAATTAGTACCAGGTATGCCCAAAATAGCTGGCTGAAGCATTTGTCGTCACAGTATCTATTCCTCGTTCTGGCTTTACACTTAAAAGTAATTATAAACAAACTTAACTTATCAAACCCTTAGGCAGTAAATTTTATGTTAAGTTCCTAAAAACACCAGTTATATATCTCTATCAATTTTATTTTGGCCTATTATGCTGAAAAAAAAGACATAGAATTATACAAAATTCAGCCTAATTAGGCAAAAAATAGGAATTATTCACCCTTTAAAGCCCTCGATGAGTCGCCAACCAAGCACCCAACCAGGAAAAGCCAATTCCAAAAGAAAATACAAATGCAATATGGTACCAATCCAGCTGATGGAAGTTAGCCTCACTTTGATATAGGCTTAGGAGAACCTTCAATGGGTCACCCACCCAGCTCAACGCAGACCAGACCAAGAAAGTAGCAAAAATACTACTCCAAAAACCCAACCAAAAACCTGAATAGAGAAAAGGCCTTCTAATATATGCTTCAGAGGCACCAAAAAGCCTTTTTATGCCAATCTCAGCGCTACGTTCATGAATTGCAAGCTGTGTCGCACTCAAAACTACAAAGACCAAGGTCACCCCAAGCGCCACAGCCATCAACGTAAGCACTTTCTGCAGAACATCTACCAGCGCTCGCAGCTTACGAAACCAGTCAGCATCCATCCGAACTTGATCTACACCCTCCAAATTCGACAGCTGGTTAGAAAGCCTCAACATCATATCTTCCGTTAGCTCTGGTTGCGGCGTAACCAATAACACAGCAGGTAGTGGGTTTTCATCGAGCCCCAGAATCGTATCAGCCAGCCCTGACTGACTAGAAAAAGTCTGTAGCGCTTCCTTTTTGGAAATAAACTCGACCGCACTAACACCCTCTAAACTAGACACGCTAGAAATTAATGCACGGCCCACCTCATCGCTATGCTCAGGTGCAACAAAAACTGAAACTTGTGTATCCACAGGCCAGCTTAAAACCAGATTTTTGCCATTTTCCAATAATATATAGAATCCAGCTGGCACAGCCAAGGCTAAGCTCATCACACACATCGCGAGCAAAGTGGCAGATGGCGTCAACCATAACTTTAACCAGCTGTCTACGAACTCAAGCCTGTGATGCTTAAACCAAACTAATGCTCGCTGCTTAAAGTTTCGCACATCATGAAATCCGGAGTCAGCATGAGTGGGAATAGCAGTGGTTTGCACTATCGCTTCTAGTGTTTCACTCATACTGTCACCTCCAACTCTTGAACACCTAACTCATGCGTCTCAGCTTGCGCGTTCACCAATTGGCCTTTTTTGAGGTGTAGCAAGCGTTTTGCAAATCGAGCTACTAATGAAATATCGTGGGTCGCAATAATAACACTGGTACCCGCGGCTGCAATTTCTTGGAATAGCGACATAATTTCGAACGATAGATCAGGGTCTAAATTACCCGTAGGTTCATCCGCAAGAATAAGCTTTGGCTGATGGACTAAAGCACGTGCAATACCTATCCGTTGCTGCTGTCCGGTAGATAGCTGGCTTGGGTAGTAGGTTTCACGCCCAGATAAAGATACTTGATCCAACACACGCTGAACTTGTGCTTTGATAATCGCTGGATCAATGCCGGCAATACCCAAGGGTAATGCAATATTATCAAATACATTGCGTTCTAGTAATAGCTGATGATCTTGAAACACCATACCAAGCAACCTCCGATAGTTCGGCATTTGCCGCTGAGGTACTTGGCTCATAGGGACACCAAAGAAATAAATCTCTCCTGAGTTCGCTGGCTCCAAAAGCCCCAGCATACGCAACAATGTGCTTTTCCCAGCCCCCGAATGCCCAGTGATAAACAGAACCTCGCCAGACCTCATTTGAAAATTCAAATCGGTCAGTTCAAAGGGGCTACCCTGGTATGACTTACATAAATTTTGTACCGACAGCATTTATCAACCTCTTATGATTAGAAGCAATTAGTCTCAGAAAAATTCGTCCTAGACAAGTACTAGACATCAATAACTTAAATTAAACATCAATCAAGGCATCAATAAAGTCTTCCGCCGAAAAATCACGCAAATCCTCTGCCTTTTCACCAACACCAATAAACCTCACAGGCACCTGAAGCGCATCAACAAGCGCAAAAAGAATACCCCCCTTAGCGGTACCGTCTAACTTGGTGATCACGATACCCGTCAAGCCCATCGCTCGATCGAACTCACGACCCTGGCTTAGCGCATTCTGACCTGTACACCCATCTACTACCAACAAGGTTTCGTGAGGCGCGGAAGCGTCAAGCTTTTTCATCACTCGTTGAATCTTTTTTAACTCTTCCATGAGATTGCTTTTGTTATGCAATCTACCAGCTGTATCAGCAATTAACACATCGACACCTTTCGATTGAGCTGAAGATAAGGCATCATAAATCACTGAAGCACTGTCAGCTCCAGTGGCCTGTGAAATAACAGGCACTTGATTCCGCTCTCCCCAAACCTGAAGCTGCTCAACCGCCGCAGCTCGAAAAGTATCACCGGCAGCCAGCATCACAGACTTGCCCTGCGTCTTAAACCTTAAAGCCAACTTACCAATAGTGGTAGTCTTCCCTACCCCATTAACGCCAACCACTAAAACCACCTGGGTTTTACTTTTCTCATTCTTTGGAGCTAAAAATGCTTGCGTTGAGCCAATATCTAAACAATTCAATAACGCACCTTTCAACCGCTCCTTTATTTTCTCCTGATCAATTACCTGATCAGCGCCTGAACTTAAGTGTGCGACTATTTTCTGGGTAGCAGACATGCCTACATCAGCCATCAAAAGTTGCGTCTCGATTGACTCAATCAGAGACTCATCAAAAGAAGGCTTATTAGAAAACAACTGCAAGATCTTGCCAGAAAACTGCGCCCTGGTCTTAGACAGACCTGCTTTCAATGAATAAAGTAACGAACCACGACCAGTCGTCTCTTTTTCTGGCGATTCTACTATTTCTTCAGAGACACTTTCTTCAGGGACACTTTCACTATACCCCTCAATGGACTCTTGAGTCGCTACCGGGACCAGCTCAGTTTGAGAGAGTGCTTGAGGATGCCCAACTTCATCATTGATATCGCCAATAGATGGCTTTTCAGCATGAAAAAAGCGTATGAAAATAGTTTTTTTGGTCGCTGCTGTATCACGAAGCACGCCTACCGCACTAACGTCAGACTCAAAGAAGCGCCTAAAAATATGGTAGCCAGAAGCCTGGCCTGGTTTTTGATTCATGCAAGGTCCGAATAGTTTAAAGTTAATATGTTCGAGCAAACGAATAGGCTATTTAAGCGCTTCCAGGGTAAAATATCAACAAATGGCCTAGCCACCACTGCTAAAACTGTTATCAAACCAGGTTTTGCTCAACTATTAGCCAGACATAAAAAGAGCGAACTAACCTTCTTTGACCATAATCACCTTTCGATGCGGGAATGGTATCTCGATATTTGCATCATCCAATGCCTTTTTAATTTTTTCAGGAACAGAATAAAGAACATCAAAATAATACTCTCCTTGGCAAAATGGACGGACCAAAAAGTCGACAGAGCTGTCATTCAACGTCTCTACTTCCACAAAAGGTTTTGGCTCTTGCAATATATGAGGGTGATTTTCCAATACTGCAGTAATCACTTTCCGGGCTTCATCAATGCTTTCACTGTAAGCAATACCAAAGCGCATATCCACTCCTCGTATGCCATGATGCGAATGATTAATAATCTGCTGCCCCCAAATTTGACTATTCGGAATAATGATTTGCTGGTTGTCAAAGGTTTGTAGAATAGTTACAAACATATCGATCTCAGACACCTTACCGAATTTACCAGCAGCGTTAATAAAGTCACTGACTTTATAGGGCCTGAATATGAGCAGCATGACACCAGCAGCCAAATTCGAGAGCGTACCCTGTAAGGCCAAACCAACCGCCAAACCTGCCGCGCCCAGTAATGCAATAATAGAAGCTGTCTGAACCCCAAATCGATTTAATACAGCAATACCAACAAAGGCAAGAACAGTATAGCGCGCCACGCTACCAAAGAATTTGAACAACGTGTCATCCAGCTTCTCATGCTTATGCGCAATATTTGAGATCGCGGTATAAAGCTTTCCCGCAATCCAAAAGCCAGCGACAAGAATAACAAGCGCAAGAAGAATATTAGTTGCCCAATCGATCGCAATAGGAATATATTGATTTACATCAAAAGCACCCTTTAAATTATCCATGCTTCAGTACCTTGTTCAAAAAAAGAATTAAATTTCCATTAACCTAGACTACAACCACTAAGAAATGCCCAGCTGATTCCTATTAAACATCAGACGATGCAAAGAAAACAAGCCCAAAAACTTTGAGTATTACAATCAGCTCAAAACCACTCTATCACTGGTCACTTTAAGGCAATATAGGAACAATGTTTAATCGTGATGATATACTTGGTCACTTTAGATGGGGGCGCTATGTTGAATGCATGCCAAACTACCATTCTAGCCAAAAACCAGGCGAATAATAGCTATTCAATCACAAAACCCATCAAAAAAACTGCCAGTTATCTATAATTGTATTTGAATAGGAGACCGCAGAGCATACCGAAATATCATGATCAGTTTAGGAGTACATCGTTTCGCCAAGGAACTTTGCTTTGTACTTTTGGTGATATCTACTAAGGCACTGGGAATATCTGATGCGCCAGTTAAAAGACCAATGGTTTATTTCCACAATACCGAAACCAGCATTAATAATTTTTCTGCACTTAAAACTTCATTCGATACTTTTTTAAAAAACCATACACCACATACATTCCAACCAATAAAAAAAAAGGAAACATTCGAACAAAAAATACTATCCACAGATACTGGCAGCTTATTTATCTTGTCCAGCTGGCACTTTAAAGAGCTAAATCGAAAACAATACACTTTACAGCCAGTATTAATTGGCTCATCAAATGGCCGCCACACACAAAGCGTTTTACTTCTAAGCAAACTTAAATCAATACAAGCATTGAAGAGCAAGACAATTGCAACATCAGGCACTATCGATTATGCCACAAACATACTGTCGAAAATAGTTGGAAAAGAAAACCAGCACCTCTTAAATAGTATTCAAATATTAAAAGTACCAAAAGACATAGACGCCCTTTTATCTGTAGGGTTTGGAGTTGCAGATGCCGCAATTTCAACTCAAGACAACTTTGATCAACTTTTCTATTTTAACAGAAAACAATTCGAAAAACTTAGACCACTCGGAGAAGCTCAGGATCGCATTCGTATTCTAGTAGCCGCAAAGCCAAGTCAAGTTTCATCGTTACAAACAACGATAGCAGCACTCAAAGAAATGGGGCAAACACCAGGGTTAAACAAGCCACTTAAACTCCTCGGACTAGATAATTTTATACAGGTTGAAGAGAATGTTTCTAAACTACTTAACCTCTAAATCTACTATTACGAAGGCCATCTTCAAGAAAACAACCAACTATTCGTTTTTACTGATTTTATTGCTAGTAAAAAGCATGATGCATTCATACGCATCCACTTCTCAGGATTCAAAAAAAGAAGATTCCATACATAGCCAAATTGTTGTATTAAACAGCGATAACAGCATTGCTAAATATCATTCTGTTTCGAGAGAATTCAATACTATCATGGAGCAGCACAACATTCGGCTAGTCAATATAGATCTTGCAGAATCATCCATCAAGGACACCCGCATCTATGAGCTAATTAACCAAAAGGAAACAAAAGTAGTTTATTGCATAGGAAGCAAGGCCTATGGTTTAGCGCAAAAGGCACATGCAAACAAGCATATAATCTTCTCCTCAGTTATTAACTGGAGCCGTTTTCCAGTCAAAGATGGTTCAACAGGTATTTCAAGCGAATTAGGCCCAGCCCATGAAATTTCATTGATTAAGTATTTTTTCCCAGACGTACGAAAGTTTGGCATTCTATACGATGAAAGTTACAACCTACAAAGAGTCAAACAAATTCGTGAAGAGGCAAATGCCTTAGGGATTGATACGCTACCAATAAAAATCACACCTGGCGACAGTGTTCTCAACGCCTTAAATAAATTAACCACAAAAATCGACTTGTTTTGGTTAATATCAGATCCAACTTTACTAGCGAGCAATAGGTCTGTTCAGTCAATATTCAACTGGAGTAAAAAAAATGCCATACCAGTTTATTCATATGGTGATGTTTTCATCAAGTATGGTGCTGTGCTGTCAATATCTGTCGATGAGGACACTGTTGGTCGGCAAGCGGCCAACTTAGCCATCAGATTTATCACAGAGCAAAACTCCAATATTCCTATACAAAAACCAGCTGGATCTAAAATTTCAATTAACCTATGCAGGATTGAGCAATACGCAACGCCTTTAAATGAAAAAGCTTTAGGATCTGTCAACCGGATGAAGACGTGCAGTGGCAAATTCTGAAAGCATTAAAACTGGAAAAACTTTAATGTTAAATGCAAAAAAAAATAAATACGGCTTACATGGTATTCGAAAACGAATACTGGTCTCGTTTATTTGCATGCTAGCAAGCGTTTTGATTACAACCAGCTATATTCAATTTCAGAGACAAACACTCGCTTACAACGAAGAATTAGAATGGCGGGTGAAAGAAAAAAGAAACGCCTTAATTAATCAAGGAAAAACGTTATCAAACTTCTTAAAGGGCCAAGTAACCAACGAGATTGCAGCCTTTAATTTTTCTAGAATCATCGCTCTACTCAATGAGTCTGTAGGTATTTCAGAGGAACTGAGTTATGCAATCTTATTAGATATTGATGGAAATATCATTACAAATACATCTACTAGCACTTTATTCAATACTGATGACGAAAAACTCAGAGCAAAATTTGCTTTGCTCGCTAAAGAAGAAACTTACAAAACCTATGACGATATTGATATTGTTGAATATATCATTCCAATTAGTTTTGGTGAACCTTGGGGTGTATTACGCTTGGGTTTTTCAACCAAGAGCATCAGGCAAGATATCAACTTTCTAAAGGATAAAGCTGAAGATCAAAAAAAATTAGTTCTTTACGCGACCCTTACTATTTTTGCAATATTTTTTATCCTTTCTTCCATCATCTCTGTTATCTTATCACGCAGCATATCACTGCCTATTGAAAAGCTAACAAAGTTTGTACAAAGCTTTAACAAAGACACGCTTGCCACCACAATAGACTCGTACAAAAACACCTTCAATATAAAAAAAACCAAAACTGAATCCGACCTACTTGCTATTGCCTTCATAAAAATGGCGGAAGAGTTATTTGATTACCATATGAAGATTAAAGCTAATAATATAGAAATAAAAACCATAAACAAAAACTTGAAAAACACTATTGCTCTGAAAGAACAATTCCTATCAACAATCAGTCATGAGCTCAGAACCCCTATTAATTCAATTAATGTATGCTTAGAGCTATTAAAAAATCAATATATTGATGATTCCTCACAGCAACTGATCAAGGCTGCTATCACATCAACAAACCTAATGTATAGTCACGTAGACAAGCTAATCAAGTTGTCAGATTTAAAGGGAGGCGGTGCATTAGTCATTGAGAGCTTTAACGTTTTCGATTTATTCACTTCTATATGCCAGGATCATCAAAACAAGGCAAAAGAGAAAAACCTTCACTTTTCAAGCGATATAGCCAGCTTAAAGAATACCATAGTTAAAACGGATCGATCTAATCTAGAGCATTTAGCCCAATGCTTACTGGAAAACGCATATAATTTCACAAACAACGGAGAGTACGGTATTAAAGTTGTTCTAGATAATAATGTACCGAATTCCTCTTCCCATAATAAAGATTTCAGGAAGTCTTTATTAACTGTGGAGGTATTTGATACTGGAGAAGGAATTGATGAACAAGACTTAAAATCAATTTTCGACCCTTTTCGACAAGTAGATCAAACTGCACATAGAAAAATACAAGGCCTGGGTATCGGGCTGAGCCTCTGCAAAAAAATGATAGAGCTGCTTGATGGAAAGATAGATATTCAGTCAACCAAAGGCCAAGGTACCCGGTGCATATTTAGTTTTGAATTAGAATCTCAACAAGACACACCAAAATCACAGCAGACAACCATAAGAGAAGGGGTAGGGTTTAACAACCCTGTTCTTATCGTGGAAGACAACGCAATAAACCTATTAGTACTGGAAAAAATACTAAAATCCATAGGCGTACACTATATAACCGCCAAGAACGGAGTAGAAGCCTTAGAAAAAGTCGAAAAAGACTCTCCTCAACTCATTTTGATGGACTGCCAAATGCCGATCATGGATGGATATCAAGCAACACGCGAATTAAGGACAAGAAACATAACAATACCAGTTGTCGCAGTCACTGCCAACGTATCAGCGGAAGATCGTAGAAAATGTATTGACTCAGGCATGGATGATTTTATTTCAAAACCCATTAATCTAAACCATATCTCTAATATACTGAAGAAATGGATAATGGATACCAGCAACCTAGAGCTAGAAAATCAGACAAAAAAACAGAAAAAATCTGGCTAGGAAATAGGGCTTTAAAATACTTAATTTAGAATTGAAGTGTTAAAATTCAGCAGATATAGATAAAAAAGCTTCTCGGCCAGCCATATGGTCTTCAAATCCAAGAACAGTTTCCTCTGCTTTTTCATCTCCAATGTTATTCAAGAATAAACTCATTTTTAGCGTGTCAATGGATAGACTCTTTGGTATAGGCACCTGATAGTCCAACCGCATATTTACATATGTGAAACTATCAAAAATTGCGCTAGAAAACCCTCGAAGGTGAGCATAGAAATCTGGAATATTGTATCTATCTTGCCAGGTCGCTTCTAAAGCTAGCTTTATCCGGTCAAATGGCCGAGCATATATGCCCCACGCAATCTGATTTTCCGGGCCATATAGAAATTTAAGCGGTTGCCCAGAGCTATCCAATTCTTCACTCTTTCGAACAAAATTTTTAAAGGACCAAGTAAACAAAGACTGCAATCCCGCTGTTAAATGCCAATCCAACGTGATCTCCCCACCATTGATCTCTGCACCAGCAGGATGATTCTGAAACCCAACCGCAGTTAAGTTTGGAGGAGCGCGTTCTATTTCAGTAATAACAATAAAGTCATCAATCCTAGAGTGGAAAAAATCTAGTTTCGCTGTGATTGCTTGTGTAACTAACAAATTCAAACGTCTTTATTTTCTCTTCTTTCAATTCACTATTTGGACTAAATTCAGCAAAGGGTATAGTCAAGTCAGCCAAATCTTCACTGGTCGCTGGGAAACGATGTGCTCTAGCTGCGCTGGCCCTCAAAGTTAAATCATTGGTTGCCGTATAAACTGCAGAAATACGGGGAGAAAAGTTATCATTAAATAAATCTGGATTTGAGTCAGTATCGTAGCGCCCACCAACAAATAGAAGCAACTTTTCATTCATCATAGAAATGATATCCTGAAAGTATATCGCACCTTTATTATAGGAAGTAACAGCATCCTGTGAATTAATGGATACCAAAACCCGTAAATTCTAAAAA
>JAYPYM010000021.1:0-28932 GCA_038135915.1 Gammaproteobacteria bacterium
CCGTTGATAGTGATCGCGATGGTGTCAGTGATTTTGACGATAACTGTGCAACTGCTAAGAACTTGGATCAGCGTGATACAAATCAGGATGGCTATGGTAATCTGTGTGACGGTGACTTGGTTGGAAATGCTGGAATTGTAAACACATTAGACCTTGGTAAGTTTAAAGAAGCATTTGGAACGGTGCGTAAATTTCCAGACGCAGACTTCAACGGAGATGGTGTTGTGAATACACTTGATCTTGGTTTATTTAAGTCTTTCTTTGGAAAAGAGCCAGGTCCTTCAGCAGTTGGTATGTTGCATGAAACAAAAGACTAAATTAAAGGGAGATTGAGAACATGAGTATTCGAAATAGGTATTTGTTTGTTTTTATTGCCTTAATATTGCCTGTGTTGGGGTCTGCAGCAAGTGTGGAATTGAGTATTTCCCCAACACCGAAAATTGTGGCAGGTCTGAGTCAGACTTTCACACTTGATATTGTTGGTGACTATAATGCAGATGCTAGTGAAGCATTAGTTGGCGGCGCAGTTAATTTGATTAACCTGGACCCATCAGTTATCAAGGTCAACAGCGTTACTCTGAAAACGCCGGTGGACTTTGGCTCTAGCACTGGGACAATCGACAACGTAGCTGGAGAAGTAGATACGATTGGCTTTGCTACTTTTGTTGGTGTTCCGGATGGTGTGTTCACGTTCGCCACTGTTGAGTTTGAGTCTGTTGGCTTGGGTACCAGCCCTATTGGTATGGAAGATGCCGGTGACCTTATTTTGGCATGGGGTAGAGAGGGAGGCAGCCCAATCACGCCAACTTTTGTTGATGGTTCGGTAACGGTTGTCCCACTACCCGCTGCAGCGTATCTCTTAGCGACAGGTCTTGTTGGTCTTGTTGGCATGAGCCGACGTCGTAAGCTTAGCTAAGTCATTTCTATCTGATATTTACCTTCGCTCATCACCTGAGCGGAGGTAAATGTCGCAAATTAACCTTTGCTGGCCGGTAAATTGCAGTAAATTGAATTGTTAGTTATTTGAGTGCAAGTTGGATAAAAGCAATTTAGTTAGATGTTAGCAAAGGCCATTGATGTATCAAAATCATCTTTTGATGAAAACCCTTATTAACCATGCGTCGCGGCAAGTATTTGCCTTAAAAGCGGCAGTGTTTGTTGTTGCGCTGATGTTTTCTTTGAAAGCTTTTGCCCATCTCTTCAAGGCACCGGTGGATATAGCATCATGGAATGCTCAAGTGTCACCTTTAATGTGTTCCATTTGGCATGAAATTCCTGGTTACGGTGTTGCTCGATTTAGACACCGAGCGGGTGAGACATTAACATTTCGATTGGAAACGCAACGTAAAGTTGTCAACGATGAGGTGGCACACTTAAGGGCTCAGCCTCCTGCCTGGAAGGCAGACTGGAGTGAACGCGATTTAGGGAAATTTAAGACGCTGTTAGGAAATACCCCTATTGAGTTAGCAGAACCGAGATCCAGCCGTGTGTTAGCTGAACTTCAATTGGGCATGTTTCCCACAATTCATCATGGTGGCTGGTTTCCTGGTCATCGAGTCAATATACAGGTATCTTCAGTTAATTTTGGTAAGGCATATTTAGAGTATTTAGACTGCGTTGCAGGTTTATTTGATGCTAATTTTGACCAACTGGAGCGCACCTCCTTATATTTCGATACCGATAAGTGGATTATTAAGTCCGAATATAAAGAACGATTAAAGCTGATTAAAGAATATATTGATATTGATCGGCGGGTGAAAAAAATTTTTGTGGATGGCCATACTGATAATGTCGGTCGGATGGGGTATAACTGGGACTTGTCTCGTAATCGAGCTGAAGCCGCTGAAGCCTATCTAAAATCTTTGGGTGTGAAAGAAGATATGGTGGTTGTTAGATATCATGGCGAGCAATTCCCTGTGGTCAAAAATAATACCGCAGCTAATCGTTCAAGAAATCGAAGAGTCACCATTCGCTTAGATATGTCTGAAGCCGACAAGTTGAAGATGAGGTAAACACTCATCGCTTAGCAATAACTGGTATAGTATCAATACGATATTTTTATTTTCAAACCCTGATACACAAGCCTAAGATTAACCTTCTTTTCCTTCTCTCACAGTTGTAAACTAGCTGCCTATGTTACAGCGCCCTAAAGCTGGCTAACAAGCGATCATTATTTAAAGAGGTGGCAATGTCAAATCAAGCAAATGAAGATGAGCTTACAAGGAAAGATTCGATTAATAAAGTTGTATTAGCCTATTCTGGTGGCTTAGATACATCAATTATTGTTAAGTGGTTGCAAGAAGAATATCAGTGCGAGGTAGTTACCTTTACTGCAGATATTGGGCAAGGTGAAGAAATTGAGCCTGCTAGAGCAAAAGCCCAAGCAATGGGTGTGAAGCAGATCTTTATCGAAGACTTAAGAGAACGCTTCGTAAAGGATTTTGTATTTCCTATGTTTCGGGCCAATACCCTTTATGAGGGCGAGTACCTGTTAGGCACTAGTATTGCCAGACCTTTGATTGCTAAACGCTTGGTGGAAATAGCTCAGGAGACAGGTGCTGATGCTGTATCCCATGGCGCAACTGGCAAAGGCAATGATCAAGTGCGGTTTGAGCTGGGTGCTTATGCTTTAGCGCCGAACATACAAGTTGTAGCGCCTTGGCGAGAGTGGTCGCTTAATTCGCGAGAAGCTTTAATTTCTTTTGCTGAGCAACATAATATTCCCATTGAAAAACAAGGTAATAAATCACCTTATTCTATGGATGCGAACTTATTACATATATCCTATGAAGGAGCAGAATTAGAGGACCCAGCCGTGTCCCCCGAGGCTGGTATGTGGCGTTGGACGAAGGACCCTTGTGAAGCGCCAGGTCAACCCCAAGTGATCAAGTTGGCCTTTAAGCAAGGGGACTTAGTTGCCATTGATGATCAGGAGATGACACCTGCATCTCTCTTGACCAAATTAAATCTGGTAGGAGGAGAACATGGTATCGGGCGCGCAGATTTAGTGGAGAATCGGTTTGTCGGCATGAAATCTCGGGGTTGCTACGAAACACCTGGTGGTACGATCTTGTTAAGGGCACATAGAGCGCTGGAATCTATTACCTTGGATAGAGAGTTAGGTCATTTGAAGGATTCCTTGATGCCAAGATATGCAGAGCTGATTTACAATGGGTTCTGGTGGTCTCCCGAACGCTTGGGTCTTCAGTCGCTGATCGACTATTCCCAAACCTATGTGAACGGTTCTGTAACCCTCAAGCTTTACAAAGGTAATGTGGTTGTTTTGGCTAGAGAATCTAGTGATACTCTCTTCGATGAAGGCATTGCAACATTTGAGAACGATGCGGGTGCTTACGATCAAAAAGATGCGGATGGCTTTATCAGGCTAAATGCGTTGAGGTTGCGTTTGGCAGCGAAGAAAGGTAGGGGTTATCCCTAGTGGCTTTAAAGCCTTGTTTGACTAACTTTCTTATATCTAGGCTGTTCATCATTAAGCCCTGAAAGGGGTTAATTTTCAACAACTTAGCATTGCTATTTTGATCAACGCGATTTTTTAAAAAGGATATGTTTTTCAAGGCGTTACTGCGCTGCTGAACAGCTATACTTAAAGAGATGAGGGTTACTTTATCTCTAAATTGGTCAAACGAACTTGGTAAAATAACTATATGAGCCAACCTAGTCCAGTGATATTTATCGTTGATGACAAGCTTGAAAACTGTAAACAGTTAGAGGTGATGCTTGCTGACCTTTCTATGGGGATTTTAACGTTTCAGTCGGCGCAGTCGGCTCTAGATAAGCTCCAGGAAATTATACCACTTATATTAATCCTTGATGCAGATATGCCAGAAATGGATGGCTATCAGATGATAAACCAAATGCAAGCTGATGATGCAATGCGACATATTCCGGTGTTGCTAATGACACCTAATTTTTCAGATGCTAAGCAGATGCTTTATAGTCCACTGATGGAGGTGATAGATACTATAGCAAAGCCTATTAGTCCTGGTGTTTTGATTGAAAAAGTTAGGGCAGCAAAGGAGCTAGATCGTTATCAAAAAATTATCGCAGAAGTATTAGATGATGATGGTCAAGCTATGCGGAAAAAGCATGAGGGCGTATTGGCCTTAGATGAGCTAGGCCACGTGAAGTTTGTCAATTCAAGTGCTTTGAGGATGTTACGCACCACCGCTCCTAATCTTGTCGATACATACTTTGAAAGTCTATTTCAGGATCCTTGTGAAACAGTCGTATCTGAATGGGAAAAGCACCCAATTCCTAAGGTTTGTATGGAAGGTAATATTCTGCAGGTTGAGGAAACTAAGTTATGGTGTGCAGATGGCGATAGTATTCGAGTTAAACTAGCAGCAATTCCTTTATTTGATCAACCAGAATTGAATATGTTTGTTGCATTCAAAATTATCAATGAAGACCCGAATAGTAAAGATAAGTTAGAAGCACTGATGCATTTAGATCAGTTAACTGGCTTGCCAAATCGAGAAAAATTTGGTGAAAAGCTGGATTTAGAAATTGGTCGTATCAGAAAAGAAAACACCTGGCTAGCTGTACTGTATATCGACCTATTACACTTTAAGAATATTAATGAAAGCTTAGGGCATCAGATTGGAGACGAGGTCTTAAAGAGTGTTGCTGAAAGGCTGAATAAATCAGTTAGAATCGGGGACTTTGTTGGCAGAATTGGTGGGGACGTGTTTGCTGTAGTGGTAAATGGGATTACTTCGCCAGGCGTTAGTGGGCAGGTAGCACAAAAAATTCTGACATCTTTAAAAGCACCTTATCTTGTTAAGGGCTATGAGGTATTTGTTGGTTGTAATATTGGTATTGCGACTTATCCTAATTCTGGCAGTCACTCAAGTGTGTTGCTGAAAAATGCGGATCTGGCAACAGATAAAGCAAAGGCTTTGGGTAGTGATAATTATCAATACTTTTCGGCCGAAATGAATCGGGAAATACTCGAGCGCCTTAGTTTAGAAAAATCTTTTAGAAAGTCTATACAATCTGAGGGGATAGAGTTTGAGTTGGTGCCTATTTATCAGGGCTCTCCCAAAGTCATCTGTGGGTATGAAATGGTCCCAACCTGGACTCATGAGACACATGGAGTCATGACCAGTGAGCAGTTTTATCCGATTGCTGAACAGACGGGGCTCATGGTTGATTTAGGTTTCATGATGTTTGAACAGGGTTGCAAATTTCTTGCTGGCAATCTTTCAGCCATTGATCACCAGTCTAGTGATGAAGGTGAAGGCAATGAACATGGTGTATTAGCCCGCGTTGATAAGCCCTTTATTTGCTTTAGAGTCACGCCTCAACAGATTGTATCCTCTGATTTTTCAACTAAACTCACCGAGTTGGCTAAAGAGCAGGGCTTATCTCATCACCAATTAATTCTGGAACTGTGTGAAACGCAGTTTTCTAGGTACCAAGCCTCGCATTTGGAAGCCTTAAAAAGCATTTATAATTTGGGCTTTAAAGTGTTATTAGCGAATTTTGGAATGGGCTATGCGCCTTTTAATATGCTATTAGATTTGCCTTTGAACGTGGTTAAGTTACCGTCAGATTTGGTTGAACGAAGTATGAAGTCGGATTCTGTAGAGCAGTTATTTTTAGGTATTTTGGCCATGGCTCAGAAAATGCAGCTTTATGTTTGGGTTGATCAGGTGAACAATCAAGAGACATTAGACTTCTTAAGTGGTCAACATATTGAGTATATGCAGGGCAGTATTTTTAATGGTTAGCTAGGTGCCATTGTTAATGATCATGGAATCTTTAATTTTAAGTGTAGATACGTGAATGCTAATTAAAGTGCGCAATTTTCAGAATATTTTAATCCTAATCTTCTTATGTTATTTCCTCTCAGCTTGTACGAGCGCTGTCCAGCCACCTATGGTGTCGCCAGGTACCGCTTTTAGTATAGCGATCTTTTCAGATCCAGAAGTTTTTGCTTATCCTCGATTAGATGGCGTTTGTCGAACTGAAAAAGCGACTGCTGGAACCTGTGCTAAAAAGCCTGGAGAAACAAAAGAAGCCTGTGCTAAACGTTGTAGCGTCGAAAGTAACTTAAATCAGCTCTACTCGATAAAGCATATTCAACAATTAAAATGGCCGGAGGATGCGGATATCAATGTGGGTCGTCCTGTTAGAAAGGTAGTAGCGGCATTGGTCAATGGTGATTTGACCAGCGCATGGCGTGTCAAGGAGCGACAGGGCTATATCAATTTTTATCAGAAAGCTAAGTCAAGCTTGCCAAAGATGCCCTTGTTTTTCGGGCTTGGGAATAATGACTATTATGCCAATGCTTGTCAGTGTAGAGACTACTTGCCTTATGATATGAATGCATGTGCTCGTGATGCAGTAGATACCATGAGGGAAACCTATCAAGGAAAGAACAGTATCAATTTCGACCCTGTTAGCTTGTCTTATTCATTTGATATTGGTGATTTCCATGTTGTGCAACTCAATTTGAACCCTTTTTATGCGGTTGACTTAAATAGTTACGATGATGCGCCTAGGGGCAAAGCCTGCATGAAGGCGCTTAAGGCTTTTAAGGTGAAGCGTGCTGAATCGGATCGATATAAAATTTCAGATGCTTATGAATGGCTGTCGCGTGATTTGAGTCACGCGACAGCTCGTAATAAGTACACGATTTTGAATATGCATGCGCCTGGTGATGGGGATGGTCTTTGGGGACCAAGAGAAGACTATGCGGAGCACGACCATAATAAAAAATATTTTGCTGATTTATTAAAAAAATCGAACGTTGTTGGAGTTTTTGGTGGATTTGTTCACGCTGAATATGGCTATATGGGAGATTATAAGCTGAATGGTAGCGTGATTAGAAATGTTTTTGGCAACACGATTCCTTGGTTTAGAAGTGGCGCTTCTGAGTATTCGACCTACCTTTTGGTAGAGTTGGGTAGCCCAAAGGCTATGCCAGCTAGTTATATGAACGTTGGTGTGGTGTCTAGTCGAGATAAAAAACCAACATTTATTCGGGGTACCAATAAAGCCGCAAACCTTCCAATGACTTTTAGGCTGCGTTAACCTAGCTGCCTATGGAAAAAACTAAAGTTAATATCATTGATGGCTTAAGTTTAGCCGAACGCCACACTTTCGCGTTAGCTGCTAGATCCTCTCATGCGCTAATGTTAGAAGATGAACAACAGTTACCATCTATATCTCCTCCGTCCGATCGTATACAAGGCAAATATTGGCTCTTAGGTGAAGGCTCGAACACCTTGTTTTTAGAAGATATTGACGCATTGATTATCCAGGTGTTATTGAAAGGTAAAGGTGTGATTAAAGAAGATCAGGATTTCATATGGTTGCGTGCGGCTGCAGGCGAACATTGGGATGACTTTGTATCTTATTCTCTTACGCAGGGCGGTTTTGGTTTGGAAAATCTTTCCTGGATTCCAGGCTCCGTTGGAGCTGCTCCTATCCAGAATATTGGTGCTTATGGTGTTGAAGTCGAAGCCTATATCGAGGTGATCAAGTGCTGGGATTTTTTCAGGCACCAGTGGGTTTCTATCGCCAAATCCGATTGTGATTTCAGTTATCGAAACAGCAATTTTAAGTCCTGTTGGAGAGGTAGGTATCTCATTACTGAAGTAGTGTTTAAACTCCCAAAGGTACCCAATGTAAATACTAGTTACCCAGATATAGATAGAGCCCTCGAAGCTTCACTGCCTACGCCAGAGATGGTAAGAGAAGCAGTGATTTCAGTGAGAAAAAAGAAGTTGCCTGACCCGAAGCAACTGCCAAATGCGGGTAGTTTTTTCAAGAACCCTATCCTAAGCCAGTCAGATTTTAACCGGTTAAAGTCAAAGTTTACCGATATGGTTGGCTTTAAAATCCCAGGTGACCAAGTTAAGGTGGCAGCAGGTTGGTTGCTCGAGTATTTGGGTTTTAAAGGTCATCGTGATGGTCAATTTGGTTGTTATTGCAAGCAAGCGCTTATTTTAGTGAATCATCTAGATGGCGGGAGTGTTTCAAGTGGGCAAGACCTACGGGTGTACATTCGAACAATTTGTGATTCAGTGCGGGCTACATTTGGTTTAGAACTAGAAGTTGAGCCAGTAATGGTTGATCAACAACTCATTGATCGTTTACCTTTAAATTCAGTTCTTTAAATGTAATCCTTTTCAACACCAGCTGATTGAGGCAGTGTTCGCTAAACATAAAATGCCAGGAGCTCGTCTTCTTCCTCAACATCAGTTGGTGTTAGAGAGGGTTGGCCTAGAGAGTCATCGCTTATATTGCTCAGCTCACTGTGCACACTCTTATCATCTAACCCTCCATTATTGAGGTCATTTGGGTCGATGAGCTGACCTATTAAAGGGTCTTTTGGGAGGGAAATGGTTTTTTTCTTGTCTAATTTTTGTGTTGTTACCTTTCTAGCAGTTGCAGAAAACCTAAGCTTAGGCACTTCAGTTCGTGTAACTAGCGGGAAAGGATAAACCGATTCCTTTGTCTCAAAACTTGCCTTCTCATCCAAACTTCTCCAAATTTCCTTGCAAGTCTCCTCAAGCGTTGCAATGACAATTTCAGTATCTTCTTTACTTAAGCTTTTTATTTCTTTGGCAAAGAAACCTTCAAGCTTCTTAATGATATCTGTACTTTTTTCTTTAAATTCAGATAGTATGTTGATGACCTCTTGTTTATTTGCGTAAAAAGCAGGTGTGTCCTTTGTTTTGAAACTCTGTATTCCCTTAGCGGCTTCTTTTCCTAAAGCAATCAGTTTGTTGGCCGCGTTCTCTACTTCTAAGTTCGCAGCAATCTCTGTCGCTAACTTTTTCAACTCACCTATTTTTTTCTTTGGGCTTAACCTTTCGTTAGAGGTGGCTTCCATTTTTTTAAGAAAAGTTTGCTGATCGATAAGTAGGTGCAATGCTTTGTTTAGCTTTTTAACTAATGTGCTTCCATTCTCTGGTGTTACGGGAGTTGAATCAATACTCTTTAGTGTTTCTTCAATGTTTGCGAGCGTGCTTTCTATTTTTTCTACTATTTCTTGAGGATTATGAATGACGAGTAATCGTTCATTAGCGTTCTCTGGGTCCGGATTAACTTCTGCGTAGGCTCTCTCATCATTGAGTGCGTCCGTTAGTGAACTTGTGAGGGTGTCTAAAGCACGCTCATGGTGTTGTCTTAATGTTGTTTTAGTTTTTGCACCAGTACTTTGCTTTAAATGATATGCTTCTGTAACATCCCCGCAGTCTCTATGTCCAGCTCGCATACACGCTTGAACGAAGTGAGTTTCTAGCTTGTTCTTTGTTGGGGCTTTGAGTCCGAGGAACTTTGGCCCGCTTGTTTGTAAAGATACCTTACCGTCTCTTAGTGCGTCTAACATACTGCTAGTTGTTGCACCATTTTGGAAAGTTAAGCTTTCTGTTTCTGCTCCTTTTGCGCTTTTAATGATAGCTATGGTGGCTGGTTTACCGCCTGCTGAAGGCGCGACTCTTACTTTTGTTTGAGTAAAGGGGATTGGTTTCGAACCAGAAGTTGCACCAGCGGCCATTTATGTTTTCCTTCTTAGAGGTGTTGCTATCATGTAATGGCATAATAATGCATGCTTAGTGATAATTCAATAGCTTAATATTGAATTATCACTTATTGCCTAATAAGAAGGTTAATTATAAGGTTTTACTAGGTTTTTGGGGGCGGTGGTGTTTCTTGATGGATATATTAGGGTGCCCCATGTTTGTAGTATTTTTACCAATCACTATCATCATAATTCAAGAAGCCTAACAAATGTGGCCCGAGTTCTGAATCATCTGGCATTGCGTTGGTTTCGGTGTCTGTACTTGCTTGAATATCAAAGTCACTTAAACGACTGATAACACGGCCTCTTGGCGTCGTGCGAGCTAGCATTGGGGGCTCGCTTTCCACCTCAGGGCTTTCGGCGGTAACTGGAGTCGGTAGATCGATTTGAGCCTGGTCAATTCGAATGTTTCTAGCGCCATAGTCGGCTACCTTATTGCGGCTTTCTTCAAGTATTTGATCAAATTGGTTCATAATTCTTTCGCTTAGCCCACTTGATAAATCTGAACGATTATTTTCAAGAAATCTCGATAGCTCGTTTCGAATATCTTCACTCACTTGATAAAATCTTGCTGCTAAGGCACTGAGCGGTTCTTGTTGTTCTAATGGAAAAGCGTCAGTCATAAATTTTAAAGTGGCTTCTTGGCGACTCTTTAATTGGCGATATAGCTGTATTATTATGTGATTAACTTTTTTGGCGTTAAATCTATCGACTAAACTTCGTACACGAATTTGATATTTTTTGACTTCAGATCGTTGAGCTTTATATTTTTTGATTTCAGATGTTGGATTTTTGGGGTCGAGTGGTTTTGAACGGATCGCATTAAGGCGCTTAAACTTATTTTCAACATTTGTTTGTTCTTTTTTTAACAACCCTGATGCGCTATTTAATATGTTGTTAGTTCTCAGAATGTGCTCGTCTGTGCTGGAAGCATCAATATCGGCTTTTTCGAGCAATGTTTCGATTCGTTTTAGTCTACCCTCTCTCGTAGGGTGGTTTCTCTCATCATCAATTTGATTGGCTTCTTGGTTCTCATAGGTGTAGCTTGGGTCTCTAATGACCCAAAATATTTCTTCTTGTCCCTGTTCTCCAGTGGTTATAGGGTCGTCCATATGTTCGGTGCTTGAAAGATTTTTTACTAACTCAGATCTGTAAAATTCCAGTGCTTCGCTTTGTGAGAGATGTACTTGTGTTTGCTTTAATGGGTGTGCTCTCCCGATATCTTGATGTGTTAATCTATAAACCTGTTTTATGTCTCTAAATTTAAAATTTTTATTATCCGTTACCGCTTGTTTCAGTGCCTGCAAGCTGGCAGGTTCAAAGCGAGTGTGAGCTTCAAAGCCTTTTGATCTGCTAAGTTTGGC
This sequence comes from Gammaproteobacteria bacterium, assembly GCA_038135915.1. Lineage (GTDB taxonomy): Bacteria > Pseudomonadota > Gammaproteobacteria > Pseudomonadales > UBA6940 > JAYPYM01. Next base: position 10,921 of record JAYPYM010000021.1, read on the forward strand.
TAGGAAAGATTTTGGTGATTTTGTTACCAGGTGTAGCCTTTGTAACTCTGAATATTGATAGATAGTAGTGCCTGAATCGGATATCTTAGCAGTAGTGGAATCTAATGTTGCTATTTTACGATCTTGGTCATAAATATAGGTGGTTGGTGTACGTGGAGCGCAGCTTGTGAGTGGGTTCGGCATCTCGAGCTTCCTCTATTTTTTTATTATGAGTATCGTAGGATTCTGCTTTAAAAAGCACTTTATTATAAAAGTATATTGTATGCAACTATTGGGCTAGGTGTTTGTGCTAAAGCTCAATATTGTTTCTATTTAAGGGGTTGTTGATCAAAGCCGCTGATTAATCTGTTTACCAGATAATGATTAATAACTTAAATGAAACAGCTTTAAAAAGGTATTAGGATATAGAAAATATAACCATCCACCGAGAGCTAGATAGGGGCCGAAAGCGATTGGGATTTGTCTGCTTCGACCTTTGATTAGAATTAAGCTGATTCCTACTATGGCACCTGTTAAGGAGGAAATCAGGATCACTGATACGATAGACTTGTAGCCTAGCCATGCGCCCAAGGCTGCCAATAATTTAAAATCACCGTAACCCATTCCCTCTTTTCCAGTACAGATTTTGAAAAGCCAATACACGCTCCACAGGCTCAAATAACCAAACACTGTGCCTAGTACTGCTTCATCTAAAGGGACAATAATGCTATGGTAATTTAAAAGCAAGCCAGCCCAGAGTAGGGGGAACACAATTTGGTCTGGTAATAATTGAGTATCAAAATCGATCATGGTGAGCGATAGTAGGCTCCAAGTGAAAAAGAGCCCGCATATTGTGGTCCAGCTTACACCGTATCTATACGCAACCATCAAGCCAAGTAGCGCTGTTACTAACTCAACAAGCGGGTATCGAATACTAATTGGGACGCTGCATTGACTACACTTTCTACCTAGTAACAAATAGCTAACGACCGGTATGTTTTCCCAGGGTTTAATCATGTGTTTACACTTAGGGCAATGAGAGTGGGGAAGCATCAAGTTAAAATGTGATTCAGATTCTTTTTCTTCCTGCTCTTCATTATTGATTGTTATGCTATCCTGAGGCTTTATCAGTGAAATGCCTTTATCCAGTAAAGACATGATATACCGAGCCTCTTCTGCCCACTGCCGTTCCATCATGATGGGCAATCGGTGAATGACTACGTTCAGAAAGCTTCCTACTAATAGGCCCAATATCACCACAAAGACATAGAAAACCGGCTCATAATGGTTGAGATAGTCAATTAGGTTATTAAAGTAAAACATGATTACCGATCATTATCTTCCATGTGTTTGGAGTTAACCGATTGCCTTTCCTAACTGGAAGATAGGTAAGTACATCGCTACAATGAGTCCGCCAACAAGAACGCCCAGAACAGCCATGATAATAGGTTCCATTAAACTTGTTAAGCCGTCAACTGCATTATCTACTTCATCTTCATAATATAAAGCGACTTTTTCGAGCATGGCGTCTAAAGCGCCAGATTCTTCACCTATAGATACCATCTGTATGGACATGACTGGAAAAACACCAGTAGCTTTCATTGCATACTGTAACTGAGTTCCGCTAGAAACGTCTTCTGCAATTGCCTTCACTGCTCGTTTATAGACGATGTTGCCTGTGGCACCTGCGACAGATTCTAATGCTTCGACAAGTGGGACACCAGCAGAAAATGTTGTTGAAAGTGTTCTTGCAAATCGAGCAACGGTAGATTTAAAAATGATATCCCCTACTACGGGTAGTTTTAGCACCATGTGATCCACCCAGTTGGAAAAGCCCTCATGTGTCTTCCTTAGGTGCACGAGACTAAAGGGTATCCCTATGGAGACACCGATCACAATATACCATCTTGCTTGCATCCATTCTGACATTCGGATAACCAATTTTGTGAAAGCTGGTAAGTCCGCACCAAAACTTTCGAATAAGGTTTCGAACGTGGGAACAACTTTCACGAGAAGTAGTACAGTGACGATGATGGCGACACAAACAACTGCGATTGGGTATTTCATCGCTTTCTTAATTTTTAACTTCAGTGCTTCGGTTTTTTCCTTGTAGGTCGCAATTCGGTCAAGCATGGTTTCAAGTGCACCTGATTGCTCGCCAGAACCGATCAAACTGCAAAACAAATCATCAAAATACTTTGGCTGCTTGCGTAATGCTGACTCAAGAGAGTTACCACCTTCTACTTCTACTTTTATATCCAGCACCATTTGACGCATGCTTGGGTTTTCTAACCCTTCTGCAGTAATCTCAAAGGCTTGAACTAGGGGGACACCAGATTTCATCATGGTTGCAAGCTGACGAGTAAAAATGGTTATATCATTAGATGTAACTTTCTGTTTGGTTTCGAATAGCGGTTTAGCTTTTTTGGTAATTTTCTTTGTTGTAATGCCTTGTTTACGTAGCTCTGCTTTAACAAGCCCTAAGTTACTACTTTTTATTTCCCCTTTAGTTTTGTTTCCTTTCCTGTCTATGCCTTCATAAACAAATATGTGTATGCCGGCAGCAGATTTACTGCTTTTGGATTTTGCCTTTTTAGCGGTTTTCTTTGGGGGTCTTTTAGTTGCCATAGTACTTGCCTGTTAAATGATATGTAATTATCCTTTATCATCTAATGACCGGTGGTCACCCGATGAACTTCTTCAAGACTAGTGACGCCTTGCATTATTTTTAAAAGCCCTGAACGGTGTAAGTCGTTGAATCCTTCTTTCCTTGCTTGGTCTGCAATCTCAATAGAATTACCTTCCGACATGATAATTCTCCCGATAGCGTCGGTTATTTTAACCACTTCGTAAATACCGACTCGCCCTTTGTAGCCTTTGACACACTTGTCGCATCCCTTCGGCCCATAAGCAGTGAACATACCAATATCTTCTTCAAGAAATCCAGCTTCCCTTAATACTTTGTCCGGAACGTCGATAGGCTCTTTACAGTGTTTGCAGAGTCTTCTTGCAAGTCTTTGTGCAATAATGAGCGCAACAGATGTTGCTATGTTGAACGCTGGTACGCCCATATTAATCAGCCTAGTTAAAGTTTCTGGTGCAGAATTCGTGTGCAGCGTGGATAAAACTAAATGCCCAGTTTGTGCTGCTTTAACAGCGATGGAAGCGGTGTCAAGGTCACGAATCTCACCTACCATGACAACATCAGGATCTTGACGAAGAAATGCTCTTAATGCTGAGCTGAAATCTAATCCTACCTTCATGTTAACGTTGACTTGGTTGATACCTTCAAGGTTTATTTCAACTGGGTCTTCAGCTGTAGATATATTGGTTTCTGGTGTGTTGAGAATATTAAGGCCTGTATAAAGGGAGACAGTTTTTCCACTACCTGTGGGCCCTGTCACAAGTATCATACCTTGTGGTTGAGCGAGGGCGTCTAAGTAAAGCTGTTTTTGGTCATCTTCATAGCCCAGCATATCTATACCTAGCCGAGCGCTGTCAGGGTCCAATTGTCTCAAGCATAACTTTTCGCCCCAGAGAGTTGGTAAGCTGTTAACTCGAAAGTCAATTGCACGTGTTTTCGTTAGTTTTAGTTTGATACGACCATCTTGGGGGACGCGCCTCTCAGAAATGTCCATGTTGGACATCACTTTTAGTCTGGCCGAAATTTTACCGGCAAGATTAATAGGTGGGCGGTTAACTTCCCTTAGTATGCCATCCATCCGAAATCGAACGCGGTACGCTTTTTCATATGGCTCAAAGTGGATATCTGATGCGCCAGTTTTTATCGCGTCAAGTAGCATTTTGTTAACAAATTTTACGATAGGTGCATCGTCAGCAGCGTTCACATCACTGCTATCATCTTCTTCCTCCTCAGCATTTTCTAGCTCGAGGCTTAAGTCTGCATCATCCATATCGAGGGACTTATCTTGCATTTCGAAATATCGGTCAATGGTTCTAGTTAATGACCCTTCTTCTGCAAGCACCGCTTCGGTATTTAGTCCAGTATTAAATTTTATTTCATCTAAGGCACCTAGGTTTGTGGGATCAGAAACTGCTAGGAACAGTCTGGTACCTCGTTTAAATAGCGGTAAGGTATGATGCTTTCGACTCAGTTGTTCATTGACTACCTCTTTGGGTATTTGATCTAAATCAAAAGCGCCAAGATCTATTAATGGTGTGCCGAATTCTTCTGAAGCTGCTTTAGCTAGTGTATCTCCATCGATAATGGAGTTTTGCACTAGGTAGGTGACGAGCGGAACACTATCTTGAGAGCTTATTTGTACTGCTTGTGCTGCAACCTCTTCCTCAAGTAGGTTATCTTGAACCAGTCGGCGGGCGAGGCCAGAGAGTACAGATGGTTTTGATACCGACATCGACTTCAACTTCCAATTTAATGTAGGTTTTCCCTAAACAGGCAATTAGCTAAACCATATAAATTACTACGGACTATTACCCTGAGTATAGACGACGGGCATTGAAGGGAAAGGGTGAACGTAAATTTGCTTGCTCCAAAATTGAATATGCCAAAAATTGTCAAACATTAACTTTTTTCACATGACGATTTTTGTCTCTAGTTTGTTAGACTTTATACTTTTAGCATTTGGAAAAGATTCAGAGGCGCTTAACTACTTCTTTTTAAATCAAAAATTAAAAAGTATCTGGAATGATTATTTTTTGGCATGATTGTCGCTTTATATTTATTGAATTTCAAACTACTTACACTTTAAAACTAGAGGTATCAACAATGCGTAGTAACTCCAGCATGAAGGGCTTTACTCTTATAGAACTTATGATTGTGGTAGCAATCATCGGTATATTGGCATCTGTCGCTATTCCAGCTTATAGTGACTACACTCAGCGTACTAAAGTTGCAGGTGCTATTCAGGCTATGGCATCTTACAAAACAGGTGTTGCACTCTGTGAGCAAACCTTAGGAACTTTTGTGGGATGTAATGCAGGTGTGGATAATGTGCCTGTCATAAACACTGCTCAGCTTTCTTACGTTACTGGATTGGGTGTGGCTAATGGTGTTCTTACTCTAACTACTTCTGCGTTGAATGATGCTGGAGCGACTAACTCCATGACAGGTACAATCACCCCTACAAGACCAGCTAATAGCCCAACAGTTTTATGGACTATCACTGGGAACGTTTGTGCTAAAACCTCTACTGGTGGTGCTGGTACTAACCCAAGACGTGGCGTAAACTGTGAGATTAACTAATATAGTTAAGTAAAAAAAGGGGCCATTTGGCCCCTTTTTTAATTCTCTCTTTTAAAAGAATAATTAATGTTCCGTGGCCAAAAATCAATTACCTGGCCTTTGTTTGTATCAAAAATTAATAAGGCATTACTTAGGCTATATTTTGCATAATAGGGATAAACTCTCGCACTATCTGTATCTAAATTCATGGTATTTGCCCATTCTAGTAAATCTGGGTATAAGTCTGAAAATTCCTCTAGTTTTAAGCCTTTTGACTTGATATCCGATAAGTGATCCTGAATAGGACGAAATAGTGCAGGGTTGAAAATGTCAAAACCTTCATTCGTAAAATCTTCAGTTAGTGATGATTTTACTTTCTCTTCATCTGGATCAAGTACATAGACCTCTTTAAGCGCTTTACTAGAAATTCTTTCTAGTGCTTCTTTAGATGTAGGGGAAATTCCATACATTCTATGGTCCATGGTGTAGAAAGCACGGTCCGTAAAAAATACGCCTATGGTTTTTTGTGAATAGACAATGTACACACCTGCTAAGAGCGCTGCTAGTTGTATGGATGCTATTGTGACTACATCATTTTTTAACCCCTTTTTTCCGGGCTTGAATATTAATAGCGTCAAAAGTGGACCTAGTATCACATCCACGCCAGCGATAATTGCAATACCTTGGATACCACCGTCTGTCCAAAAGAGGTATCCTGGGTACCATGCAAAATAAATCAGGCCAGCAATAACAATAAAAATAATTAAACTGACAAACAGATGTATTGAAAAAGCTTTGGTTTTACTGATATCTAATGTGAACATAGGGTAATATCATTTTTGTTTGTGGCATTGAAAGAGTGAACCAGAGATTTTATCTAAGGTAGAATATATTAAAAATTTCGCAAGTTTAGGCCCGTCTGTAGAACATTATTGGTGGGCCCACTGGTCGCGTTTAGTTTGAACGCTATGTTTCCATTGCTGGATTGATTCATTAATTTTAGGGTAAATAATTTTAGTTTTCGTTATTGACTGCTCAGCGCGATAAATATAATCGAAAGCACGTTTAAAATTATGGCGGTTAAGAAAAAAGTTTGCCCCTAACAAATATCTGTCGGGCTGAGGATCAGCTTCCATCGATTTTGAAAAGTGAAATTCAAAATTGTCTAGGTCGTTACGCTTAAAATAATAGAAAGCAAGTAAGTAATGGATACCACCTACAGAGCGATGGTCTTTGGCAGTCATTTCTACTATTTTAAATAGTTGATAAAAAAAGTCTTCGTCTAATCCGTGACATTCTTGATTATTATATTTTGTATAGATGGCATCGATTTTTTTCGCAGCATTTTCGTTTAAGTGAACAGATTGAAAATCAGCTAGCCAGTTTTCATCTAAGGTGGTTTTACCATACATCTTGCAATCTTCTGAAAGCTTGGTGAGTTCCAAAAGGCTGTTAAATCCTAGTGTTTTTTTGCTATCTTTGTAAGCGGCTTCGAATTGATCGGCATCTCTGATTAAAGCCGCTGTTATTAATCTAAAGTGGTGTGCTCTGATCGATTGCGGATATTCTAGAACTGCAGCGTTGCCCATTAATGCTCGGTGCTCCCACAAAGATATGTTTGATTTCGAAATAATTAGGTAGTAGCTGATTAAGAAAAGAATCATGAATGAAAAAGCTGTCTTCTCTCGACCTTTAATACTGAGGCTGAACTTAGCAATGCCAAGTACGATGAGAAAGATGATGCCAGCTGATGCTAAGTAGTTTCTGTGATCGAAATAAATCTCCAGGGGCAGTATGGTTGATTCTAAAATATGACTAAGCAGAAACCAAAGCGTGCCAAATACTAAATAAATACACAGCTTTGTCTGTTTTATATGAGTTCTAAAGGCTAAAGCAATTAAAAACCAAGCAGCGATTGAGATAATCGTTGTAGCAGGCTGAAAAAGGCTGCGCGATATTGGGTAGCTATCATGACCTAATAAGCTAAATTGGCTTGGAGAGGCGTAGGAGATTGATAAAATGTACTCCCACAACACCCGTGATTGGGTTAGTACCCTTTCTATCAGGGTAAAGTTTCTAAATTCATAAGCCGGATACCAGTGAAAAAAGCCAAATATTAGGTAGCAGAGAATTGCGAAACAAGGCAGGTGAATAAATAGATGAACGATATTCTTTGGGATATGTATGCTATTTGTTTCTTGAGCTGATGAAACTTTAATGGTAAACCAATATATAAGTGCAAGGTAGAAGTAGGTCAAGGCGCCATTTTCTTTCGAAAAAGTTGCCATGAACGGGAAAATAATAGTGGCCAAAACAAAATATACGATTGCTGCTTTCCTATTGGTTGACCATTGTTTGTTTGCATGGATAAAGCAAGTGATTGAGAGCAGTGTGAAAAAAGCAGATAGAATGACCATTCTTTGAACAAGATAGAGCACGGTATTTACGTGCACTGGGTGCACTACCCAGATCAATGCAATACTACATGCAAGCATTGTATGAGAGGGCGGCGGTGATATTGACTTGATTAGTGGTGCCGTAATTGTCATCATTATTCTTATAAGCAGACAGGCATTTAGTAAGTGTATGAATAAATTCACGGCTTTCAGTGGCATTGCTCCTTCAGGCCAATCTTGATACTGCAAAGCGAATGAAAACAAGGAAATCGGGCGTCCGGTCGGACCAGCTATTCCGCCAAAAGTAAACTGCCAAAAATGCTGGTCAAACCAAGCTGATATAGTTTTTAGGCCTTGCAGATTTGGGACATCGTCAATTAAAAAAAAAGAGTTTAACGATGGATAATAGGCCATAACTATCATGGCTAGACCAAGGGAAAATACTGGCACCCAAAAGGGTGTTTGGTAGTCTTTGGATGTCATGATAATTGGGTTTTAGTCCATGTATAGATCGACGAGCAAAGTTAAACTAATCATTAAGCTCACCTTATTGAGACTAATCAAGGATTTAGGATCAAGCAAATTTAAACAAGCAGGGTTGAAAAGAGAAGGGTAAATGCTTGGCGCCGCATTGTGCTGCTATTCGGCTAAGGAGCAGTGCATAGATAAACAAGGTTTTCATTGGTAACGGGTTCACCTTGGAAGAATATTTTACCAGGATCAGAGATAGTTATTCCAAACCTTGTGTCAATCTATGTCATTTCGACTAATCTTATAGAGGCCTTTCACCGTGGGAGGTCAATCAATCAAGTTGGCATAGAAGATTAAACAAATAATGAAAGTTCTCATTGATATTGGCCATCCCGCTCATGTACATTTTTTCAAAGAAACAATACGGCGTTTGATCGAAAAAAATCATCAAGTGATCATTACAAGTCGTAAGAAAGAAATGGCAACTGATTTGTTAGACGATCTAGGCTTAAGCCATATTGTGTTGACTTCCCAAAAGAAAGGCATTGTGGGACTTTTTTTTGAGTTAATAGAGCGCAATCTTAAATTGTTCAAAGTTGTTCGCGAGCGTAAACCCGATGTTATGATGGCTATTGGTGGAATCTTTATAGCACAGGTTGGGTTTGTAACTAGAGTGCCTTCACTGGTTTTCTACGATACGGAAAACGCCAAGCTACAAAATGCGCTTACTTATCCCTTTGCAACCGCTGTTATTGTGCCTAAGTGCTATAAGGGTTGGGTGCCGAAGAAAAATGAGTTGAGATATTCAGGTTATCATGAGCTGGCTTATTTGCAGCGAGGCGTTTTTCAGCCATCCATGGATATAGCAATAAACAACGGTCTTGCCCCGGATCAGCCTAACTTTTTCTTACGCTTAGTGTCATGGGAGGCGAATCATGATATTGGTGAAGCAGGTTGGAATGAAAAATTTTTAGTTGCCTTGATTGATTGGCTGACGTTAAAGGGGCGTGTAATCATTAGTTCCGAGGCTCAGCTACCGATGGCATTAAAAAAATATGAATACAAAGGGAAAGCCAGCTTAGTTCATCATGTTATGGCTTTCTGTAAACTCTATATAGGCGAAAGTGCAACTATGTGCTCTGAGTCAGTCGTATTAGGAGTACCAGGCATTTATATAGCAAAAACCAGTAGGGGGTATGTTGATGAACAAACTGAGCGATACCTCATGTCGGAAAAAGTCGAATCCTTCGATATAGATAAAGTAAAGAGTACGATAGATGACATGATTGCAGTTGAAGACCAATATTGGCAAGCACGTCATGAGGCGATGTTGGCTGATATGGTGGATATGCCTGAATTTATTATTTCGAAAGCGCAACAATTTTCTATCCCATCTACATCTACGGGTTGAGTTTTCTTATGTGCGGAATTGCAGGATACTTTAACACAGAACCGATGGACCCTTCTTGCATTTCGAGTAAGCTTAACTCGATGATAGACTCAATAGAACATCGTGGCCCAGATGGTCGAGGTGTTAAAATATTTTCTACAGGTGGGCTAGGTCATGCAAGATTGGCAATTATAGATTTAGAGAATGGGGCCCAACCACTTTCAGCCAAGCGTTATAATATAACGCTAACTTTTAATGGCGAAATCTATAATTACCGTCAACTGCGTAAGAGTCTGATTGAAAAAGGCTGTTGTTTTGCTACAGATTCTGACAGTGAGGTTATTCTTCATCTTTATGGTTTAGAAGGTATAGCTGGGTTTAGGTATCTGAGAGGTATGTTTGCTTTTGCAATTCATGACAAGGAAAAAGGTAAGGTGGTCTTGGTTAGGGATCCATTGGGTATAAAGCCTTTATTTTTCAAACTTAATCATCAAGCTATTATTTTTTCCTCTGAAGTGAAAGGTATATTAGCTGCTGATTCCACCAGTAAACTGAATAAACAAGGTTTACACTATCTCTTGAACTTTCGTTATATACCCGATCAGATGACGTTATTTGATGGAATTAGTCAACTGGCTCCAGGTGAAGTATTGGAGTGGGAAATTCAGCGTGGTAGTTCATCTTCTAGGTTGTTATCCATGCAAGAAGATGACGTTCCAGTAGAGAGCACATTAGCCTGTATTCAGGAAAGTGTAGAAGCGCATTTGGTTTCAGATGTGCCTGTTGGGGCATATTTGTCTGGAGGGATTGACTCATCTCTTATTGTATCTATGGCTAGCAAGCATTTGCCTACGCCTATGGATACCTTTACCTTGGATGTTGGTGATGATAAGCGTGAATTATCTAATGCTGTTGAAGGCTCGAAATTACTCGGAGTAAGACATCATGCCTTCTCAGCACCTCTGCATTATGCGGATTTAGTTGATAAGGTGCTTTGGCATTGTGAATTGCCAAAAGTAAATGCATTACAGTCATGGTTAATGGCTAAAGGTGTTTCAAGTGAACTGAAAGTGGTGTTGTCAGGCTTGGGCGGAGATGAATTATTCCTGGGGTATAACCTTCATAAATTGATGGCGGTATATGAAAAAAGTACCTTAAGCCTACCAGAAAAAGCGAACATGCTAATGGGGAGATTGATTACGTCAATCAACCAGCTGTGTTTTGGCTCGATTCCATTTGGATATGCTGAACGTATCGGCAAAATATTGATCCAAAGCCATACACCTCATAAGGTATATGGGTTATTACGTAATGTTTGGGATACTGGCGTGCTCAGGCAGATGATTTATGGGCCTGCAATGTGTGATGAAAGCCTTGAAAGTGCCTATTCATTAATAGGGTTTCATTGGGATAACAATAAAACGCCATTGGAGAATGCGCGTTTGTTTGAGTTCAACCAAAAAATGGTGAATGACTTATTGTGGAATGAAGACAGAATGAGTATGGCGCACGGTGTAGAGGTTAGAGTCCCCTTCGTTGATAAGAAGCTAGTTGCTCATGTAAGTCGGTTTTCTACTGATGCACTGATGCCAAAAGGAGAAAAGAAAGGGTATATGAGGCAAGCCATCACTGGAGCCTTGCCAATGCCAATATTGACCAGGCCGAAAAGTGGTTTTCAGCTAGATGCAGCGCATTTATTTGAGATATTTTTGCGAGATGCCATAATTAAGCAACTGGATTCAGGCGTGTTTCAGAGGTATGAACTATTTAATGAGGAATTTGTTAAAACTATTCTTAGTGCCCCTGTGTCGAAGAGACATATTTGGCATTACTTCATGCTTTTCTTAATGTATCAGACTCATAGATGGATTAGTTTGTTTGATGTAAAGGTGCATTAAATCAAGGCGGAAGATTCAGCAAGATCTGCAAACATACACTGGTTATGGAAATGAATGAAATTAAAGAAATAGAATCTATAGCTGAAGCTACGCTTGCTTGGTCACATGAGAGGAATTTTCAAGGTTACAATAAGCATGATGGATTAAACAGTCCAATATTTAAGGCTCTATTGGGTTGGAGTAAGTGGGCAAGAATAATAGCCATACAAATCGTTACTCGAGCTCCCATCAATTTAAGGCCATTTTTGCTCATCCCTCCAAGCCCTAATCCTAAGGGCCTGTCGTTATTTCTAAGAGGCGTTCTCTCTCGCTTTAACATAACAAAAGACGAATCATATAGAGAGACTGCAAAGGAGATTTTGAATCAAATTAAGTCTTTAAGAAAGCCCTCTGGTCAGGGAGAGGGTTGGGGTTATTATTACCCTTGGCAAGATCCTGGTTTTTATGCCTTGCCAGGCATGCCCAATGCGGTGGTGACTAGTTTTGTATGCCATGGTTTGATGGATGCTTTTGAGTGCTTTCAAGACGAAGAATATTTAGCGGATACTAGCATTGCGATTGATTTTTTTTTCAAGGCTTTACCCATATTAAAAAACGAACCTAAAGAGCTCTGCCTGGGGTATATGCCTGTGCCTATGGAAATGAGAGTGATGGATGTGAGTATTTTAATAGCGACAGTGGTTGCAAGGTATAATCAACTTGCTAATAAAGATATATACTCTCATGAAGCATACCGATTAGCGAATTATGTGGTGAATCGTCAAACATCAGAAGGCGCATGGTTTTATACAGACCCTCCTGGTGATTCTCATATCACACATGATAATTATCATACTGGATTTATCTTGGATGCACTTGAAGATTACATGGGGTTCGCGAAAGATCTAAGCTGGAAAGATCAGCATAAGAAAGGCTTGATGTTTTATCAGCAAAGATTATTCAATGAAGATGGTAGCCCCAGGTGGATGCATGACAAGAACTACCCTTATGATATTCATGGCGCAGCGCAGGGTGTGATTACATTTTCTCGGCATGAGAGTATTTACCCAGGGTTTTCCGACAAAGTGTTAAGTTGGACAATAGAAAATATGTATCATCCGGATGGGCGTTTTTATTATCAGAAGCAAAAGTATTTCAGGAAAAAATTTACCTTAATGCGTTGGTGTAATGCTTGGATGTATTATGCATTATCGAGATGGCTTGAGAATAAACATTTAGAGAGCTGAGGAGAAAGCCATGAAAAAAATTGAGCCACCGTTTATTCAGGCGGATGAAAAACTAACCTCTAGTATCAAGGATTTCTGGAATAAAAACATAAATGCCGAACGTATTATGGGGAAAGAGGTCACAAATTCTGAGCGCGGGTCTGATCAGTATTTCAAGGAATTGGCAGAGCAAAGATATCGTTCTCATAAGCACTTATTGCCTTGGATTAAGTCCATGCAGGAGGGTAAAAGTGTGCTTGAAATCGGTTCAGGTATTGGGCTGGATAGCTATGAAATGGTCAAACATGGTCTTAAATTGACTGCAATTGATCTAACCGAAAATGCAATCAATACTATTCGAGAACGATTTCAGCGGGAAGGTCTTGAAGGCGATTTTAAGGTAGCGGATGCTTGTCACCTGCCTTTTCCAGATAATAGTTTCGATTACGTTTACTCTTTTGGCGTGTTACACCATACTGCAGATACGGATCGTTCAATTATTGAAGTGCATCGTGTATTAAAAGAAGGAGGTGAAGCAAGAATTATGCTCTATCACCGTCACTCTTTGAACGAGTGGATTCATCGACTAGTACGCGTTCCTTTTGAGGAAAAAGATGCATTATGTCCAGTAGTAAGGCGCTTTAGCAAAGAAGAGGTGCAAAAAAAGTTTGAAAGCTTTTCTAGTGTTGAGATCAATGTAGAGTATTTGTATGGCGAAGGTTATGGGCCCCTATTCAAACTTACTCCTGATTCATTATATCGTTTTTTGTCAAAACATTTTGGATGGCATTTAATGATCAAAGCTGTCAAGTAGCTGGGTCAGCTCTTAAGTTTCGACTGCCAATATATGTTGCTGGGTTACCGGCAACAATTGAAAATTTGGATACGCTTCTAGTTACCACAGAGCCTGCACCAACAATAGCCCCTTCTTCGATCTGTACACCTGGTAACACGATTGCGCCTGCGCCAATCCACGCTCCTTTTCTAATGTTAATACTATCTACCGACAACCCCGAAAACCGTAACGACTCTGAACTAGGGCATATTTGATGTCCTGCACTAATGATTTGAGCCCCATGAGCAATCATTACTTCATCCTCTATGGTAATGCCGCCAGCTGAAATGAGCATTACAGATTTTCCTAGCGTAATATTATTTCCCATTATTAGGTTTTTATAGTCATCAATCCAAACATCTCGCCAAAACTTATTACCTTTACCAATAGTTGCTCCACGCCAGTTGATCAGCTTGGTTTTGATATTGTTTGATAACCCATTATGTGGAGTAACTGTCATTACTAATTCGACCAGGTAGTTTAAAACAGCATCAGTAGTACTCACATTTGCATAGACGTGTTTTCTCACTTGTTGTTAGCTCCTGCAGTTGATCTGGTACCTTCAAGATTTTTCGCTATATTGTAAGGCTATTGACACTGAATTTAACACTTCACTGGTGCTGGCTAGTAAAGGCTATTTTTTTGCTTATTTATCTTGAACAGTTTGCTATATCGCACTATGCCAACTTTACAGCTAAAATTAAACGAAACACATTGAATTATATACTCAACCCCGAAAGGCTCAAGAAAAGAGCCTGTGTTTCTAAAACATTTTATCATTGTAAGGTGATTTCTATTTGGTAAATGTATGCTCGAGCAGTGATTTTTTAATATTTTTATGGCCAAGCTATATACAAAACTAACACCACGAAAGCCTCTCTTGCTTTGGTGCATGGGTGTGTTTTTTTTGTCTCTTATAATTGCCTATTCATCTCCAGATTTATTGTTCAATCGATTTAAGAGCGTAGACCCAGTATGGATTGGTTATTCATTTTTTTTCTTGTTATCCGGCTTTTTTATTGGAGCAGTTAACAGTTTCATTATTGTTTCTATTAACGAAAAAGTCACCTTTTTTCAATACTTGTGGGTGTACTGGATCAGCTGGGCAGTTGGTTTGTTTTTTCCTGGCCAAATTGCAGATATAGGGGTTATATCAATATTGCTAAAAAAACAGGGTGTCATTTGGACAAATAGCCTAGGCAAGATTGTATTGGATAAGGTGATTAGTTTAGGAGTAACTATTGTTTTAGCATTTTTAGCAGTTGTTGTATTACTTTATGATACTGGCATGGCAGGTGAAATCATAGCAAGCTTGGCTTTTGTTGTTGTGTTCGCCTTTACCTTCGCATATCTGCTCGATTTCAATCGATTAAAATCGAAGTATAAAATAATAGCTAGCATCACCTCTGTCTTTAGTATTTCCCTTGATACTGTTAAAGAACATCCAAAAAAAGTATTAGTGAACCTTTTACTAACTGTAATTAAAATTGCTCTTTTTAGTCTTTCCTTTTGGTGTACCTTTAAAAGTCTTGGTGCCGATTTAGATTTTTGGCATTTGGTTCTTTTAATGTCAATGGGGTCGTTGGTAGCGTATTTGCCGCTGAGCATAAATGGGGTAGGGACAGTTGAAATTACGGGGGTATTTCTGTTTTCTCAGATAGGTGTGGCTTCAGATTTAACGTTGTCAGCCTACTTGATATCACGCTTGATAGTTATCGCTTCAGCTTGGTGTCCTACCTTCTTCATGTTCACAAAGTTTGTATTATTTAGTAAGATAAAAGTTTAGAAATATTAAAGATTGCATCCGTCTAGCGATAGTGTTGTAGCTTGCAAAACTCAGTACACGCAATCCGTTTTACCTAATGAGACCCAAACTGTTAGCGGTTCGTACAATAGCTAGTGACGCACTTTTCAATGAATGCAGTTGGTAAGTTGGCTTCACATGGGTTTGACTCTGCTTTCCAAAGAATTCCAAAAATATCGTTGCTTAGAATGAGTTTCAGGGGGGTTTTAGACAGGCCTTCCAGAAGGGTTCCCTTCGGTCCTGCCAGCGCCGGATAAAGTGTATCCCTATTGTCCCCATAGTTGGTTTGAGCTATGTTTTTTTGCCACCGTGCTTGCGATGCCATGTGTTGTTCAAGCCACAAGTGATGATTGAAGCCGCTTGCGTTAAGTGTTGCGGCTAACTGTGGAATAGATTGCTCATTAATATGAACTTTCTGTTCTATTTCGCTTCTGGGTTGTTCTGGTAATTTCTTTAGAAAAAACCTAGCGATACGATAACCTATTTCATACACCCACCGGTTAGGCAATGTATGTATGACTGCAAAGCCAGTTGGTTTTAGAACACGATACACTTCTTGGAACATGTTTGATAATTGTTCTGGTGTAAGGTGTTCAATGATGTCAAGCATTGTAACCCTGTCAAATGAATGATCAGTAAATGGGAGAGTTGTCGCATCACTTCGGATGACATTGAAGTCTTTTTTTTGTTGTTCTTTACGGTGGATGCGTACTCTATTTGCAACCTTTAACACAGCTTCTGAATAGTCTAAACCATACGCATGAATGTCTGCATCTGCCGCAATTGCGGGTAGTTCTCCTCTCCCACAAGCGATATCGAGTAAATGGATGCCCGGTTCAAAGCAAGAAAGTTCGATTGCCCTTTGAACTCTAGGGCGGGGTTGAATATCATCTGATTGAATTAAAGAATCAGGATTGCCTTCTCCCCAGGCTGTTTTGATCCAAGTATCATCATATACATCTGATTCCACGGGTTTTTGTGTTTTTTTGCTCACGCTTAACCTTTATCTTTATCAGAGTAGTCTCTTAGGTCGTTCAGTGCATCTAAAGATACCCTGGACGCAGACAGTGGCGAATCCAAATTTAAGCTTGAAGGTTTGCCCATTATTGCATGAATGAATTCATTTACTTCATGTTTATGCCCCATGTCACTAAACGGATGAACGATTTTGCTTTTCTTCTGGCCACGAATGGTCAAGGTTTTGAAGTCAATCAGTGTATAGCTTGTACCAGCTTGAAATACAGTGATGGTTTCCCTGGGTAGGGTCATGTCACCATAGGATGTATAGTTTACTATGGCGTTGGCATGGTTACCGTAGTCTATGGAAACGATAAAATTAAACTGGGTGCTAATGGTTTCACTGTTTTTTGTAACACACTGCGCGGTGATCCGTTTAGGTGCTTCACCCACCAAAAAATTAGTGAAATCGAAAAAATGTTCTGCTTCTCCAATGAGTCTTCCGCCGCCTTCAGTTGGGTTTATTGTCCAGTGGTCTGCTGGGATGTCAGGGACGCAGACTTGGTACTGAATCATCATGGGGAGTTTTGGGTTTAAATGTTGTTGAAGTTTAATCGATAGGGGGGCGAAACGCCGATTGTAGCCCACAGCGTAAATTCGATCAGTATTAGCCAAGGCGGTATTAAGTTCGTCATATTCTGCTTCTGTCAACACGGCAGGCTTTTCAACAAATACATGTTTTCCTGCTTTTAATGCATCAATGCTTAGGCGTGCGTGTGTATTATGCCGGGTAGCAATTAGCACAGCGTCAATATTGGTATCATTCAAAAGAACATTGTAATCAGTTGTACTGTAGTTAATGTCAAACCTTTTTAATATGGAGACAGCATTGACACCGGTGGCTGATGCAATGCCAACCATTTGTATATCCGGATGCTTATCTAAATTCGGGATGTGTGTGCTTCTTGTAAAATTACCGCAGCCAATTATGCCCATGCGTATCTTACTTGAGGGCGCTAAGAGATGATTTGGTTGGTATTTTTGTGAGGGTGTGCTCGCATGGTTTCGGTATTTAAGAAGAGCGACAGGGCCTTTTAACTTACCGTTGTAGAGTTCATCATAGGCGGCTTGTGCTTTTTCAAGGTCAAAACATCCTCCGATTAAATGATCAACCTGAATCCGCTTTTCGGCGATGAGTCGTAAAAACTCGGATAAGTTTCTTTCCTGAGTCCATCTTACATAATGGTAGGGATATTCGGTTCGACCACTTTCATAATCTGGATCCATGACACCTGGCCCGTAGGCTCTGGAAAATCTAAGGTCCAATTCGTTTTTGAAGAAAGGCATGCGTTCAAGGTCCATTTTGACAATGCCTACAAACACAATCTTACCTTGTTTTCGTGCCATTTTCATTGCTTGGTTGGCGATAGCTGCCTCTTTGCTTGCAGCACAAATGATAATTACGTCAGCGCCATGGCCGCCGGATAACTCCCTCACAGCTTGAATGGTATCGCCCTCGCTGCTATTCACAGGTTGGGCAGTTGGTATGATATTTGTTAATTCTTTTAGACGTGCTGGGTTAATATCTATACCTATGACATGTGCGCCAGAACTGTGAGCTAATTGCGCAACCAATTGGCCAACCAGACCAAGCCCTATGATAGCGACATTGTCGCCTAATTGAATATCTGCTCTGCGTACGCCTTGCATGGCGATCCCACCTAGAGTGACCAGAGAAGCTTGCTCGAAGGTAACGTTATCAGGAATTGGAATGGTAAAGTTACGGCTGGGAGCGACCAGTTCAGCATGCCCTTGAGCCGCAAATGCAACTCGATCTCCCTGCTTTATGTCGGTAACACCCTTGCCAACGGACA
>JAYPYM010000021.1:28942-30092 GCA_038135915.1 Gammaproteobacteria bacterium
AATGTTCTTTACCGCAGTCGGGCTGGCACCTAATATCAGGTTTTTAACTGCATTTCTCATCCAAGGGTCTTGCAATGTTTGCTTAACAAGTTCAGGGAAAGTTTTTGAGAGCGTAGCGCCTTCTGTACCAGCGCTGATTGCAGTGTAGTGTGATCTCACTAACACCTGATTGTCGCCAAACGTGGGAGCCGGTAGTTCTTCTATTCTAACGATGCCCTTGCCATCTAATACTCTTCTCAATACTTGTTTCATGGCTCTATCTCTGTGTTTGGTTTTCTTGCTAGCAGTAGAACGCCGGCGCCATTTTTCGGGCGAGTATGTTGGCCGAACCAAGCAATAAAATTTAGGATAGGAAATACGAGTGCGTATGCAATTTTATTTTTTGCTTCGGCTTTAGTAATCAAATAAGAGATATTATTGGTAATTGTTTCTAGCCATCCAAAGGTGTAGTAAGCTTCATCTATAATAAAACCTGCATCTCTTATTTTTTGTGAAATATCTTCTAATTTGTACCCTGGCCTAAAGTGGCCAGGCACATCAAAGTTGGTTTTAAATTTATAAAAAAACCATCTTCTTTCCAGGCCAGGTACGTGCAAAACCAAACGGCCTCCATGCTTTAGTGCTTGAAATAATTGTCGAATCCCTTTTTCGTCGTCTTCCAGGTGTTCGAGGTTATCGACAGATAAAATGAAGTCGAATTCATCCTGGTATGGAAGGGTCATGACATTCTGTACTTCAAAAGTAAGATTAGTGAGTTGATTCTCTTTCGCTACTTCGATATTGGTTTTGATTTGCTCTGGGTCTAGGTCAATACCGATGGTTGAAGCATTAGGGAAGCGTTTAGCTAGCTCATAGCTGAACACGCCACGACCACAACCAGCATCTAAGACTTTGTTGGCTTTTCCAACTAGGTGTGGGAGCACTCTTCTAAGGCGGATTCTTAGTCCAGAAATGGGTATGCCTAGTAATCTGATATATAACTTTTCAAGGTTACTGAGCTGTGGGGAGCGAAGAAGTTCACTGCCAATCATTTGTCAACCTTATTATCTGGTGTGCTTTCATGCTTAAAGTATCAAAAATATCTTGGGTTAAATCGGTACCTCAATTATAGACTACTGGATTAGCGTCACTTGATTTCTATCTGTAGCCA
>JAYPYM010000022.1:0-2092 GCA_038135915.1 Gammaproteobacteria bacterium
ACGAGTAAACCATAGCGTGAAATCTATCGAGAATGTTGAAATGAAACAACTTCAACCAAAAAGTCGAGAAAAAGTATTAGCCGCGACGCAAGCAGACGAAAAACTCTATCAATATGTTAAGAAAAAGTTTAAGCGTGAATATCCCTATTTATTTAACGAATATAAGGATAGAGTTCATCTTCATCGCCAGAATTCACAAAATATAGCAACTACTGCTATTACTGAACAAGGTTTTAAGCTGGTTGGTGAGGATGTTATTCATGAACCAGGGGGTAGAAGGACAGGACCTAAAGGGGTGAAAATATTTAATCACCATAAATTGTTTTTGGCCCAGACGGAAGATTTTCATGATTCAAGATTTTGATTTACTGCATGGATAGCGTATTCTGGTTTTTATAACAAATTCAGGTTCTTAAGAGCTGAAATTATTGCCATTTTTTTGTTTGGGTAAATTAGTTGTAAATTAAACCTGTAGTTTAAATGTAAATTTTCACCCTGCTGAATACTTGGAAAGTTTCTGCCAATCGATTACTGATTTTTTGATGAGCCTCGTTAGAACGTTTGCAAAGTTTTAAAACTTTACATCTTTATTTACGGACAGATTATCTGCAGTACCTCATTGACACGGGGGAGGAAATTCGTCCCATCTTTACTTCTGGCGGGTGGGTAGAAATAGATACGCTTGATGATTTAGATTGCTTGCAACCAACCTATTTTTGTCAATAATGGATATTGGTTGTATTAAACGTAAGTCTGATGGCTAATGCTTATTAACCATCTTTTATGATAAAAACTTTACTTACTGATTATAGAATATATGGATATTTGCCCTTTATGCTCCTCGGCCCATACGCAGACTGTTTTTGAGTCAAATTTAAGAACAAGCATTCGATCAAATACCACTTGGGTTCATAGAGGGGTGACGGTATGTGGTTGTAATTCGTGTGGACACCTTTTTAAGCCGGTGAAACAAGTTGGAACTTTTGGTGATTATCAGCAATATGAAGCTATGGAGAATTGTCCTGATCAGGACAAACTAGATTTCTCAAAGACAGAAGCCTGCTCACGTTCAAGTATTTTCTTGAAATATCTAAAGGACATTGGAGTCTATCAATCCGGCACGAAAGTATTAGACTTTGGTTGTCATAGAGGGGCATTTTTAAAGCTACTGGAGAAAGGTGAGCATGCTGGCTTTGATGTGAGTGAAACCTATCGAAAGAATATTGAATCTATGGGTTATGAGTATTTTAGCTCTGGGCAGGCAATACCAAAAGGTCGTTATGATATCGCTACCTTGATTCATGTTTTGGAGCACCTTTGTGATATCGAGGTAGACTCTCGCTACCTTCTAGCTGCGCTAAAGGTTGATGGAGCATTGGCGATACAAGTCCCTGATATAGACACTCAAGCTACCGATGCCTATATCATCGACCATAGGCATCATTTTTCGTCATTCAGTTTGAGCATAGCACTGATGAAGTTGGGTTTTCACCAGCGTGGCTCGGTAGAAAAAATTATTTCAGGAGAGCTAACGGGCGTTTTCGAAAGATATTCAGTAAAGGGTGTTAAGCTAGATAGGTCTATACCGGTTCAGGTCGATGGCCTTAATAGATTTGAGCGCTTGAAGAATTACTTATTCTCTGTGGAGAAATGCCTTTTCGAGTTAAAACACTCTGATGAGGTATTCTGGGTGTATGGGGCTGGTAACCTTGGTGTATTAGTTGCTGGATTTTTAGGGGATAAGGTATTGGGATTCATCGATGATAATCACTTTTTCCAAGGCAAAGAGCGTATGGGGTTACCTATTTATGCATCTTCAATGCTTGCAGATAGATACTCTGAGCTGATTGGCAGAAATATCCGCACTTCTTCTTGCCAACCTAAAGTCATTATTGCTGTTCCACCTGCTGTTGCCAAAGGTGTTGAAGAGAGGTGCGACTCATTAAGCCTATCGAGTTTTTCACCATTTAAAATGGATTCTCACACCACTTTGTCGGAATTGGGGTGATAGCCGCATTGATAATCAGGGGTAGCTTTTTCTAGTATTTAGTTTCTTACCCTAAGATTTCGGTCTTTCGGTAAAGGTTATTAA
>JAYPYM010000022.1:2102-6683 GCA_038135915.1 Gammaproteobacteria bacterium
GTATATTGCCTAGAGCATCATATGAGGTTCCATAGATTTGTAAATACCGAGAGATGACGTTTTTCTGCTCATCTGAGTGGGAGATTTTGATTTTTAACCCATTTGGCTTTAGATGGGTAGCGGGGTCATCGTCATAGTTTTTATCTTTGAGTGCAACGAAATTATAGTGGAAAGATTGCTCGAAGTGTTTATCTATCTCAAAAAGGTTCTCTTTCTGCCATAGGCTAAACTTAGCCAGTTCCTCGATGTAATGAAAGTGTTGGCCGGAAATGTCCTCTTGTTTTTGTAACAGGTTTTTGGCGACCCTGTAGGCAATTTTATGTAGCGCTGGCATGTGATTGAAGATAGCGACTGCACGATAGACTAGTTGTTCGTTGTTTCCAAGCTCACCATTGTTATATTTTTCAATGATGCCTGGTTTTTTTAAAAATTCATCTAAATCTTTTCGGTTAGACCAAATTTCATTGGTCTCTCTGAGAAAGTCATCATAGACTGGTGTTAAGGCAGTCTGGTGTGTACGAATGTACTCATGAATCTGCTGAATAAAAGTTGAGTTTTTGATGCCTTTTCTTGAAAGAAATGTATGTAGATCACGGAAAATGCCATTGTTATAAAATATTTCTATGGTCAGATTATACATACGACACTCTTGGTAATCTTCAAAACTCATGGTATTGCTGCCCACACATATTTCATCAATCTCTGGCGCTGCTACCGTTTCACCGTACAGCTTGAATGGTTGAGCTGTTTGGGGTACCACACGATGACCGGTGATAAGGCCGTGCTTTTTTCTACTGAATATCTGAGCAGATTCTGAACCATTCAGCATGATGAACTGGTGAGATCGTACTACGCTCATATCAGCATCCATTAATTTATTGACCGAATTAAAATGTGCTTCTTTTGAGTCGCCAGGTAATCCTAGAATCACTTCAGCAAAGCTGGTGGCCCGTTCCTCCTGGCCCTGCTGAGCAATGCCTATCATTTTTTCATAAGAAATATTTTTTCGTTTGATGGTTCTTAGAACGTTGTCATCTAACGATTGTACAGCCGCATTCATATAGCTATTTACTTTATCTAGAATTTTAACGCCTTCCATCACTCTTTCTTTTTTGTTTTTTCCACTGAAACCATCAAATTCTAGTGGCCAGTCATGTTTTTCGTTGATAGCAGATATTTCATGGCAGACCTCAATATCTTGAGGATACATGCCAAAATTCAGATCAGCGGTCATTAGTTTTGGTGATTTTGCCCTAGGTGCGATGTAGGTTAGTTCCTCTTTAATACGCTCTTTTGAGTAGCGCCTGATGTTATTGGCATACTTGTGACCATCCTGGCAGAATGTGCATTGAAAGGGGCAGCCGCGTGTTGTTTCAGTAAGGGGAGTTAGCTCATCCAAAAATTCATCCATCAGACCGGATAAATAGGGAGATGGGATTTCATCTAAATTCTTGATGGGTGCCAAAAGCTCTCCACGGTATAGGTTGCCATTTCTAACATAGTGACAGTTGGATATTGGGGGGCGAGCTTCCTTTAGGGCAGCAATATCAAAGTTGAACTCATAGAGCTGCTCTAGCAGCTGTGAAAATCCAACCTCTCCCTCTCGGAAAATGTAGAAGTCGATGGCTGGGTGGTCGAACATGAAGTCTTCTTGTACTTCTGGGTCAATTGCATAGTTTGGTCCACCAAAAACCACGATTGAATCAGGGTTATTGAATTTAAATGCTTCTGCAATGGTATAGCTGAGGTTGGTATTCCAAATATAGTTGCTGAAGCAGGCAATTTTTGGCGGAGACTGCTCTAAATATTGAATGAGCTTAGGGGCGTGTTTAAATAGCTTTGCATTAAATCGGTTTTCGTGAGCTTTTAGCGCGTAAGCTGCGACCAAAGAAATACCGTAAGGGGTTGCGTTGCAAAAATGTTCCATGTGGGATAGGTCAGCAAAACTGATGTCAATCTTCATGATGAATCCTTAGCGTTTTTTAATCACTCAAATAACAATAGGCGAATTAGGTGGATCTATCGAGATAATGGATTGGTTTTTTCCTTTAATTGATACATAGAATCGCCTACAATGAAGGCGATTTGATTGGATTTTTTATAAAATTTAAGACCTCTTAAGCCATATGTATCAATCATTACTGAATAAAATTGAACTGGCAGGTAACAAGCTGCCGCATCCGACCACCTTATTCGTCTTGTTTTCTATTGCTATTATATTTTTGTCTGCCCTCTTAAGTGGATTGGATTGGGTGGTCTCTCATCCATTAACCGACGATCGTTTGAGTGTACGAAATTTGCTGTCACGAGATGGTTTGGTTTGGATGATCACACATGCAGTGTCGAACTTTACTGGCTTTGCACCGGTGGGCACAGTGTTGGTTGCCATGTTAGGTATCGGCATTGCTGAGTATAGTGGCCTGCTGAAAACTGCGTTGAAACCACTGGTGTTATATGCGTCCTCTTCTTTATTAACTAGTGTGTTGGTATTTACAGGGATCTTGTCTAGCCTTGCAGCTGATGCCGGGTATGTTGTATTGATTCCCTTGGGTGCAGCTATATTTTTGTCCGCTGGTCGTCATCCTATTGCCGGTATTGCAGCTACCTTTGCAGGCGTGTCTGGAGGTTTTAGTGCAAACCTCATGATCGGGCCGGTTGATGCAATTTTAGCAGGTATTTCTACAGAGGCTGCGCAGCTGATAGAGCCTAGTTATGAGGTGAGTATTGCCAGTAATTATTATTTTATGTGCTTACTCACTGTCTTGTTGACCTTGGTGGGTACCTGGGTGACGGAACGGGTGGTGATTCCAAGGCTTGGATCCTATCATGCTGTAAAGGTAGAGATAGTCAGTGAATCTAAGTTATCGGAGATAGAGAAAAAAGGCCTTAGAAATGCTGGTTTCGGACTTTTAATTTGGGTCTTTGTGGTACTTTGTCTGACTGTGCCAGAAACCGGTATCTTACGACATCCTGAAACTGGTTCTCTGTTGAAGTCACCATTTATTTCTGGGCTTATTTTAATTATTTCTATAGGGTTTGCTATCTCGGGGATTGCTTTTGGGGTGACAACTCAGACTATCAAGTCTGACAAAGATGTGGTCCAAGGGATGGAAGCTAGCATGCAAACTATGGCTGGGTACATAGTATTAATGTTCTTTGCGGCTCAATTTGTAAGTTTCTTCTCTTGGACTCAGATAGGTGTAATGACTGCAGTTGAAGCAGCAGAAATCCTAAAGCAGATGTCTATTCCGCCTTTGTTGGTGCTGATTGTATTTATTGCAGTTACTGCCGTAGTTAACCTATTGATAGGGAGTGCTTCAGCAAAGTGGGCTTTGTTGGCGCCGGTGTTTATTCCTTTGTTTATGCTAATTGGTATGGATCCTGAAACTGTCCAGGCAGGCTATCGTATCGCAGACAGTAGTACAAATATTATCACGCCATTAATGCCGTATTTTGGTGTCGTAGTTGCCTTTGTACATAAATATGACTCGAGTGCTGGTTTGGGTACGCTTGCAGCTATAATGTTGCCTTATGCTTTAAGCTTCTTTTTGGCTGGTACAAGCCTATTATTGCTTTGGCATTGGTTCGGATTCCCTTTGGGTATTTAATGAAAGCCTTGTTTGGGTGAAGTGATTAACTGGTTGCTTCCTGTTCCAGCCCAAGCTTATTCATTAAACTGTATAGTGTCGGTCTTGTAATACCCAGCTCCCTTGCTGCTTTAGCAATATTATTTTCAGCATTTGCTAAGGCAGCAATGATAGCTTGCTTCTCGGCTTTTTCTCGAACCTCTTTAAGATTAAGAGGGGTGGCATGTTGTTCATCATCAGAGAGTTGTAAGTCTTCTGGTGTAATTTGTGTACCCTCACATAAGATAACAGAACGTTTCACCTTGTTAATGAGCTCTCTTACATTACCCGGCCAAGCGTGTGCTTTAATTGCGTTAATCGCAGCTGGAGATAAAGAGAGAGATTTTTTGTTAAATGATTGCCTGAACTGATCCACAAATGCTCGCGCGATGAGGATGGCATCCTCGGTTCGTTGTCTTAATGGAGGAATATCTAGAATGATTTCACTGATACGGTAATAGAGGTCTTCACGGAATGTTGTATCTTGAATCATCGATTCTAAGTTTCTGTGTGTTGCACAAATCACTCGTACATCCACTGCGATTTGGTTGTGGCCACCAATGCGTTCTACCACGCGTTCTTGTAGGAACCTCAGTAGCTTCGCTTGAAGGTGAAGCGGCATATCTCCTACTTCGTCTAAAAATAGTGTGCCTTTGTGCGCTGATTCTAGCTTTCCTTTTTTTTGTTGGGTGGCACCAGTGAAGGCTCCCTTTTCGTATCCAAACAGTTCACTTTCTAATAGGTTATCAGGGATAGCGGCGCAGTTAATGGCAACAAAGGCTTCATTTTTTCGGTCGCTGAGCTGGTGTAGAGATTGTGCAATGAGCTCTTTTCCAGTGCCGGTTTCTCCTAAAATTAAAGTGCTGATTTCAGTTGAAGCAATTTTTTCCATTATCCTGCAAAGCTTTAACATACTTTCACTGGAGGCGATAATGGCATTGAGCTTAAGGTTTGT
>JAYPYM010000022.1:6693-13076 GCA_038135915.1 Gammaproteobacteria bacterium
GATTCTGCTCTTCTAAGTCATGGATTTTAAAAGCCTTGTCTACGGTAAAGGTGAGAAGCTCACTCTCAATCGGCTTTTGATAAAAATAATAAGCACCCATGCCAATCGCTTTAATCGCAAGATCCTTCTCATCTTGTCCGGTAATGATGATGATTTTTGTATTTGGAGCAAGTGATAAAATTTCTTCAACTAGTGCGAAGCCAACACTACTGCCACCAGGATCAGGGGGTAGTCCCAGATCAAGTGTAATGACCGGTGGCATATACCTTCTCAACATACTAATGGTAGACTCTCGGTCATCTGCAAAAATGACTTCTGTTCTTTCATCAAAGCACCACTTTAATTGGCTTTGTAGTCCGGGGTCATCTTCTACAATCAGCAGGCTTCTATTGGTTTTTGCATTCATTGAAGTATTGTTACCTTTTATGTGGTTATAGCCTAGGTGAATGGGTTGGAATCAAAGTAACTCATAGGCAGAGATAGTGTAAAGCAAGTACCTTGGTGCTCTTTACTGACAACGGATAAGTTGCCGCCGAGAGATTCAATCATTTCTCTGCTTTGGTATACACCAATCCCCATGCCGCTGAGCCCTTTTGTTGTATTAAAAGGTTTGAATAGGGAGTTTTCAATAAAAGTCTGGCTCATGCCAGGACCTGTGTCTGTTACATGAAACTCGACCGTATCTGTTTCTAAATCAACACGCAAGTTGATTTGGTCCTGCTCACTACAGGCATCTTGTGCATTGTCTAATAGATGGCCGAGTACAGTATGGAGTTGGTCTTGGATATTGATAATGATCAGCTTAGGTATGGGTGTCGTCATTTCAATCAGAGGTCTTCTTATTTTCTTCTCAGCAACTAGCGTTTTTACCAGTGATTCTAGCGAAGTTCTTTTGGGAATGGCTGCCTTTTTCACATGGACCCTTTGGCTTTCCAGTGTTAATGGCGTTGGGCTCGGATGGTCTGGCATTTGTAGTTGGCTCAGTATATGGCTCATTTTTTGTACACTGTGTGCCGTGGTTTTCAGCATATCATCGATGAATTCAGGGTTTGATTTGTGTTTCTCTGCATTCTTTACCATCAGGGAAAGTTGTGCAACCATTGTCTTAATATCGTGTACTAAAAAGGCGGTGACTTGATTCATTGCTTTGAATTTTTCTGCTTCAGCCAGTTTTTCCGCTGTTTTAAACTGAGCTAGTGTGCTTGCTGCTTGGCAGGCAACTACTTCAATTAAGTCGATATCTTCCCAGTCTAAGTGTATGCGTACCCTAGGTTGGCTTAACTCTACAAAGCCAATCAGATGATCTTGTGTTTTTAGGGGAATGATTAACCATTGTATAGCGTGATCCAATGGGGTGTCTTGAATCAGTTCGGGGTTGCTTTTTACGTCATAAACCGTTGTTTGTTCCAGGTGTTTGATGAGTGAGCAGGTAGCGTCAATGTCTTTAGAAGATTTGAAACTATTTGATTTGTAATTAGCAGGCTCTTCTTCTAGTGAGCCAATCTTGATTTTTAAGTGATAGTGGTTCTTTTCAAGTACCCAAAGTGCACCACCTCGACTCTCTAATAAATCTGCCAGTGTTTCCACCAGTGTTTTTTCAATGGTGTTAGGATTGGCTTGTACAAATCTATCTGTAAATTCAAGCCAAAGAGAGCGGTAATTGTATTTATATTTAAACAAATGTTTGCTTAAAAATACCTTAAGTTTGGCCCTTGCTTGCCCAGAGATGAGTACCATTGCGAGGAATAGTAAAGCAGTGGTGCAAAATAATATTTGTAGTACGCCGCCCCAGCTGCCACCGAATAGGCGAATGTAATATCCCCCTAATGACATCCCGAGCAAATAGCTGCTGATGACAATTGTCGCTGTTGTACCAAACACAAATTCGGGCGAGAGCCGAAAACTAGCATAAGACTTTTTCATCCGCTGGTTTGAGATGATCAGTAAGGGAATCGTAATAGCATGTACTAGGGGGCGTGCGGCATAAATCTCTAATTTAAGTTCGTTGAATAAAATGAGATAAGAGAAGAAAAATAAGTCATACGCAAAAAATGCCCCAATAGTCAAAAGAAGAAATTTGATATGCCATCGTTGGTCTTGTTGGGTATTGCGCCATATTTGCTCCAATAAAATAACGGCGAGTACTGAAAGCATTAACCTAAGCATTGCATAAAGCGTGAAAGAGTGGTCAGGCAAATACTCTGATATGAGCAAGTTTAAGATGACGGGGCTAATGAGAAAGATCACCAAGTAGATGGATCGGATGAGCCCAAAGACTAGCCTCAAATCCAGGTCATTATGCTTACTGGCAGCAATATTTCTAAATATTTGTATGAGTAAGATTTGCCAACATATGCTTCTGGCTAGGTCAAATAGTTCATAGGCAATTGGGTTTTCCCCAATTGAGTTGAAGACGTAGAAGAATTGTGCAATTGCAGAAATGGCTGTAAATAGTATTGAAGCGACTAGCTGCTTTTGAATGACAATAGGGTTTTTGGGGTTACTGACCCAAAACCATATTGCCAAGAAAAGATAACTAACCGCCGCAAAAACCGAGCCGGCAAGGACTAGTTGTGTCCCCATATGCTGCTCAAACTATCGTTTTTTGGCTGTGTCGAGATGGTTTTTCAAGTCTGTATTATTGGGCCATTTGTTTAATGCTAGCTCTAATACATTGATTCCTTTTTTAAGTTGGCCATTCTCTACAAGAATCCAACCATAGGTGTCTGCTATTTGTGGCACATTTGGGTTTAGTTTATATGCCTTTTCGGCGAGTCTAATTGCGTCTTGCTTTCCACTGGTATAATAGAGCCAAGCTAAGTTGTTGATGTAAATTGCATTATTGGGGCTAACGGACACCAGCTTTTCATATAGTTTGGTAGCTTTTTCAGGCTTCTGTAATGTTTGGTACGCCAATGCTAGCGTTAGTGTACTTTCTTCCAGCTTTTGCTTGCCACCTGGGCTTGTTTCGCTAGCGAGAGATTCGTACCATTCTAAAATATGAGCTTCTGGTACAGATATGCCGAGTTTTTCCTTAACGTGTAATAGCTTTAGTCCTAGTACTCTATTTTTAAGTAGGCTCCAGGCCTGCTCATAAGCCGCCATGGCTTGTGGAAAGTTATCCCTTTTCACTTGCAAATCGCCCTGTACTGCAAAGCCTTGAGGTGAGGTAGGGTATTGCTCTGCATATGCCTTTGCAACTGAAAGAGCGGCTTCAGGACCTTTTAGGATATTCAAAAGATTTGCTTCTAACGCTAAGCCAGGCGCATGGCTATCTTGGTATTGTCTGGACTTTTGTATTGCTGACAGTGCTTTATCCAGATCTTGTCGCGAGCTATAGTTCTTTGCTTGTTGATAGTATGCTGCTGCGAGTAGTTTTTTGATATAAACATGTTCGCTATTCAATTTTTCAGCGGCTTCGCCGTACTTAATCGCGTTTAGAATATCTTTTTGTGACAAGTGAGCAATGCCTATTAATGTGAGCGGTCCATACGCGTCTGGATGCTGTTTAGAAAACTCTTTAAGGTCGGCGATGCCAGCGCCGATTGTTTGGGTTTCATTTAGTGTTTTTAACCATCCAGTCAGCGCGGAAAAATTATTTGGTGCTATGGCTGCCGCTTCTACGAAATATTTCTTTGCTTCCATCCATTCTTTATTTTGAAAGTAGAGGGTTGCCAATGAAAGCCGACCACTGAGATTGGTTGTGTCAACAGCAACGGCTAATTTGAATAGTCTTCTGGCTGCTGCCATATCACCTTCTTGAGCATAGGTTAAGCCAAGTAGGGTGGTTAGGTCTGGATCATCAGGAAAGTGTTTCAAACCATTGTTAACCAGCTCGCGAGCTTCTTGGCCTTTGTTCAGCCGTAGTTGTGTGATTGCTAGCAGTGTATAGGTTTGTTTGGTTACATTTTCAGAGCCTTCAAGTGCAGCTGATAAATATTCTTCTGCGGATTCGAAGTCACCCTTTGAAAACTTGATGGCACCCATTGCAATAGAGCTGACTCCGTGGGATGGGGCCTGGCTGAGAATAGATTCAAAGTTCGTTTCAGCGGCGCTAAAGTCTCCGCTTTGATACGCGTTCAAAGCGTCATTCAGAGTAGATCTTAACTTGCCTTGAGGTGAGCTTGTCATTATTTTTGAGTATTGCATCGCTTCCGAAGTTCGACCATTTGCAGTCAGCGTTCGAACCATACCTTCCAAAGCACGATATTTTTGCGCTGTTAACATATCGAGTCGACTTAGCTTCGAGAGCGCATCAGCAAAGCTGTTTTCTGCTAGTTGATAATTTCCTTGAGCAAACTCAAACTCGCCTTTAAAGAGTAGTGCTTCTATATTGTTTGTATCCGCCTCTACCGCTTGATTAAGCCAGTCTAAAGATGTTTCATAGGATTTTTTTGCAAATGCAACGCGTGCCAAACCAAGCATGGCTGTAGCTTGCTGAGGGTTTTTTGAAAGGCTTGACTGAAAAGATTTTTCTGCACTGGAAAAATCCTGTTTTAGGTAAAAAATGTCGCCCAGTATTTGGTGGTAAAGTGCTGATCGATGCTCCGTAGATGGTAGCTGCTTTAAAGTGGCTGATGCTAAATCAGGTTTGTTACGCTTAACCTGTGTGGCAGCTAACGCATAGAGGTACTTGGATTCCTGAGGTGCATTTTTTACTGCCTGCAGAAAGTGAGATTCGGCATTTACCTGATCACCCGCTTCGGAATTAGTTTTGCCTAACGTGTAGTGTGCTGCTGCGGAATTTGGGTTAATTTGCAATGCATTTCGTGCTTCGAGATTCGCTGCCCTAAGCTGACCTTGTTGAATATAGTTTTCAGCGACTAATAGCCGTCGATTAGCATCTTCTTTGGTTTCTTTTTGTTGGCAAGCCGTGAGGCTAAGCAAGAGGGTCATCAAAATGACAAGATAACTGCGGGTGCTGGGGTTACCTTGGTAGAAATAGTTTTGTCTAATTGTGTTCAAGTTCATGGTAGGTATCCGTTGATTTAAGTTGCCTAAATTTCAATGCATGTTCAAATATGTTTATAAAAGCAGGGATTCGAGAATTTTGTAATAGATGTCTGTTAGAACAATCAGTTCGTCTGCGGCTAAGTGTTCGTTTGTTTGATGAATAGTTGCGTTGGTTGGTCCTAGTTCAATCACCTCTACACCATAGGGCGCAATGAAACGACCATCGGACGTACCACCAGATGTAGAAGTCTGAGCTTCATAGCCTGTTACCTCAAAAATACTTTCACGAACCTTGTCAATAAATTGCCCTTGTTTGGTTAGGAATGGGTGACCGCTTAATCTCCACGTTATATCATATTCTAACTCGTGCTCATTCAATATTTTTATCGTTTCAGCTTGTAAATTTTCACTGGAATTTTCAGTTGAAAAACGAAAATTAAAGGTGACAGTGGCCTGCCCAGGGATAACATTAGTTGCCCCGGTACCGGCTTGGATATTGGAAATTTGAAAACTGGTTGCAGGGAATTCACTGTTACCTTCGTCCCAAGTTTTAGTGCTTAAAGCGGTTAAAGCGGGTGAAACCTGGTGGATCGGGTTACGTGCTAAGTGTGGATAGGCAACATGACCCTGAATACCTTTAACTTTGAGAACGGCATTCAAAGAGCCTCGTCGCCCAACTTTTATCGTGTCGCCCACTTTACTTGTGCTAGAGGGTTCTCCAACGATGCAGTAGTCGATTTTCTCATTGGTTTTCTCAAGGTATTCCATCACTTTTACTGTGCCATTGATAGCGGGGCCTTCTTCGTCACTGGTTAGCAAAAAGCCTATGCGTCCTTGATGTTCAGGGTGGTTTTCAATGAAGCGTTCAGCTGCGACTACCATTGCAGCTAGGCTGCCCTTCATATCAGCAACACCTCGACCAAAGAGTTTGCCTTCTATGATTTCAGGTGAGAAAGGGTCCGTATGCCAGCTATTAATATCGCCGGTGGGCACAACATCTGTATGGCCTGCAAATACAAGTAGGGGAGTATCTGACTTTGAGCCGAAACGAGTGCTCCACAGATTAGTGACATCATCATAAGTTAATGTGGTGGATTGAAAGCCGAGCTTTTCAATCCTGTCTGTAATAATTTTTTGGCAATTTGCGTCATCAGGTGTGATCGACTGTTCTTTTACCAAGTTCATGCAAAGTTTGATGGTAGGGTGATTTAAGATATCAGACATATATGGGTTGCTTTCTTTAGTGGAATTGGTCAACAAATTGATAAAGTACTCTGCCAGTGGTTACTTAGCAATACACTTGACGGGTCATTATAGTCCTATCAAGTTGTGCGCTCATTATAATTGAGATCACAATGATATCTTCCGCCTTTGTTGTCGTCAACAAAGTTTGCAAGAATCGAGATATAATTCTGCCAATTTTACCTTTT
>JAYPYM010000022.1:13086-16624 GCA_038135915.1 Gammaproteobacteria bacterium
TAAAGAAGCTGTTTGCTGTCCTCCAGGCAACATCATCCTTGTTTCAGTTGTAAATAAGGTTCACAATCCAGTGTTTCTTAAATGGGGTTAATTTTTTAGTCATATAATCAACAAAGGTTTGAATTGAAATCAATTTTATACACAAATAAGTTTGATGGCCTAATGTATTTGTTTGTCTGCATTATGGCTACTAGCCTTTGGTTTTTTGCTTCTGCGAAGGACACCGAGCTTGAAAACTTAAAATGGCGGGTCAATTTGCCGGTAAAATCTAGTGCAAATAGGTTGGCTATTGAGCCTCAAGCAATCCAGCCTGATAGAGACGGCAGATACCATAGCATGATAGTGTCTCGTGATGTTTCTCCGCATGTGCATGCGGCGAGTGCTTTGCCCACCACGGATGGCGGCATTTTGGCGTTTTGGTATGGTGGGAGTAGGGAAGGCGCGAAAGATGTGAAAATTTTTCAGGCTAGGTGGCACCATGGTTTGAAAAGTTGGAGTGAGCCCGAAGAGATTATGGGGCCAAGGGCTCTGTCTTTTGCTCTGCGTAGATATGTTAAAAAAGTGGGTAACCCGCTTGCTATTCGTGTCGCGAATGGGGATATTTGGCTGACTTTTGTATCAGTGTCTATAGGTGGGTGGGCTGGCAGTCAGCTGAATTGGATATCATCTAGTGATGATGGCCTGACATGGTCTGCACCAAAACGGTGGGTGACTTCACCCTTTTTTAATGTGAGCACTTTGGTTAAAAGTCCTGGTCAGCTTTATTTGAATCATTGGGTGGGTATTCCCATTTATCATGAATTCATAGGCAAGTTTGCGGAATATCTTATCCTAGATAGCGACGGACGTATTCAGCACAAAGCCAGAATGGATTGGGGGAGAGACAATTTACAGCCACTGGTTCTGCCGCTCAGTGAAGACTCAGCTGCAAGTTATTTGCGTTTTGCTGGTGGTGCGCCAAACCAGTTGTTATACACACGAAGTGATGATGCGGGTGTAAGTTGGCAACCATCCGAGCCAATTGCGTTACCGAATCCGAATGCCTCTGTTGCTGGTGTCGGCTTGAGCAGCCAGGAGCAGATATTGGTTTTTAATAATTCTAAAATCGATAGACGTGTTCTATCTTTGGGTTACTCTAGTGACCAGGGGAAACACTGGGAGACAATTCATGATTTTGAAAATGCGCAGGATGATGTTGGTGAGTTTTCTTATCCTGTATTAATTAATGATGGAGACTTGTTTCATTTATTCTATACCTGGAATAGAAAACACATAAAACATCTTTACTTTGATCAAGCTTGGTTGACAAAAAAAATTACCAGCCAAAGGCTTGGCGTTTCATTTGAAAAAATAGCTGATTAGGACATTCGTGGCTACGACGATTATACATTCTTTCTCTAGTTTATTGTTATATCTGGCAATGATACTGTACGGTATCAGGTTGGCATCCTTGAGCAAACGTGTGGGGCTGGCGACGCTTGTTGCTGCAGCTCTTGTGCTCGCCTTTCCTGTCAATGGTATGCCCATGCTGTACTATTTTCGTGCCTTGTTTGGAAACTTGAGTCTGTTGAGTACTTGCTTTTTTATGTATCAAGTGTGGCATTTCATTAGCCCTAACACTAGGATTAATATTTCTCTTTCTCATTATGGTTTTATTGCTATAACAGGCTTGGCACTTTACATTACAGCCTTAGGGCTAGGTCCGTTTGATTTATATGCGCTGGGTTATGGGATGAGTACGATGTGGCTGCTATTAGGCTTACTACTCATTGTGTCTATTTACATTCAGGCGAAAATGATCACTTTGATCTGGATCCTGTCTGTCATTATTTTCTTTGCTGATATATTTGAATCTGATAACCTGTGGGATTATCTGATTGATCCGGTGATCTGGTTTGTCGCAGTTTGTAAACTCATCAGCAACCTAAGGCAATTATTTTACCCCCATACCCATCTTGAGTGAGGCGTCTAGGAATATGCTTGTTAATAGATTGTTCATTAATTATTTTTTGCTTGCAGTTGCCTTGATCATCCTGGCGATTGGTGCAGCCTTATCATTTATTAACCATGATTTCTTTGTCAACCGGTTTGTGGTTGAAGATGGCCCTACAGAGTGGCTCACTTTCTATATTCTACTGGCTAGTGCAGTGCTATGTTTTAAAAGGTGGGTTCAATCTGATGCTAAGCAACCCAAGAGCTATCGTATGATGCTGTTCGTTTTATTCATGTTTTTTATCTTTGGTGCTGGTGAAGAAGTTTCATGGGGACAGCGTATTTTTGATGTGGAAAGTAGTGAGTTTTTCCTAGAGCATAATGCACAGAACGAAACTAACTTTCATAATTTGATGGTTGGAGATGTTAAGTTAAATAAACTGATTTTTGGTACAGGTTTTGCCATTATTTTTTTCTTTTACCTGGCAGTCTTTACGCCGCTTTATCATAAAAAGCCAGCAGTTCAGCGTTGGTTAGACAGCTTTGCTGTACCCATACCTAGAGCAGAGCAAATTGTTTGCTTTTTAACGCTTTTAATTGTTGTTGAGGTAGTGATGACTTCTTCTAAGCGTGGTGAAATGACAGAATGTGTGGGTGCTCTGCTGGTTTTTGCAACTTTACTAAATCCGCTAAATAAGCACGTGTTCAGCGCTCGTGCTTAAGCCGGGCTTTATCGTTTAAAGCGTTTGGCTTTTTTGATTTTGCTAACGCTTAGCGTTTCGCGCTTACTGTAGTTTTTTGACCATTCGAAACGTATTGAACGAGCGGTTTCTGCTTTTCTTTCTTTCATGGGGCGTAACATCTTCAGTTCTACGCCTGCTCTGATCATTGTGTAAACAATTAGCTTGATATCATTATTCCTTACTTTATGGCCGTAATACATGGTGTTTGCCACTTCCAGTTCTTTATTGGAGGTCGATTTCTTTGCTTTTTCCTTGCTATCATCCTCATCCTCATCCTCATCTTCATCTCCTCCAATTTCATCTTCAGCCTCTTCTTCGTCTTCACTAGAAGGGTCGAGTTCGGACAAAAAGTCTTGAGTTTGTTCACTGTGAACCATGTATCCAAGTTCTTCCAGTGACCAGCTGACGATCATCTTGTCGATGCTGTTGGGTAGGTTTTCAATAGTGACCATATTGTTAGGGGGAGGCACTACTTCCATCAATTGAGTTCGTTCTTGGTCGGCCATCAAGGCTTCCATGAATAAGGGGTGGTGTGAAGTCCAGCCAAAGTTAACGAAGTTGCCAATCTTGTATTTCTCTGCCCGTGCACTGTCTCGATCTGATGAGAGCAAACCGCTCAGTTTGGCTATGATGCCCGACTTCCAGGATTCTACTTTCATTGCCTTCTCTTTTTCAGCCACTAAATTAGCTTCACTTTCAGTTGATAGATAAACCTGTATCCCGATTAACACAATTGTGATAACGATTAGGAAGGCGGTAATGATTTTTCCTTTACCTGTAGTCGTATCGATAAAAAAGCTAGATATGATGGGTAGCAAAAAAAGAAACGCAAATATAAAAATTAAGATCAACCTGTATTCTAG
>JAYPYM010000022.1:16634-29946 GCA_038135915.1 Gammaproteobacteria bacterium
GTATAAAGACTAACCCATACTCAAACCTTTTCCAGTCATAGCATTGGACTAAATTAGCGCTAAAATAAAACGAATGAAAAAGAATGACGCTCGACCACTTAAACAACCTGTCACTAGCAGCAAGCGTTTATTTAAACTTGCTGGCGCATCGGCATCTATCGCGAGTAAGTGGGTGAAGTCCTCAGCGTCAAATATGTTTCGCGACCATGAGGCTAAAGAACTAGCACGCAAACAAATGTATCTGGAAATTGGTAAGGAACTCGCAGAAGCCTTGGGCGAAATGAAAGGCGCTGTGATGAAAGTTGGGCAAATATTATCCCAGATGAAAGACTTTCTACCTGAGGAGGTGTCGCAAGCACTGGGTGCTTTGAGAGAGCACTCTGTGTCGATGGATTTTGAGACAGTAAAAATCCAAATTCAGAAAAGTCTGGGCGCAGACCCATCGGCATTATTTCAAGCGTTTGAGACGACGCCCTACCGCGCGGCAAGCTTGGGGCAGGTGCACCGCGCCAGACTAAAAAATGGCCAAGAAGTAGTAGTGAAAGTGCAGTATCCAGGGGTTAGAGAAGCATGTCAATCCGATCTTAAGCAGCTGCGCCGTATGTTGCGTTTAATGGGCGTGGTGAATATAGAAAAGCATCGCCTAGATGCAATTTTTGATAAAATTCACCAACTGATTTTAGGTGAATTGGACTTTCGGCGTGAAGCAGAACAGTTGGTCCGATTCGGGCAGTTTCATGAAGGGCATGAATATGTTGTGATCCCTAAAGTAATAGATGCATTGAGCTGTGATGAAGTGCTCACCATGACTTTTGAGCCAGGCCATTCTCTTATCGATTTACAAGAAAATGTGGCTCATACTGAGGAGAATCAAGCGCTTCGAAATACGATAGCAAGAAATTTATATCAACTGTTTGCTGAAGAGATCCTACACTTTAACGCTACGCACTTGGATCCACATGCAGGTAACTTTGCTTACAGGGAAGACGGCAAAATAGTTATGTACGACTTTGGGGCTGTTGCTGAGTTTGAGCCCGAAGTGATTGAAGCATTTAAGTCAATATTGGATGCTGCTTTTAAGGAAGATTATGAGTTGCTTGATAATAAGTTGGTTCAGCGAGGTCTGAAGCGCACTAGCACCATGCTAGAAAAAGAGTTTTATCAAGGCTGGGTCGACATTGTTAAAGCACCTTTCGGTGATGAGTTATTTGATTTTGGTCAGTCGAACTTACATGTTAGATCTATTAACAAATTGAAAGCTGAGTGGCGAATACATATTAGTCATTTTGCACCCATGCCCGATTCTATTTTATTGGATCGATTAATTATTGGGCATTATTGGAATCTAGTACGCTTGGGCGCCAATCTGAATTTGAAACCATTGCTTGATACTTACGTGTTTGATGTTGAAAAGCAATCTGTCTAATCCTGGTATGATAAAAATCAGTCTGCTAACAGCCTTAGCCTGGCCAAGATATTTTTTCGTTTTAGTCGATACATTTTGTTGCATTACAGCTCAACCCTGCTAGAATTGCCAGCTCTTAATGCAAAGCTAGTTAAGATAATATGCGCCAGTGGCGGAATTGGTAGACGCGCTGGATTTAGGTTCCAGTGTCGAGAGGCGTGGGGGTTCAAGTCCCTCCTGGCGCACCACTAGTCAATTAATCGACTCTTGTATTAATTAACTTCTAAATGTCTAACAAGATGGGCTTTAAAATCTTTTAGAAATTCATTCTGATTAGGGAATGCCATGCTTCTTCCCCAAATCGTATAGCCCTCGCAATCAGTGATGAAAGGCATATCTGCAGTATGAAGCAAGGTGTCAGCAATCATCTCTGGTAATGCACCTCCACCTCGTATGATATCCGTAAGGTGGCAATCTAAATAGGCAACCATTCCAATTGAATCCATCAATATTTCTCTGGAAGTATGGTTATCTTCAGGCCTATCTTTTTTCAAGATTTGGAAGTAGGTCTTTAGCGCGTCTTCGTAAGTTTCCTCCAATATATCAAGCTCATTTTGGTGAGGCATGGCTTTCCCGTGAATGACATTCAAAGTGTCTGGTAGTGGCTCGTTATCGGTTGATCGCCAAGTGATATAAGACAGCGGAATATGTTCGCCGGTATCTGTTTTTAAGACAATTTTTTTGGTATGCAGCTGAGGTTTAGTAGAAAGCTCGTTCTTTGCCAATATTGGATCAAAATCCCACGGATCTTTTGGTAAAGTATCTAAGCATGTCTTCCTTTGATCTGGGTCGCAGGGTAAAAAGTTCTTTCTATTTTGTAGAAAAACTTCAGCAGATTCAGGGAATTGCTTATCGAACCGTGTGACCATAATATCGCCTGGCGGTAATGGAGCGCCAAATTGTTGGTAATTGTCTGAATTCTGGCAGCGAGCAATCATCTGACGATGAAACTTTAACAGTTTGACCATCGTTTCGTATGAAATGTCTCCATTACGCAGTAACTGGCTTGTGGCAAGGACGCCAAGTCGGCGAAGCTTCGAGAACATACTGTGTTGGCCACCGTAGTGCTTTTTAATCATTGGCTCAGGAATTTGACATGCATCGTGATTGTTGCCAATTTCCAAATCCGGCTGGCTTGCTACTGATCTAATTTGTATTAAAAAAGCATTGAGGCTTTTGTCATCAATTTCCAGGGTGTTCAGAAAATCTTTAAGTGTTTTTTCGTCATACAAGATTTGAGGAGGGTTGGTAGGAAAGGGGGCTTCCGAAGTGGTTGAGCCGAAGCGACAGCTGAGTGTTCCATAGGACTGGATGGCTTTGGTAACCAGTGCATCGGCTTGATCTAATTGAGCTGGTGCCATTGTTGGTGCGCACTTCATCGTCCGGCTGGTAGGAAGGATCAATGGCGTGCTGGTATCATCCGCCGCTTCGGTCCGGTGACGGCCAGACATGAAAAAGGAGCCTAAGCTGGCAGCGATTACAGCCGGTGTAATTCTCACTTTAAGAATGCCCCAATGGGGAAGCTTGGCTATTGACCGGTTCCACATAGGCCCGCATGATGAGAACGGCCCTATAAGGCAATCCATTATTATCCTTCATGTTACAAGGTGCAAAATGGGGTGTACCAGTTAAAAATTGTCCGCGAGGACCTAGGTCACGATGTGGGTTCTCGCTCAAAAACATCAGTGTTTTATTTCGATCACCAAAACCAAGCTTTCCGTCTAAGCTTTTTTGGTAACCTGAACCCTTGCAACCCATTAATGGTCGAGTCAGTACAATTGAAGTTTTATACTCAGCGCCATGAATGATTTCAGAACTGATATCTTGGTGGATTTTGTCGTAGGGCTCAAACTCTGGCGCTATTTTTCTAGTTGTTAAGAAGAGATATCCGTGAACCAACTTGTACCCAGGTAATGCAGAGTCTTCAATTTCTTTTTTTTGTTCATGAAAGAATGTACTCATGTGCTTTTGAACTTCGGACGCCGTTTCATTATCTAGCTCAAATGTATCATGAATGAAGAATGTCTCTTTGTTGTGTGATGTGATTTCAAATTCAATGGGTGTATCCACTTCATTAAAATGAGGTAATAATGTGCTGAATTCATGCTGTCGTAATAGCTGATTAAAAAACTGAACAGCATGCTTTACTTTCGGCGAGTCAGAGATCTGGACCACGCCAGGTGTCGGGGATGAAAAAATAGTCGAGCTTGTGCGCGCTTTGGGTATTCTGATAGGTTGAGGTGCGCTAGGATTTATTTTTTTTGTTTCAGGCGTCTTGCTTTTGTTTAATTTTCCTAACCCACTTTTTTGTTCGCTTTGGTTAAGGGATAGCTTTCTATAAAGCATTCCTATTTTAGTGACGTTTGTCATATTAATAGCCTTATTACCGAGATGACCTTTCAACAAGCGGTTACTGTACACACAGTTTGTAACTTTAACATGAATAAAACATTAATAGAGCGATAATATCCTTTTCTATGTTTTTAGTTACCTGTCAGGCAGCTTGACATAATTCGGTGTTTGGAGATATCTTTCTGCTCTTTGTTGGTTTGATTTTTTTCGTACTTATATGCTGTTTTAGAAGGAAAGTAATGCATGATGTCGAGCACGCAGGGCGATATGAAAAGTTATGTTGCTCCCTCAAGTAGTACAGGGGCAGCTCAGGCAGGTGGAGCTGAAACTCCTGACGATGCTAGTCGCCCATTAGTGACATCTGTGTTTTCTGCTTCAAGCCAATCTTCTACTCAGATGCGTTTGAGTTTATGTGTACTGCGTTGCCGAGATATAGAGGCGAGTAAAGAAGTTTATACTGCCCGTTTTGGGCTAAGTTTTGTAAAAGAGAAACATGGAAAAGTCCCTGAGCATTACGCTACAGAATTGATAGATAGATCGGGTCATAAAACAGTACTTGAGTTATACCCTCTAAGAAGCGGGTTAGCTGAAGCGTTAGTTAAAGCGGAAGGGAAAAA
Source organism: Gammaproteobacteria bacterium (assembly GCA_038135915.1). Lineage (GTDB taxonomy): Bacteria > Pseudomonadota > Gammaproteobacteria > Pseudomonadales > UBA6940 > JAYPYM01. The sequence goes on from JAYPYM010000022.1 coordinate 21,069, forward strand.
GGATGTAAGCTTAGAGAAAACAATCCTATCCACTCATGCCCATCTAAAGTTTGGTATCGGCGAGTCTTTTTCTACAGAACATATCAAGCAAGAAAGCACCCTCGAGGAAGGTGAAGTGTTAATGGATCCTGATCAGAGATCTGTGTCCATCGGTTCCTTTGCTGGTGTTGGAGATATGCTTGGTGAAACAAACAGTGATGTACGCAAAGAAAAAGTAAAAAGTGTTGCAGAAGTAGAAAAGAGTGTAGCCATAGAGCCTGGTAAAACTTTCAATAGATCGATCACACATTTACGAATACGATGTAAGGATATTGAACAAAGCATTAAATTCTATCAATTGCTGGGAATGCGCGCCGACACTGATCAGCATCATCTTTTTCTTCTCAATGGATGTACCTTACTGCTTTCACCAAGATTAGACATGGAGCATAACGAATCAGTAGCAAAGTGGTCTAGAATGCGATTAAGGTTTGATGTTCCTGATTTAGGTGCGCTTAAAACCGCACTGACCTCTAACAGTGTAGATTTTGTTCCAATGAATTATGAGGGTGTCGAGGGTATTACTGTGCGTGATCCTGATCTGCGTGAGATAGATGTGCAGGAAATATTATGAGCAAGACGCAACCAACATTGGCTGTGTGCAAAACGCGAAGTAACTTATGCAGAAAACCTGCAGCATTTGAGTGTTTATTATGGTGGAACAAGTAGGTCAAACTAGTTCAGTAGCCTCTTTCGATATCAGTGATGATAGTAGCGCGTCAAGCTGTAGTGCGTTTTGCCCCCCTTGTTGTATGTCGTTTAGGGCAATGGCTTCAGCATGCTGTACCTCTGTTTCTAGTTTTTCGGGATTTGGTGACAAAACTCAATCTCGGGATACAGAAGTGCTAATTGTTGGGGCAGGGATCGCGGGCTTGAGTGCCGCTATATTTTCAGCGGAGAAAGGCCTTAATACAATAGTCATAGAAAAGCGTGACCAGTTTGTTAGAGTCCCGCCAGTCCAGCTCGGCTTTAATAATAAGCAACGAACGCCACCAAAAGCCTTCTCTCACTGTCGGGGGTGGGCGTTGGCGTTGCAGGAAAAAGATCCTGATATTAGGGTAAATAGCCGAAGTCTACATCAGGTACTGCAGGACCTGGACACTCGTATTCAACTCAAGGATGTTCAGGCGCTTGCACTGGCATATATTGAGTTGATTATTAACGACTTGGATTCAAATTTTCCAAGCATTAAAATTGATTTCGATACTACTATCGAATCCTGTCATAAAGATGAACTATCCCCTTGCATCTCAATATGTAATGAGAAAAGCAAAAAAAATCAAACTAACTTTAAATACCTTGTTATTGCAGATGGTGCAAAAAGTGATGTGTCAAGCTTGTTTGATATTGCGAAAGTAGATCTATCAAGCATTGAAATAGACACAAATGGTTTGATTGAAGCAGATGAGAGAAAGTGGGTCTATCGAAACCATGCATCTGTTACACTCTCTTCCACAAGTGAAGACTTGTCGATGGTATTCTTTACCGTGAATGGCGTTTTAAAACGAGATCTTTTTATAGAAGAAATTATCCTTGATCAATCGGATGAAAATAAAGCCTTTTTATTGACCCAGCTAAAAACCCAAGGTTGGGCCTGTGATCGATTGCCTAGCATTGGAATGGTTCACACAGGAAATCCACAAAAAATTTTTATGATCGGAGAAATACCTGAGGGTAAGAGCAATCAAGATATTGCCAATTGGTTTAAGTTTGTCATCAGCACTTATATGGGTACTGACCAGTACGCTCAAACACTCGACCCACATAATTACTGGCAAACCAAGCGATTTGGAGCATCAGCATGCGATATAAGAACCATTACCGGTAATCGAGAATCCAAAGCGTTAATAGCAAAAAAAATAGAAAGAAAGCAGTTGAAAGCAGCTTTAAATTGCAATTTATTTGAGATAGTGCCAGCACAAATCAAACCAGAGCAAAGCCTTCGAGCTTACCAAACGGATGACCTGCGTCTATTTTATGTCATTGGAGATGCTGCGATAAACCCTTATTATCTTCGTGGCCATGGTGGTAAAGATGCCGTTATGGACGCTTTCCATGCAGTAGAGTCTATCACAAGTGTACAATCCCAAGCGCTTTTATCGCCCACAGAAGACAACCCCGTAGTGAGACAGGCCATTGACAGATTTGTAGATCATATGCGTAACCGGTGTAGGAAAGTTGAAGGTTACTATCTTGAAAAATAGAATGAATAGGTAGCAAGTGAGGCTTTCTGCTTTTCGATCTGAACATTCTTGATTAATAGCATATATTTACTTATTAGGCCGTGTAGATGATAATGTGAACTCTGCATATTACGCATTATGAGCATCTGATCTTCAGGCGGAGAATACACTAGACATATTGAAAATGACTAATAAAAAATTTACGCTGAATGATCAGCAACTGTTAGAAGAAATTATGTTTCACCGAAGGGATGTTCGTGGTAATAATTTTCTGGAAAAAGAAGTATCAGATGAGGAAGTTAACACTATATTACGAGCGGCATCTTTAGCACCTTCTGTGGGGTTTTCGCAGCCGTGGGAATTTGTAATTATTCGTGAGAAAAATACCAAGCTGTCAATAGCCAACTGTTTTCAACAGGAAAACAAAAAAGCAGCGGATACATTCTGTAATGAAAAACGGGAAACGTACATCAAATTAAAGCTGGAAGGCATCATTGAAGCACCAGTTAATATAGCGGTCTTTTATACACCGTCACAGAAGCCGGTGCTTGGACAGAATACAATACCGGAAACAGGAGAATATAGTGTTGTTTGTGCTGTACAGAATATGTGGTTAATGGCTAGATCAATGAATATTGGGATGGGGTGGGTCAGTATCATTGACCCTGAATCAGTGAAGCAAATACTTAATTCGCCAAAACAAAACAAACTGGTTGCATACCTCTGCATTGGCTATGTAGATGAATTTAAAGGTGTACCTGAATTAGAGAAGATAAAATGGGAAGTCCGGAAGCCGATCAGTAATGCGATTCACTATAATACTTATCCAGAAAATAAGCCGATTGAGCATGGGCAATGAAACTAGAAGGAGAGACTGGTTATGCGTTTAGTCATCAACATTCTAATTGTCTTATGTTCTACCATTGCTGTGTGTCTGCTTGTTAGAGATTTGGGCTTGCCTGATATTAAAGAGACTTTGGCTCAACCCTGTAAAGTATACAAAGAAACAATATGGATGACTTTTTTAGCGGTTTTTGCTTCGTTTATATTTAGTTTATGCTTACTAAAGCTCAACAAGGCTAGTTTTATCCAAATATTTTGCTTATTGCTTGCTCAACTTGTGGTCGTTAGCCTGTATGCTTATGTAAACTATATAGAGGACGACTGTATATCCTGCTTTTCATACCTGACAAGCGAGTGTGGGCTACAACATCTGAAATGACTAGCCTAACAGTTCAAGGTCATGCTATTTCTCGGAAGCAGTCATCAAGGTGCCTCTGCGTTCATCCAGCTGATTGGTTAGGGGGAGACTCAGGGGCGTCATGCAAAGATGAGGTGGATTTCTTGAAAAGTTTTTTGAAATCTTCAATGATCATATAGAGTGCTGGTACTAAAGCTAGAATAATAATGGTCGAAAATAAGATGCCGAATGAAATTGAAATCGCCATGGGTATTAAAAATCTGGCTTGAACGGATGTTTCAAACAGCATGGGTAACAATCCCATAAAAGTAGTAATGGTGGTGAGTAGGATTGGGCGAAGCCTTCTAGCACTGGCATTGATGGTGCTTTCTAGCAGAGGTATTGTAGTGTTTTTTCTATAACGGTTTAGAGTCACAATGAGTACCAGGGAATCGTTAATGACTATACCCGTTAAACCTACTATGCCAATTAGGCTAATAATGCTGATGTTATAGCCTAACAGTAGGTGACCGCCAAAGGCGCCGATAATACCAAAGGGTATGCTAAGCATGACGGCGATAGGTTGTGTATAACTGCTAAAAGCAATGGCAAGTAACATGTAGATGCCCAACAAAGCCACAAGGAAGCCAAATTTTAAAAAGTTTAAAGATTCTTGTCTCGCACTTTCTTCGCCTTCTAAGCTATAACTCAACCCAGGGTAGGATTGTTGAAAATAAGGCATCATTTCGAGTCGAATATCCTCGATAATGTCGCTAAGCTCTCCTTTCTTTGTGTCGACATCCGCTGTTACTTGTAATACTCGCGCTCCTTGGGTGCGTTCTATTTCTGTATAAGCTCTGTTTTCATTGATGTAAGTGAGGTAGTTGAGCGGTACAAATTGATTGTTTGGCATACGTATCATCATTTGGTCTAGTGTCTGCAAATTTTCTCGCTCAGTCTCTGATAACCTAACCATAACACGAATTTCGTTTTCTCCCCGCTGCTGTCGAATGGCTTCAATACCATAAAAAGCACCTCTAATTTGTCTTGCAATTTCCGCGGTGGAGATGTTGAATTCAGTTGCTTCTGGCTTGAGTTTTAAATTAAATTGTTTTTTGCCTAAAGAAATACCATCATCGATGTCGATGATGCCTTGGTATGTTTGTAAGTAATTTGCGATGTCTTTCGCGATGATTTGTAACTGCGCCTGGTTAGAGTGAGTGATCTCTATTTGGATGTGCGAGCCACTGCCAAAGCCAGTTTGCCCGCTAAAAGTAAGTGATTCCAACTTAGGGTGTTTGATTGTTGCATCCCGCCATTTTTTAGAGAATTCAATGCCGCCAATCTCTCTTTTATCACTAGAAACAAGTGAGACTTGCACATTTAATACGTGGCTGCCACCTGGACCACTGCCGCTACCATGTCTACCTCTGCTACCTTCCCCAACGGCAGCATAAATGCCTCGAACGATAGACTGACCACCATTTTCTTCTATTACTTTGTTGGCGCTATCAAGAAGTGATTGCATTTGAATCTTGGTTTCTTCAATGGGTGTGCCATAGGGTAGCTTAGCATTAGCACTAATGGTATCTCGATCAATTTTGGGAAAGAAGCTAAACCCGATCAGGCCGCTTGTTAAGGTGCCGATACTTAGAATAAATAAAGCAATGCAAGCAGATAAGGTGATGTAGCGGTTAATGAGTAACTTTCTGACTAGGGGCTTGAAAAAGGTTTCCGTATGATGTTCGAGCCAACGACCAAACCCTCTTTGTGGTTTGTTCATGATGTCCCAAAATTTAGATGAACGATTTGCATGGCTGAGGTGAGCCGGCAATATAAATAGAGATTCGATTAAAGAAACAGCAAGTACAGAAATAATCACAGCAGGGATCTGGCTAAAGATATCGCCCATGGTACCGGGGATAAATAACATTGGCATAAATGCAACAATGTTGGTCAAAACGGCGAAAGTGACTGGCATTAACATTTCTTTTGCACCAAAAATTGCGGCTTGCAGATTTGAAACGCCTTCCTTACGCTTTTCGTACACTGCTTCGCCAACAATCACAGCATCATCAACAACGATGCCAAGTGTGATGATAAAGGCGAAGAGCGAGACCATGTTTAGTGTTGCGCCAGTGAATTGAAAAAACACGAATGAACCAAGTATTGAAATAGGTAAGCCAAGCATGACCCAAAAAGCGAGCTGAGCATTTAGAAAAATACCTAAAATAATAAATACTAGTACCAGGCCCATAAAAGCATTTTTTAGCAGTAAATTTATTCTATCTCGATAGATTTGAGAGCGATCCTCAAATATGTCTAGTTTAAGCGCTTCGCTAGACTGAGCATTGAAGTTTTCTACGTACGATCGTGTAATGTCTGCTACTTCTACGGGAGATTCTTTGCCGACTGAATAAATGTTGATTTGTTTAGCTGGCAATCCATTAAAGAAGCTTTCTTTGTCAACATCCTCGTAGCCGTCCGTTATTTCTGCTATGTCTTTTAACCGTATTAGGCTGCCTTCATGACTTAAAACGGGGATGTCTAAAAATTCTTTACCGAGCTCTCTTCGTTCGTTTATTCGAATGAGTATTTCACCCGAAACGTTCTTTATCCCGCCCGCAGGGATGTCTTTTGAGTAGTTTCTGATTTTTTGTGCGATGTCTTCTAAACTTAAGTTTAACTTTCGTAGCTCAGACTCTTTAACGTTTACGGAGATTTCTATGGGAATCGGAGAAGCGATATCAGCAAGGGTGATACCATCCACGTTGATCAGATCGTTTTTAATCTTTTCAGCATTCTTTCTAAGGAAATCTTGAGTTTGATTACCATAGAGCATTAAGCTAATGGAAACCCGTCTACGGGTTTGCAATGAGATATCAGGTTCTTCGGCTTCTAGTGGAAAGGTGGTGATTCGGTCAACTGCTGATTTAACATCTTGGAGAGTGGCGCTTTGATCAATGAATTCAAACAGTTCTGCGGTGACTCTGCCAGACCCTTCCCGTGCTGAACTATAGACCTTTTTAACGCCGTCAATACCGCGTATTTCGGCCTCAATACTTTCTAAAATACCCTGTTCTATTTCGCTCGGGCTAGCGCCTGGATAGACTACACTAATGGAAATGGCGTCCAATAAAATTAATGGGAAGACCTCTTGCTTAATGTGTGTTAGTGAAAAGTAGCCGCCTATCAAAAAAAAGAACATCAAGAGGTTAGCGGCGACCTTATTGTTGGCCATCCAGCCAATTGACTTGCCCATATTTAACGATGCTCCACTGGTGTGTTGACACTTTGATTAGTCAGTGGTTGCTGTGGCGCTGCTTTTATTTCTAGGGGCATGCCTTGGTAGGGTGCATTGATATAGCTGGTGATCAGCTGAACTGCTTCATGATGTTTGTCTAACGCTACGATTGCTTGGCCTGCTGATCTATGTAACACTTTAATCTTCGATATCATCAGCTTACTGTCTTTAGCTAACCAAACGTGATTATTCGATCGAACACTATCTTCTTCAATGGTGAATAGTGGTTGAGACGAAACAACGGTAAAATTGACTTTAGTAAAAGTGCCAAGTAACAGTGGTTGAAGGTTGGATTGATTTGGTATCAGCGCAGAACCAGGTAGTTCGAATAGCAAGCGAATCATGCGAGTTTGTTGGTCAACCTTACTTAAGATTCTCACGAGCTTTGCAGGATGGCCGTTAACACTTGCGTTTGCATTGCGAGATACTTGGTCAAAAGGTGTAAGCCACTTTAGCTTGCTTGGTGGTACAGCGATAATTAGCTTTAATGCATTAGTACATGCAAACGTAGCGACTTGAGTGCCCTTATTAACAAATTGGCCGACCCCTAACTGTTCGCTAATAAGAATGCCGTCACAAGGTGCTGAGACTTGGGTACGTGCAACATTAAGCTTGGCCAGTTCAACACTGCCTTTTGCACCGGCAACAGCTGCTAGCTTTTGCTGTTCGTGCGCTTTGCGCAGCGCTAGTTCTTTGCTGAGGCTGGTAATTTTTAGGCTTTGGTCGAGTAGTTTCCACTCTCGCTGTGCGACCAGTCCGCGACCCCTTTCTTCTTTGAGTTCGAATTCTGCTCTAGCTAGGTTTGCTTTGTCGATATCGAGCCGGTGACGGTATTCATCATCGACTATTTTAAATAAGAGTTCGCCTTGTTTTAGTGCTAAGCCTACTTCTAGTTTTGGGTGTGTTTGAATGATTTGACCGGAAACCTCTGGTACGATTACGATGGTCTCTTGTGCCTCAATGGTACCGTAGCCTTCTAGGGGTATTTCAGTGCGCGTAGCGGTGACCTTTTTAATGGTTACAGGGGTGGCAATTTCTTTGGCGGGCGCTGCTTTAGAAGGGCGTTGCTTTAGACTGGAGAGTTTATAGGCACCAAATCCGGCGGCTATTATGATGAAAGCAGGTATCAGAAAGATACGATACAATTTTTTTAATTCAGTCATTGGATTTTTCGTTTAGTTGTCCTGATTGATTGGGTAGGTGAATTGGGCCACCAGTTGCCAATATAATATCGATGTATGCACTGAGCAAGTTTCTGCGTACGGTTAAAGATTGAGTTTCTAGCTGTTGTAGTGTTTCTAAAGATTGGAGTACGTTTAAGTAGGAAATCAGACCATTTGCGTATTGGAACTTAGCTTCTGACAGGCTTTGTTTTGCTAGAGATAAGCGATTTAATGTATTTTTCAATAAAGAGCGTTGATAGCGCTCGTTCTCGATTGATTGCTCAATGTCAGCTAGGGTGGTTAGGTATGCTTGTTCAAAAGCGTGTGTGGCTTCTTTTAGTGCTTCTTTTCTTAGGAGGTAGGTGTTTTTTAACCGGCCGGCGTCAAATATAGGTTGAAAAATATTGAGGGCTAGATTGCTTGAACGTAGTTGGTTAAAGCCGATAGAGTCGGTGTTTTGACGAGTATGATTGGCGCTTAAACTTAGGCTTGGTAGCCGATTTGCCGCTGCAATTGCGATGTCATGGTCGAAAGTTTTAAGTCTAAGAAATCCTGCAAAGAGTGTGGGTGAGCGTGTGAGTAATTGCTTGGGAGATGGCAGCATGTTTATGTTAGGCGGAGACGGTAAACTGTTTGTGAGGTTCGGTGTTAGTTTTGCGAAATATGGCTGAAAGGATAAAGGTGATTCGTTCAGTAACACGGCCAGATTTTGGCGTTGAATTGTTAGGTTTCTCTCAGCTTCTGGCAACTTCGATTGAGTGAAGAGTAACTGCTGCTGTTGTTGTTGCAAATCTAAAATAGAGCCTTGGCCTGTTGATTTTCTCAATTGAGTCAGTTCCAAGAATTGTTGATTGGTGTTGATCTGTTGTTTAATTAACTGAATCATTGCCTGATGCATCATTATATCAAAGTAAGCTCGGCTTATTTGAGTGGATATGAGTAAGTAGGTGGCCGCGAGATCTGCCTCTGTAGCTTCGAACCGAGATAATTGTGCTGCATGGGTATGACG
>JAYPYM010000023.1:0-14112 GCA_038135915.1 Gammaproteobacteria bacterium
GGTATGAGGCTCAGCCCAACCAGTATAGCGCTTATTAGGAAAAGGGTATGTTTCAGTTGGGGGTCTAGTTGGATCAGTTGTTGGGAAAAGGCAAGTGCGCCAAGGTTAATGCACATATAAGATGCAAATATTTTACCCCGGTGTTCAGACTCTGGCTGACCAATGAGCCAGCTTTCTAAGACTGTATAAAGAATTACGATGGAAAGTCCCGATATCACTCGAATTAAAAACCATATCAGTTCTCCCTCAGTGAGTAAGTGGAAAAGAACTGATGCGGACAGTATAGCGGCACATATGGCAAAGGAGCGAATATAGCCAATTCTTTCAACCATAGGTTGTGCCAAAAACGTTCCTAAGAAGAATCCAATAAAATATCCTGACATGAGTAAGCCAATACTCTCAATGCTGAACCCAGAAGCTTCGCCTTTTAAGGGAACTAGGGTATTAACAAGCCCTAAACCTAATAACAGCAAGGCTGTTGCACTGAAAAGACTGGTTAAATTGAGTATGATTTTAGTCATCTGTTAGTGGTGTTTAACCTGGTAGTATCGAACTAAAGATTCAAAAAATGTCTTGGCTTGACTTTTAACTAAACTTCAAACCAGTAGCCGTATGTTGCGCAATCCAACTATTTCGACTTGCTGTCCAAATCTCCTATGTCCAGAATAGGGGCTGCATCTATTTCTTTCGCTCCCATCATTTCAGCAATACGTTGAATGCCGGATACGAGCAGTGATTGTTCCCAGTCTTCAAGGGCGCCGAATTGGTCGATAAAACTTTGCTCTAGCGCCTTGGGTGCCTTGTCCAGTACCTGCGCACCCTCTGTTGTGATCGATACTAAAACGCTGCGCTTGTCGTTTGGGTCTCGTTCGCGTCGAATAAATGATTTTGCTTCTAGTCTATCTAGGATATGAGTAATTGTTGGTCGACTTAAGCTGACAATTTCTGCTAACTCTTTAGATTTTAAAGTGCCCGATTTTTTAAGCTCCTGTAATATTAACAGTTGTGGCCCCGTCACTCCGTGTTCCTTTGCTAACTTACTGGATCTAATGTCGATAGCCCTGATTATTTTTCTAATAGATATAAATAACTCTTCGTGCTTTTCCATGGTTACCCTGCCTAATAATTAGGGTCATTGCGGGTGTTAGATTTTTTGGGAGTTCTGGAGGTCATAATTTACAACTCAGAGGTTGTCAGAATATTTAATTATATTAGCTTACTAATAGTTAGTATGCAAATTATTGATTGGCTTAAACTTGCACGAGTAAATTAGAATAATCCTGTCAGTAGTAGATTTTTAGATTCAATGGTTGGAATTTGCCTTGATATTTGTAGTGAATAGTATTAAAAAGAGATCTAATAAGCTTGCTTTTATATCTAGCTTTATGTTTGATAGCCTTGAATTAATTAGCCTTGCAATAGATTTTTCTGCATGACTAATACTTATATGTCATCACAAGGCCGTACTCGATATCAAGCTTTTCTACTGACTCGAAAGGCTCAGAATCGAAGTCAAATGTTAACTGGATACCTAATGTCAAAGACTCGGCGATGGGAAAATCTATTTGGTTGACATTGAAGGCTCTTACGTCTGACATGCCTTCAAGACTCGGTTGAACATAGAGTGTGCTATGTAGTGTGTAGGGATAGAGATCAGATGGGTTTTTCTTAGTGTAGCGAGCGTATAGATTACCTCTGATGGTGTATTGCTTTTCATCCATGAGGTCCTGTTCTTCAACTTCGTAGAAAAAACCTGCGCCGAAAGTAGCTGAAAGTGTTGGGGTATTGTCAGCACTGGTCAATCTGTGTCTCAACCCAACACCAATCAGTTGCCTGCTGGATAGGTCCTTAAAGTCATCGTATTGCAACTGAATAAAAGACTCAAAATCTACGTTAGTTGTAATAGCATCCAAATTAATCCAGCGTGCATGAATGAGGCCGTTATCTTCTACTTCATCTTTTGCTTTCTCTCCATAACTGTAATTGGCTGATAACAACCACTGGTTTGAGTCCTTACTAAACCAGTTAGTCCAGCTTAAGTCGATATCTTGATTCTCAGAGTTCCCAGATTTGCCGGAGAAATTGAGAGATAGTTGACCTGTAGCCCCTTTACCTATATCCATTGAGGTATCAATCACTGTGATACCGAGGGCACCTGTGCTGAATGAAATTGCTAAGAAAAGGAAAGCCGTTGTGATTTTGAAGAAGCGCATGGATTTAATGAGTGTTCTCCCAAGTGTCTGTCGTTGGCATGTCTAATGAGTGTTTTTTACAGTACAATGTTTGCTCTGCGGAGATTATACAATAATTACTCGTTGAATAAATCTTGAAATGCTCATCCATTTGGGAGTGTGGTAAATGACATATTGTGTCGGCATTAAAGTCAATGGCGGGCTAGTATTTTGCTCGGACTCACGTACGAATAGCGGTATTGATCAGGGAGGCCTCTCCAAGAAACTATTCACCTTTCATCAACCCGGCGCATGTATTTACTATTTGCTTGTGTCGGGTAACTTGGCAACAACACAAGCAGTGGTGAGCAGGATTGAAAGTGATCTCGCTATGGCGGATACGCAGAGCCTTTTCACGATGAATAGTATTCGAAACGCAGCCGATTATATCGGGCAACTCAGTCTGGCAGAGCAGGGTAAAGCGGGCAGTAGTAGTATGTTCCAGGCCAGTTTCATCTTAGGAGGGCAGATATCGGGTCAGTCGCCGGATCTGGTGATGATCTACCCAGAGGGGAATGCAATCGCGGCCACTGAGTTAATGCCTTTTTTACAAATCGGCGAAAGTAAATACGGTAAACCAATTTTAGACAGAATTATCAAGTTGGATACAAATTTAGAGACCTGCGCGTTGTGCGCGCTGGTATCCATGGATTCGACTTTAAAAAGTAACCTAAGCGTTGGGCCACCAATCGACTTGGCTATATATCACTCGGGTGCATTGCAGCCGGGTGAAGCCTATCATTTGCCCGAGGACAGCGCGTATTTACGAGAAATACACGATTCATGGAATCAAAAAATGATTGATTCATTCTTGCAGTTGCCGCCACTATCTAGCGTGGTGAATTAATATTTGGTTGAATTCTCGCCATTTTGGATTTGATATTGCGGGCTTTGTGCGAATGGTCTAAAAATAGGAAAAGGTTTCTATGTCCATAGATGTTTTCGAAATCCGGGTTTGTTCATTATGCAATCAAATGCCGTATCTTTATCTGCAGATCTGACTCAGTGCGATAAAGAGCCAATACATAAGCTGGGCATGATTCAATCGAATGCAGGCTTGCTTGCGCTTAATGCTGAGTGGCGTATCGAAGTTGCTTCTGAGAATATTGATTCTTTTTTGGGGTGTTCTGCACAAAATCTGATCGGAAGATCGCTTGCTGGCTTGATTGACCCAAAGGTGTTTCACACATTAAGAGGTGCTCTGCAAAGGGCGCTTGTGACTCAACGGTCTGAACCAATATTTCGTTGCCTCTTGACAAAGCGTGCTCAGTTATTGGATCTGAGCGTGCATCATAACAGCGACCTAATCATATTAGAGCTTGAGCTTGCCCAAAGTGAGGAGCCTGGTTACGATAAACTGCTTTCAGATATGATGGCCCTCTTGAGGACAGCGGAATCTATTGATGAGCTAACAGATAGCGTATGCCAACAATTCTCAGCCTTTTTTAGCTATGACAGAGTGATGGTATATCAATTCTTGCCAGACGACTCTGGTGAAGTGATCGCGGAGTGTCTTAGCGGTACAATGGATTCTTTCAAAGGGTTGAGGTTTCCAGCTTCGGATATTCCGAAGCAAGCACGTACGCTATACATTAAAAATGTTTTCCGAATGATTCGTAGCGTCAATGATGCTCCGGTTGCGCTGATTCCATCGCAGTCAGGCGCAGACACCATCGATTTGAGCCTAGCGCATTTAAGATCGGTATCCCCGGTTCATATCGAATATCTTAAAAATATGGGTGTGCAGAGCTCGTTGTCCGTCTCCATCGTGATTGATGGCAAGCTGTGGGGTCTCATCGCGTGTCATCATAGTAATGAAAAAAATGTTTCATTAAGAACTAGATCAGAGATGATTCTGATTGGTGAAGTACTAGCGCTTGAGCTGCAAAAGAGAATTGGGAAAATGCTACGACAAGCCAACTTGCTTGTCGAGGATGCGCATCATCAAATTTCGACAAGCTATCCATCCGAAAAGCCTTTATCCCACTTTATTGAAGAGAGATCGGAGCTTTTGCTTGGGTTGATTGAGTCGGATGGCGTCGCCATGTTAATTGATGGCAAGGTCTATGCGAGCGGGGTAACGCCCTCGGAAGAAGCTATTAAAAAACTTGGTGACTACTTTTCTACAGAAGAAGCGTTAGTTCATGCCGTGGAAAAGATCAATGATTTAGTTGAAGGTAATCACTTTGAAAAAAATGTTGCTGGTGTTTTGTCAGTTTCTATTTCGAATGATAGTAAAGACTTTTTATTTTATTTTCGAAAACCTCAAACAACAACAGTAAAATGGGCGGGGAATCCTGAAAAACCTGTGGCTGTTAATGAGGGTTCTATACGGTTAAGCCCAAGAAAAAGCTTTGAGGCTTGGGTTGAAAGCCATTCTGACGCTTGTACACCTTGGAGTTTAGAAGAAATTCACATAGCAGAAAAGCTACAAATCACTATGCTTCAGGTGATTGTTAAATATTTAGATGAGAGAAATCAAATACTCAAAGATAAGAATCAACAACACCAGCTACTGATCTCTGAGTTAAATCACCGGGTAAGGAACATTTTACATTTAGTTAACTCAGTTGTTGCTCAGTCTGTAAAGCCAAACCAAAGCGTTTCAGATTACAGTCAATCCATATCATCCAGAATTTTGTCGTTAGCATGTTCTCATGATCTATTGACTGCAAAGCAGTGGTCAAGTGTTTCTTTCGCTGATATTTTGGAAACCGAACTTAAATCGTACTTGAACACAACCTCTGACTTGAGTATTTCAAAAAATGGCCCAGCAGTTTCTATTAAGCCAACTGCTGTTACACCCATTGTCTTAACCTTGCATGAAATGCTTACAAATGCTGTCAAATATGGGCCTTTCTCCAGATCAGGCTCTAAAGGAAAGCTAGAAATTAAATGGGATAAACAACAAGATGATAGTATGCAATTGCATTGGGTTGAGTCTGGTGGGCCAAAGCCTGTCGTCACCAATGAGGGGTTTGGCATGGGCCTAATACGTTCAGTGATCCCGCATGAGTTGGATGGAGACGTCGCTATTGTTACTAGTGATGATGGTTTAGAGGTTACTATTATTATCCCTTTTAAGATTTTAGAATGGGAAGTTTCAGCGCAATCCTCCGGTAAGATCAAAAACATCCCAGTGGCTTGTCAATCGAAGAAGAAGGATTGGGATAAAAGGTTATTGGTGCTCGAAGATACATTGTTGATTGCTATGGATATCAGGCGTAGTCTGAATAAACTCGGGTTTAATAAAGTTGATGTCCTTGGTGATTCAGATCAGGCTTTGAAGTATCTCGAGGAAACAACGCCATCTTTTGCTTTTCTCGACTTCCACCTTGGGTCTTCCAATTCATTACCAGTCGCCAATAAGTTGGCAGATCGCGCAATACCTTTTTCTTTTCTAACAGGCTATGGCAAGGAATTAGAATTGCCGGATCGGTTAAAATGTGTAGAGATACTACAAAAACCCTGTGGTGTGGGAGAACTAAAGCAATCGCTTAGAAGCCTGTCGCATACAAAAAAGGAATAAATCATGAGTTTATTGAAGGGTAAAAATGTTCTAATTGTCGAGGATGAGACATTGGTCGCTACGCATCTAGTGAAGCAGTTCAAAGAGTTGGGTGTTCAGTCTACAAGAATTGCCAGACGAGAAAAAGAAGCGGTAGATATTGGTTGCGGTGAAAAAATCGATTTGGTTTTAATGGATATTAACTTAAGGGATCATGAGGATGGTATCAATATTGCTCAAAAAATGTTAAAAAAAAAGAAGTTGCCGGTTATTTTTTCTACTGCTTATTCGGACGAGTATACCATTGAGCGAGCGATGAAGGTGGCACCCTATGGTTATTTAGTTAAGCCTTATAAGTCACCAGATTTGAAAGCCGTGAGTATCACTGCGCTAACTAGGTTTGAGCTTGAAAACCGTGTATCGGTTTTGGAAGATAATTTGAAAGCGGCTGCTCAGTTAGCTAAATTTTTTCCGATCATCGTTGATTTCCAAAAAGAAAGTCTCCAATTGCCTGTTGATGATGACTTTCTGAAAGAAATGCAATTAAAGCCAACTATGACATTCCAAGACTTTATCAGCAAACTACACGAAGATGATCGGCAAGCTGTTAATAGAAACCTAAAAGCAGGGAAAGGATTTAACTGTTTGGTTAGGCTAGAGAGCCCGGTCGACAAGAAAGTGATTTGGTTAGAACTCAGTGTTAAGACGCAAAAAATTATGGATTCTTCAAAGCAAATAGGCTCCATGCTTGATCGAACGAAAGATATATCAAAAAGCGCTGATGCTGAGCTTGCTAATGTTTTGATGTTGGAGTTGTATGATTGTGTTGTATTGCTTGATATTAATCAGAAGATAGTCAGAGCGAATCTGGCTTTCCAAAAATTGATTGGGCGATCGGAGGCTCAAGTCATTGGGAAATCTATCGGTTGCTTTTTGATGGATAAAAGAAAAGATGATTTGATGAATGAGAGCAGTATACTAGAAAACTCTAAACAAGAGGTGGCTCTTTTAGCTCGTAGTGGAGATAACCACCCATGCCTTATGTCGATTTCTGAGATGCCTGGGTTATTTGAAGTCGCTTATGTTGTTATATTTTCAGATTTGACGCAGATTAAGCTGCGGGATAAGAAGCTCAAACAGTTAGCTTTCTTGGATCAACTAACAGGGTGTTATAATCGAAATTTTTTAAATAGTGTATTTTCTGAAAATAGTCATAAAGAGCGTGGTCAATATTCTGTCATTTATATCGATATAGATGCCTTTAAGTCCATTAATGACACCTACGGTCATGACGTGGGAGATGAAGTCATTGTTGAAGTGGCCAAAAGAATCCGCTCGAGTCTAAGGGGTA
Source organism: Gammaproteobacteria bacterium (assembly GCA_038135915.1). Taxonomy (GTDB): domain Bacteria; phylum Pseudomonadota; class Gammaproteobacteria; order Pseudomonadales; family UBA6940; genus JAYPYM01. The sequence goes on from JAYPYM010000023.1 coordinate 7,091, forward strand.
AAGATTATCCGATCCGAGTCGGTGGGGACGAGTTTGTTGTACTGTCCATTGGGAGCAAAGACTCTGTTGTTTCTATTGCAAATCGGATTCAATCGAAATTTAAAGATGAAATTAGTACCACCAAAGTTAACTTAATCATTACCATCAGCATAGGTATAGCGATTGCTAAACATGAGCAAGAGACCGGTGTGCTGCTGAGAAATGCAGATGCAGCTATGTACGAAGCGAAGAATAACAAGACTGGTTCAGATATCGCAATTTTTGATCCTAAGGAAACAGGGCAAATTAGGTTGAGACTAGCAATAGAGCAAGAATTGAAGCAAGCAGTCAAGAAAAAAGAGCTGGATGTTTTCTACCAACCGATAGTCGATATTGAGGGAAAAGTAGTCTCAGCCGAATTATTGTCTCGATGGCTTGTGAATGAATCAGGGTATATTTCACCAGATCATTTTATCGATATTGCAGAAAAAACTAACCTTATTTTTGATATAGGAGTGACCGTTTTCAAAGAAGCCTGTATTGCATTACGAGCTATAGATGCTACATTCGGGAACGATATGACGCTTAGTATCAACGTTTCTAAAATTCAGCTTACTCACCATCAATTTATTCCCTCAATTGTAGCTACACTCAAGGCGTTTGGTTTACCCTCGAGTCGGTTTACACTTGAAATAACCGAATCAACGCTACATTCAAAGCAGACCAAAGATGTGTTGCTTCAATTAAGAGAGTTAGGGTTTAGCCTCGCCATAGATGACTTTGGTGTGGGTTGTACCAATTTGAGTGAACTCAAACTGGGTCACTATGATCAGGTGAAATTAGATCGCTCATTGATGCCACAAGACCCCGATGCTGATGGGTATGAGGTGATATCCAGAGCGATTGCAGACATTTGCCACCATTTAGGGAAAACCATTACTTTCGAGGGAGTTGAGAGTGTCCAGCAACTAAAATATGCTAAAAAACTGGGGTGTCATAGGTTTCAAGGCTATTTTTTCAATCGACCTAAACGGCTCTGTGAGTTTTTAACGTTTTTGGATCAAAAGCACACATGAACATGCGTGTTGAGGTAGGCTCTCAACTAAATTAGACGGTTTTTCTTGGACCTTTCATGACTCTATATAACCGATGGTTAAGCGGCCTCCTTCATCATTTTCATCCTGTCATGGCACATTTGTGCAGATCTGTAAGTCTGATCCAATACATTTTTTAAAGGCGCTTTTGGACGTTCTTTTATTACTTCGTCGAGTTCATTCAGCACGCGTGTTTCCATTTTGTGAAGGTCTGAAACATATTTTTGATTAGGTTGAGTCGATAGCATGGCTGATAGTACTGTAGACATCACATCGAGCGTACCCGACGGACTTAGTTTAGAGAGGTCTCGGGTGTCATCTTCAGACACCCAAGGGCGTAACTTTGTAGTTGCCTCTAATTTTGAAGAGATCATCTCGTTAAAGATTGCATCTAGTGCGGGGTCGTCTACTTCAACTTTTGCTTTTTGGTAAAATAAAATTCCGTCATTAAAAGTCTCAACGAGATTTGTCAATTTGTTACGTGACTGAGCATTCATGTGTGAACTCCGTTTTGATTAATTAACCGTATATCTATCAGTGTTGCTAGTTTGTGCGAGCATTTACTGAGATTTAGGGGTTGCTCTCGATGCTATTAGCCTTCCGCCGAGTGCATAGCTTGATAATGAGCGTATGTATGACAACATCCTACGAGGTGCTTTTATGATAACCAAAACATTACCTCTGTCGATATGGCCCACGAAACGTTTCAATTTCTTGTTAGGCTCGGATATGCCGATTAAAGTCGATACCCAAACTCCAAAAACCATAAACAAAAAAACCATAAGTAAAGTTTCAGAAGAGAAGAATACATGGCTGAACTCATGCTGCAGGCTCAAAAAAATACTGGTGAGTACAGCCATGCAGAAACCAATTAAGGCACCTCTGCATATGGCCATCTTTAAATTAGTTCTTTCGAACACAGAAGCTTCATCTAGGTTCTCGGTATATCCCTTTGCTTTCTCTAATGAGTGTACCGCAGAAATATCATGTATCTTTGCTTTGTCTTCATTATCTAAGAATGCTTTAAGCTCCTCTGCAGCGTTGTCATTTGGAACAACAACCATCAACTCCCCGGTCGGCGCTTTATCAGATTGGTTAATGTACTCAGTGTTTTTTTGCGTACTCATCACATTTCTCCTAGCGTTACTAATATTTACTCACTGCTGATACTCATTAAGCTTGTTGCTATTGTAAGGTGCTTTTCAGCATCCAGTGCTCTTGGTCATATATTCCGGCTAGATCTGTCAGTAGATCCACCATCACGGGTTCTTTAGCTCTTTCCGCTACTTCAATCGAAGCCTCGACTCTTGTTTTCACAGTTTCCAGATCAGACAGAACCTGTTTGATCATTGATTCTGTTGAGAGCTCATCAAATTGAATGTTCACCTGAACGTGAGTCAAATTAGTGAACTCTAGAAGGCTCGTAGGAACTGGGATATCCATCGCTCTCATTTTCTCAGCAAGTTTATCGATAAAACTCGTTAGCTTTTCATAATTTTCTTCAGTGATCTTATGGATGCCATAAAACATTGGGCCTTTAACGTGCCAATGAATTGCCTGGTTTCTGAGTCCCATCAAATAGGCGTCAGCGAAGACGTTATGGGCCACTCTTTTGAGTTGAATCAGTGCCTCTGTTCTGAGCTTCGCCTCTTTAGTGGCTGGAGCAAGCTGTTTAACTGAGCTTTTTAGTTCCGATTCTCTTAGCTGCTGTTGCATGTTGATCTCCTATGTTGTTTATCAATTAAATATTTTAAGCAACTCTATTCATGCTTTGCTTACCATGCTCAATTCAAGATGAATGCCAGATCTTTAAGTTGCTGATATAAAAGAGTTTTATTGTTTTTATTCTTGCTTTATAGGTGGTAAATATTTACCATTGGTGTATATTTACCATATTGTTCGGTAAATATTTTCCATTATCAAAAGGGTTGTGATGAAAAAACGATGTGTTTTTTGGGTGTCTCCTGAGCGTCAGGAAAGGGTTGAAACCAATCTTTCGGAGAAGGGTTGGTCTTGGCTCGCGCTTGATTTAGAAAATACTGAATGGGAACAATCAGAGGCCGAAATCGAGGATTATTCGCCTCATGTTGGTTTATTCGAATACTCAGAAATATTTTCTCCTGCACTGTTTTTGAAAAAAATAAGTCAGATTCGCCGCCTATCAAACCATGATTTGCCGATCATACTCCTGTATCCGCCTTCGCTCACAGCAAAAGCGTACGAGGATAATCTTGAAGAATTTGAGGAGGTTTCATATCTAAGCATCCAAAATAATTTGAGTGATCGTCGCCTTCTCTCTTACTTGGATAAAGCCTTTCGGGCATTCCAAACATCTACTCGACTTCAACAATATACCCGTTCAATTGACGAAGAATATTCTGTTCAGCAGTTTATTGGTAATAGTGCGAAAGCAGAGAATGTAAGGGAATTCATTCGATTGATCAAAGATGTGGCCGTTACCTCGCTTCTCATCACGGGCGAGACTGGTACCGGAAAAAGTATTGTTGCCAGAATTATTCATCACAATGGTGTACGAAAAGAAGGTCCTCTAATTGAGCTTAATTGTGCCGCGATACCGAGCAATATGTTGGAATCAGAGATGTTTGGGCATGAGGCGGGCTCTTTTACGGGGGCCGTTAAACGGCATATTGGGGTGCTTGAGAGAGCAGATGGCGGAACACTTTTCTTAGATGAAATTGGCGATATGGATTTTGATTTGCAAGCTAAATTACTCAAAGCGATTGAAGATCAGAAGTTCACGCGGATTGGGGGAGAAAAAGAAATCAGTATTGATGTTCAAATTATTGCCGCAACCCATCAGGATATCGAAACGGGGATTTCTGAAAATAGCTTTAGAGAAGACCTTTATCATCGGCTTAGTGTCTTTTCACTTGTTCTACCGTCTTTGCGTGAGCGAAAAAAAGACCTTCTTGAATTGGTACCGCACCTCATTGCTTATTTTAATACTCGATCCAACAAATCCGTTAAGGTGATATCTGATCAAATTTGGGAAGCTTTGTTTGATCATGACTGGCCCGGAAATATTCGGGAATTAAGTAATGTGATCGAGCGTTGCGTATTGCTTTCAAATGATGAAACGCTTCCCTTTGAGTGGCTTCAAATCGGTGAAATTGCCCAAAATAATACGCAAATCAGTTCGCGTCAACAAGAGAACGCTGATGCTGTAACTATACCCACTGACGGTAGTTTAAATTTTGATGACATACAAAAAAAAGTGATTGAAGCCTTTCTAGCGAAATTTGACAACAATATTTCTCAAGCTGCCCGGTGCTTGGGTATGAGTAGAGAGAAGCTTCGTTATCGAATTAGGAAATATAATATCTACACTCGGTAAGAAGTGATTTCGGCTTTGTCGCTGAGTTTGTTTTGGTTAAAAATATACTAGTGCCCAAACAAGTCCCAATAGATAACAAAAACTCATTCAATGCCTGAAACTGGAGCCAAGGCATTGTGCATTTTTAATATTCATATTAAAGTGGAGCCTTTAACTTATCGCAAACACAAGTAGGAACACTTTGATTAATCATCTTTCGAAGATAGTGCCCGCAACCATATCGGCTCTACTTTTTATATTTTTCACAACAGCGATAGGTTCGATCTCGGCAGGTGAAATTCTTCGCTACGATTGGCCCTGGGTACCAAGCTTAGGATTTAACTTTTCTTTTTTGATTGATGGGCTCAGTCTAACATTCAGTTTATTGATTTGTGGTATCGGTTCACTGGTTATGATGTACTCATCCTGTTATCTGCGTGGGTATAAGCACTATGGACGTTTTCATCTTTACTTGGTGCTATTTATGCTCTCGATGTTAGGCCTGGTTTTATCAGACAACCTCATGACCCTTTTCATTTTTTGGGAAATGACCACCATTACCTCCTATTTATTGATTGGGTTTAAGCACACTAGTGTAGGTGCCAGACGCTCCGCATTACAAGCCCTCTTGGTCACAGGCACTGGTGGGCTGGCATTACTGGCTGGAATTATTCTTATTCAGTCTGTGACGGGTACCTTTGAGTTGAGCGTAATTCGTGCACAGGGGGATGTGATCAAACAAAGTGAACTCTATTTACCCATCCTCCTGTTAGTGCTTGCGGGTGCCTTTACAAAGTCTGGCCAGTTCCCTTTTCATTTTTGGCTGCCCAATGCTATGGCTGCGCCGACCCCCGTATCCGCGTACCTTCACTCAGCGACTATGGTCAAAGCAGGTATCTATTTAATGGCTCGGCTGCACCCGACATTGGCAGGTACGGATATTTGGTACTATCTACTCACATTTGTTGGAGGTTTTACCGCCATATTTGCAAGTGTACTTGCGCTAAAGCAACTGGATTTCAAACAGTCGTTAGCCTACACAACCCTCATGGCGTTAGGCATTCTAACGTTACTATTGGGTTCTGATTCAGGTTATGCAATTACTGCGGCTATCACATTTCTAATTGTTCACTCTTTATATAAAGCAGCGCTGTTTTTGATTGTTGGAACCGTGGACCATGCGACTGGCACCCGGAACCTAGAAGCACTGACCAGCTTGAAGACAATAATGCCTATCACTGCTTTTGCTGCTGCTGTATCAGCGCTCTCCATGGCTGGTTTACCGCCTTTTATTGGATTTATTGGGAAAGAGCTAAAATACGCTGGAGCCTTAGCCGTACAATCTGAGCCGATTATTGTAGTGAGCGCCGTATTGTTATCCAACGCACTCATGTTTGCCGTTGCTGGAATATTGGCCTTTAAACCCTTCTGGTCAAAACAAGGTTCACCCCAAATTCAAACACCTTATAAAGAAGAGTGGCCCATGCTGGTTGGCCCCGTGTTGCTTGCATTGTGTGGTGTAATATTTGGTATAATGCCTCAGCTGATCGCAAATGCGCTGATTAATCCAAGTGTTGCTGTGATTCTTTCGGAGGGGGAAGCTAAAAAACTAACGCTCTGGGCAGGCATCAATAAACCCTTATTGCTTTCTGTGGCTACCTTCGTGTTAGGTATGGCCTTATACTTGTCTCACGCCAAGCTTAGAAAGATGTTAAATAATCAACTGAATCCCCCTATCTCTTTCGACAAGGGTTGGGATACCCTGCTGGATCATTTTAAAACATTCTGCGAGCGCCTCACCAATTTTATTCAACATGGAACACTTCGATATTATGTGTTTATAACATTGGCGACCTTGTCTCTCGCCTTAACGGGCACGCTGTTGTATAAAAACAGCATCGCATTCGATATAAGTTTGACCGATATCACTATAAAACATTGGGTTGTGGTAGCTATTATCATTGCAGGTTGTTTCCTAACACTGACTACTGCGAACCTTATCGCAGCGATTGCGGGCCTGGGTGCCGTTGGTATTGGTATCGCGCTAATTTTCATTATCTACGGGGCGCCAGATGTTGCAATTACTCAATTGCTCATTGAAACATTAGTTGTAGTGCTTTTTGCGATTGCCGCCTTGAAATTGCCTCAACTAAGTGCAGTAAAATCACCGGCATTCAGGCCGCTCGATGCACTGCTATCTATCATCTTAGGGTTTACTGTTATGGTGATCCTACTGATGGTCACTGACGGCCCAATCGATCGTAAGATAACCGATTTTTTCGAAGCAGTGAGCTGGTCTGAGGCTTATGGTAGAAACATTGTAAACGTTATTCTGGTAGACTTTAGAGCCATTGATACCTTTGGTGAAATTGCAGTGATATTGACGGCCTCGCTTGGTGCGGCGGCCGCTCTTAAGTTAAAATACGCCGAAAGGGGCTCAGAAGCATGAAGTCACTCATCCTAACGGCTAGCGTTCGAATAATTGTAGTTCTGTTGATTATGTTTTCATTCTTCATGCTTCTGCGCGGACATAACGAACCTGGCGGCGGATTTATAGGCGGGCTTATTGGAGCAACTGGTTTTGTAATATATGCTATCGCTTGCGGCACCGAGGT
>JAYPYM010000023.1:14122-19672 GCA_038135915.1 Gammaproteobacteria bacterium
ACTCTCAATGTCTGGGTTTGGTTTAGCCTTGGCAGCTGGTTTGATGCCTATTTTTACCAACCAGGCCCTGTTTAAGGGTCAGTGGCTATTTTTAGGTGCCTCTGCAGACAGCAAGGGTATTCCCATATCCAGCGTCTTACTGTTTGACGTTGGAGTATACCTAGTGGTTATGGGTGTGATTTTGTCCCTGGTCTTTAACTTGGAGGAGAGTATCTAGTGCAATCGCTGATCGCTGTTGTTGTCGGTGTTCTGGTTTCCTCAGCAATCTATCTCATGCTTTCCAGGCACGCTTTGAAGTTTCTATTGGGATTAATTCTATTTTCTAACGCAGCAAATTTAGTCATATTTGCGTCTGGACGCTTAACGCTTGGTTCCCCTCCATTAATCGCTGAGGGTCAAACCATCCCGGTCGGTGTGGTTGCCAATGCGTTACCACAAGCTCTGGTGTTAACGGCAATTGTCATCGGTTTTGGGCTTTTTGCATTTGCGTTGGTTCTTATCTTCAGGGCTTATCAATCCATTGGAACACTCGACTTCGATGAAATGAGATGTGCGGAGCCTAGACATTCAGCACCCTCAGAAAGGGACTCGCAGACGTGAGCTGGACAATCGCTCTTCCCATTATCATTCCCTTTGCATTGGCTCTGATTAATTTTTTGTTCAGAAGAAATCACTACTGTGCTTGGTTGTCAATCGCAGGGTTGGTTATTTTACTCTGTGTGTCATCCGTGTTGATGAAGCAGGTGTTTGAGTCTGGCGTCATTGCGGCTCAAATCGGTGAATGGCCGGCACCCTTTGGCATCACGCTGGTCGCTGATCTGTTAAGCGCTGTGTTGGTAGTGATTACAGCTATCATTGGATTAGCAGTGGCCATATTTTCAGTGACAGATATTGACAAAGAAGATAGAGAGAAGGGTTTTTACAGTCTTTACCATATGTTACTGGCAGGCATTATGGGTGCATTTTTAACCGGAGACCTCTTCAATCTTTACGTCTGGTTTGAAGTCATGCTTATTTCTTCATTTAGCTTACTTGCGTTGGGAAGAACCTCAGAACAAGTAGATGGAGCCGTCAAGTACGTTGTGCTCAATCTTATATCGACCGTATTATTCCTCATGGGAATAGGGTTGTTGTACGGGTTAACCGGCACACTTAACATGGCAGACCTTCACTTAGCGGTTAAAGCACTAGACAATGATACTCTGGTCACCACCACTGCTGTCATCTTTATCATTGCTTTTGGAATAAAAGCAGCAGCCTTTCCTCTCTTTTTTTGGTTGCCTGCGTCTTATCACACGCCCTCATTCAGCGTATCTGCTGTGTTCGCCGGTTTACTTACGAAAGTCGGCGTTTACGCGATGATCAGACTGTTCACTCTAATATTTACTGAAGATGTTTCATACACACACTCTATTCTATTGGTGATGGCGTGCTTGACCATGGTCATCGGTGTACTGGGTGCGGCGGCTCAGTCAGATGTTCGAAAAATTTTAAGCTTTCATATTGTCAGCCAAATTGGTTATATGATTCTTGGATTAGCGCTTTTTACCCCGCTAGCTATCCTGGGCGCAGTGTTCTATATCGTTCACCATATCGTCGTGAAGTGCAATCTTTTCCTTGTGGCCGGTGTCATTCATCGCTTATGCGGTTCAACCCGTCTAAAAGACATTGGCGGGGTTTATCACTACGCGCCCCTACTTTCCGTGCTCTTTTTAATCTCAGCGTTCTCTCTTGCAGGATTCCCACCGCTTTCAGGTTTTTGGGCAAAATTTCTACTTATCAAAGCGGCTTTCGACGCTGAAGCATGGTTGATGGCTGGGGTCGCTTTGGCGGTAGGATTGTTAACCATTTATTCTATGACAAAAATATGGGCAGAAACTTTTTGGAAGGACCATCCGAAAAATATCGAACCTCGGCTTGGTACTTTGAATAAAAAAGCGATGTACTGCTCAATGATACCTGTCGCGTCGCTTTCCATTATTACTGTTATGATTGGCGTAAACCCCGAACCATTCGTACAGCTCGCCCAACGTTCGGCAGAACAACTGCTCGGTAATAAAGCTTACCTCTTGGCTGTTTTGAGTAAAACTTCGTTGGAGAATGGCTTATGAAACTTTTTGGTGTCAACTGTCTTCTTGCGCTGTTTTGGTTATTTTTAACTGGTAACTTTACATTTAGTTCTTTTCTGTTTGGGTTCGTGCTGGGTTTTTTCACTATTTGGCTAGCACAACCATTATTTGAATACAGTGGTTCCTACTTGCGCAGATCATATCGACTGGTGCGATTAATCACTTTTTTTCTTTATGACCTATTTATATCCTCCATTAGAGTCGCCAAAGATGTCTTAACTCGAACCGACTACAGCAATCCAGCAATTATTCATATGCCATTAGATGTAAAAACAGATCTAGAAATATTCTTAGTTACCAATCTTATTTCGTTAACACCAGGCACCCTGAGTATAGATGTCACGCCTGACCGATCAACCTTGATCATTCATGCCATGTATGCGAAGGATTCTGATGCTTTGGTCGCTGAGCTTAAGTTGGGAATTGAGCGTCTTGTGATAGAGGTTTTTCATAATGAACACTGAGTGGTTTTTATCCATCTGTATCGTGCTTGGATTCAATTTAATTGCATTGTCTATTTTTTTAGCATTTATGCGCGTTTACATCGGGCCTGAATTGGCTGATAGGGTCTTGGGCCTAGATATGATGACCGTCTCTATCGTCTCTTTTTGCGGTCTCTACGCTGTTTCATCAGAAGATCCTGTCTTCTTGGATATAGCAATGGTTATGGCTTTAATAGGCTTTCTGGCGACTGTTGCACTGGCCCGTTATGCGGATAGAAAAAAATTTGCTGAAAAGCAATTAGGTGACTACTAATACAAAGTCCATTAAACATTTAACAAATAGGGAAACAGTATATGATTGATGTGGTCGTCGGGATACTGATCCTGCTATGCGGTTTTTTTTCCTTTATTGCAGCGATTGGTATTATCAAAATGCCCGACACCTTAACCAGGATGCATGCATCAACAAAAGCTGGAACGCTAGCAACCATACTGGTGATGTGTGCTGTGGCGCTGCATTTCTCAAATCTGGCAGTTTACTCTCGAACTTTTCTGATTATTCTATTTCTGATGCTAACCGCCCCTTTAGCCGCCCATATGCTCGGAAGATCATCCATTGATAGGTAATGGTACCGATACCGAATCTAGTCATGGGTGTGAATTTTTTGCGAGCAAATACCAAACCAGCTACAATTGAGCGCTAAGCCGCCAAATCTTGGTTGTGTATAATTTTTGGGCACCATCGCATTTTCTCTTTACCCTTGATATAGTTTAACCCTTATAATCAACGGAGACTAACATGTGGTCAGCCTTAAAGGCTATCGATATCTCATCGGCCAAAGAGAGGTGGTAGGGGACACTGTACACATATCATTTATGAAGAATGTTTTTATATCGAATCACGCACTGGTAAAAAAGAGTCAATCTATCGAATCTGTCTTTAATGCTTATCTGGTATTAGATAAAGTTGGGCTAGGAATAATAACCATTTAGCCCTTACCAATTTTCTGTAAACTTTAATTCACTCTTCTTGGGTCAAGCAAACAACTTGGGTCAAGCAAAAAACGGAGAAAACAATGCTTTTAGCTACCGACCTCGATGGCACTTTTCTTGAGGGCAGTATCGAAGATCGAACCAAATTATATCAACTGATTTCATTACACCCCGATATCGATCTTGTGTTCGTCAGTGGTCAAGGAATAGAATCCCTACTTCCATTATTGTCTGACCCCACTTTACCTCAACCAAGCTACATCATTTGCGATGCGGGGGCTACCATAGTTGATGGTGAAACACTACAAATGATCCCCGAATTGCAATTGGAGATAGACAGAGCTTGGCCTGGCGAGCATGTTATTAATCAGGCACTTTCGCACCTCGATGGCTTGCAACGCCAAGAAGTACCACAAGAGCGCCGATGTGCCTATTTTTACCCTGAAGCATCAGTTGCTGAAGCCGTCGCTAAGATTGTTCAGGAATTGGGATGCCATGTTGTATTCTCTGAAGACAATCACCTTGATGTGTTACCGTGTGACGCAGATAAAGGCAAAACATTATTTATGTTAGTCGAGCATCTTGGTGTTAACCCTGAGCGGGTACTTGTAGCTGGAGACTCGATCAGTGACTTCACTATGTTTTCACAGGGGTATAACGGTGTTTGTGTTGGAAACTCCGAACCAGCGTTACTTGAACAAACCGAAGATGTTAACCTCGTCTATCACGCCGATCAAGTTGGATGTGGCGCGATACTTCAAGCGATTATCTACTTTGGTTATTTAGGGCCAGAGGGTATTGAAGAGATAACTGGCGATGAATTCCCTAGAGGCAAATCTGATCTTATTATTGTTTATCATCGATTACCTTACGAGGAGTATGTAAAGGAAGGTAAAATTAATCGAAGGCGCCCGAAATCCCCAAATGGGATTATTCCCACCTTACTTAGTTTCTTTGATGGTGACAGAACAGGCTCCTGGGTCGCCTGGTCGCTATATGATGAGAGTATGGGTAAGTTTAAAGTGCATACCAGGGTTGACCAAGAACGTTACAAAAACCTGGTCTGTGCAAGGGTTCCCTTGTCAACTGAAGATGTGGAGGTTTTCTACAAAAGATTTTCGAAAGAAGCTTTTTGGCCAACTTTGCACACTTTCTGGGAGCGCGCTGTATTCCAGGATGATCACTGGGAAATTTTCCTAAGAGTCAATCAACAGTTTGCTGAAAGAACTGCTGAAGAGGCTGCTGAGAATGCGACAGTTTGGATCCATGATTATAATCTATGGATGGTTCCAGCTTATCTTAGAGAGCTCCGTCCAGATGTGACAATCGCTTTTTTTCATCACACCTACTTTCCATCAGCCGATGTTTTTAATGTCATTCCGTGGCGGCGTGAAATCATAGGAAGTCTCTTACAGTGTAACTATATTGGTTTCCACATACCCCGTCAGGCGGAAAATTTCGTTGATGTGGCCCGCGGTGTGATGCCTATTGAAGTGACTGAAACGGTGAGTTGTGCGCCACGTTTTTTGACATTTGGCTGCGCGGTTGGCCTGGACGAAATGTCAACCGAAATTCAAATACATGACCGCAAAATTGGGCTGGGGGCGCATCCCGTTGGTCTCGATATAAAGCGTATCAAACAAGTGCTAGCACGCAGGGCAGCACAGCAGAGGATGGAACGATTGCGAGAAGAGCTTGCGGGTGTGCGAGTTATATTATCCGTAGAGCGTCTAGATTATACCAAAGGGGTACTTGAAAAGCTGGTAGCCTACGAACACCTACTCCAGGACTATCCTGAGCTAATCCAAAAGGTGACACTCATTACGGTGTGCGTTCCAGCCGCTAAGGGTATGACGATTTATGACGAACTGGCGATGCAGATTGAGCAAACCATTGGTCGTATCAACGGACAATTTTCCCGGGTTGGCTGGACGCCTGTACAATTCTTTTTTCGTTCAGTGCCTTTCGAAGACTTAGTCACATAC
>JAYPYM010000023.1:19682-29496 GCA_038135915.1 Gammaproteobacteria bacterium
GTCACATACTACGCAATGGCAGACGTGATGTGGATTACTCCGCTGCGAGATGGGCTAAACTTGGTTGCTAAAGAGTATAGTGCGACCCAAGGCTTAATACAAGGCAGTGGTGTTCTTGTATTATCCGAGTTTACTGGTGCCGCTGCAGAACTTCGGGGCGCTTTATTAACCAATCCGCACGACTTGAAAGAAATGGTGAAGACCTGTTACATTGCCCTCTCTATGCCAAAAGCTGAGGCAAAAAGCCGTTTATCTGAGGCATTTGATTCGGTGCGCCATTACGATATTGATTACTGGGCCACGGACTTTTTGGAGTCAGTCAAGAAATACGGTAGAGATAGTAAGCCTTGATTGAATTTTAGATAATGATTGATGTCGAACCAATTTTTTTTCACTAGGCCTAAAAGGCCTACGTCTCACAAGGATGGTATATGACACTTAAGAATACAATACAGCTCATTTGTTACCCCAACCGGCTTGGCAATCACTTAAGCGACCTCTATCAAGTGCTCGAAAAACATTTTTCAGACAGCATTGGTGGCGTACACATTCTACCCTTCTATCCGTCAAATGCGGATGGTGGTTTCTCTCCCTTGACGCACAATGAGGTCGACCCTGTGTTTGGTAATTGGGAGGATATCGAGCGCATAGCGAAAAAATATGACTTGTGTGCAGATCTTACTGTTAATCACATTTCTGATGAGTCTCAAGAGTTTAAAGACTTTATTCAAAATGGGTTTGACTCACCCTATGCAGAGCTATTCGTTGATGTCGACCAGTTCGGCGAGATCTCTCACGATGACTTAGCAAAGATTCATATTCGCAAGGAAAAAGAACCCTTTCGTGAAGTCACCTTTGCTAACGGTGAAACTGCTCGCGTCTGGTGTACTTTTACAGAAAAACAAATTGATTTAAATTACCAGTCTAAGAAAACCTTTGATTTACTAGAGGACTACATTCGGCATTTGACTTCTCATGGTGTAAAGCTGTTACGGCTAGATGCGTTTGGGTACACCACAAAGCAAATCGGTACAAGTTGCTTTTTGGTGGAGCCAGACGTCTATCGTAATTTAGAATGGGTGAATGAAGTCGCATCCAAGTATGGTGCGGAATGTTTGCCTGAAGTGCATGATCACAGCAGTTACCAGTACGAAATCAGCCGTCGTGGCATGCACCCATACGGATTTGCACTGCCTCCGCTGTTGCTGTACTCATTACTTGATGCAAATAGTGTGTATTTAAAGCACTGGTTGCGTATGTGCCCGCTGAATATGATAACGGTACTTGACACTCATGATGGGATTTGCATTCCTGATGTTGAGGGTGTGTTGCCAGAAGATAAAATTCGTATTTTGATTAATAACATCAATGAAAGGAGTGCGGATCCGATTTTGCGACGTTCAGCCGCTAACGTTCACAGCGTGGGCGCAATTTATCAACTCACCTGCACGTTCTATGATGCGCTTATGCAAAATGACAATGCTTATATAGCAGCGCGAGCAATTCAATTTTTCACGCCTGGGATTCCTCAAGTGTATTATGTGGGGCTTTTAGCAGGTTGCAATGATGAAGACTTGATGAATCAAACCGGTGAACTGAGAGATATCAATCGACATTACTACAGCCTAGAGGAAATAGATGAAGCAGTTAAGCAAACTGTCGTTCAACGATTGCTAAAATTAATGAGGTTTCGATGTCGTTACCCGGCTTTCAAAGGTCGTTTCGAATTGAATTATTCTAGTGACTCGAGTGTGTCCATGTCATGGCGCTCAGGAGAGTACTGTTGCAAATTATTTGTTGATCTTAATTTTAAAACTACCAGTATTACCTACATAGATGAAGATAATTTGCTAGAAAAGACGTTAGACGTTGGCTAACTAAAGCGTCAATGAGATCCTTGGCAGAAAAACCTTGGTAAATATTATCTTTGTGATAAGCGACAGAAAAAATCAATATATTCTTGATGTCCGCCTGGAAAAACAAAATTTATTTTCAGCGAATCGTCAGGATCACTAATTCCCTCAACCGCCTTCCAGGGAAATGTCGACGACTGCTTGATTTGAGTCGTGTCTATACGTGGCCGAGTGAGTTCGCCGTTACTGCTATCAACGAGTAAAATGGCGCTGTCAGTATTTTGCCTCTCGCTCAGTGTCTGAATGAGCGTTAAAAACCCTCTGTCACTCCCGCCTCGAAGATAAGCGCCTGCTACCCCTGGATCCGGATTAGAAGTAATGGTATCGCCCACCCCGACTATAACTGGCATTAAATCCGGATCAAAGGCATTTTCAGCTAGGGTAACCAAGGAATTAAGATCACCCGGGGCAGTACGTGCCGTAAAATCTTCACCAAGTGGGAATTCGCCAGTCAGTCGGTGAAAGTACCGATTGAGTATATCCAATACGCCAACCTCTTTAATCGCGCCCTTGATCATAAACTGAAAATCGGTGGTACCCCAATCCGTTTCGCTTGCCCACTTAATTCTCTCGCCATCCGGACCAGGTCCCAAGTTGGGTGCATAGTGAATAAAGTAAGAATCCATCATTCCCAGCTTTTTAGCTTCATTTAACACAGACTTCAAAATATTACTGACCTCTTTTTGTAACTGACGGAATGCTTGCCATTGATTCCCGAGAACATGAATAGCCTCATTAATATTAATTGTGGGTGAAAGTAAATTATTCAAAACTATGGTCGTTAGAATGTTATTTATCATTTTAACATTAAATTTAAATGGAGGGGCAGCTAAAACAGTAGTTAACGCATTGTTAAAACGTTGAGGCACTGTCTCTAGGAATTCAAGTTCTTCTTCTGTGACACCTGGCATCTCCAGCTGCCCATGTGCATCTTGCCATTGTACGCCACCCGCTGCCAAGCCCGGTAAAAACAGGCCTTCTGCAGCAGGATCTGAATCTTTACCAACAGCACTGCGAACAAGACGATTGATGCCTCTCAATCTTGTGTGTTCACCGTTCGTAAGCACAAAAAAATGACCTTCCATGCGTTTTGCAGCTCTGATGTAATCAGGAGAAAGTGACCGAGTTAATGGGTCTCGCACCAGCCCCATGCAAACGCCATCTAAATCTTGGATCAACAAAGTTCGACTCTGGCTTTTTAGCTTTTCGACTAACAGCGTATGGTTGCAAGAAAAAAAATGAGTACTTAGTGAAAATTGATTAGGCTTTTTTGAACGTTGCAATTGGGTCCACCTTAATATGAGCGAGTGCATTTGAACGAAAAACTAGGGGTTCTTCTTATTAATGTCGTATTACTTTCTAACTTCGGCATGGTTTTCAGCCTTATCCCTAAAGAATCATTCTGTTTTCGCCAACCAGTACTAATATATTTTCCCCGGGCTGATTTTAGCATAGCTTTATAAAGCTATGCTGATTGCGAGGTTATATCGCCGTATGCATGTTATGTGATTTCTTACTTGTCACGTGTGCGTGCAAGTGCCTTTATTTTGTCAAAGCAATCTAGTAAGGATGGATAGGTAGATTGCACTACGTCAGTAATTTTTGAAGCGTTATCTATTTTACCAACCTCATGAAGTTGGTCTAGTACTTTCTCTTCATTCTTTTTTAATTGACCAATGTAAGCAGATAGGTTGTCCTCCGTAAATGGAGCAGAAACCTTGCCTAATAGCTCTTTCAATTTTCCTTGCAAGGTGGTATCCCCGTCATTCATCTCTAACTCATGGTCATCTATGTTTGATAACCTTAATTTTACGTCTTTCTTAATTGCAATCATTTCCGAAAAAATTGATCTTACATACTGATCATCAATCTTATCTAAAGCTCTCTCATATAGATTAATACTGTCGTTAATTAATTTTGATAATTGAGTAGTATTTTTTTTAATGTCAGTATTCACTTTTTCACCCTCCTATTTTCATATTTCGACAAAAAACTGTGTGGACTCTTATCTGCTACTAGCAAGTCCCTCTAAATGTTGGTCTGTCAAGCTAGCTCCCATAGTGCCGATACCGAGTAAAAATAATAATTTTGACATTTGTACAGTCATTCCAAGTAAACCAAAAATAGCTAGGTGGAAACAAACCACGGATGCAATGGTTAGAAAAATAGCAATAGAAAACATAATCAAACCTCCCTACTAAAGAAAACTATTTAAATGTGATTTAGCAAAGGGTATACCAAATAAAAAAGCTATAAAAAACAGATGACTATAAGCCCAAAAGTGATGAGTGTTATAATATATTCAATAATATTGTAAAATTTTCAAGAATCTATGTGGGTGTCTCGATTCGGGCGACAAGCGGTAAATGATCTGAAGCCTTTTTGGTAATTACTGACTCGTTGGCATGAAGATATTTCATTCTATTGGCGGGGCGCACCCAAATACGATCTAAATTAAGGAAAGGGTAAAAAGATGGGAAAGTTTTGCAGGAGGGGGTATCAGGAAAAAGCGCTTTAATCCTTGCTAAGTTTCTGCTGCGAGGGAACCATTCATTAAAATCTCCCATAAAAATTACGTGGCTGGGTTCACTAATGAGCTCTAAAATTCTGCTAAGTTGTACGTTTCTTTCACTAGCTTTTAAACCTAGGTGGGTAGCAGCTACGGTCCATGTTTCACCTTTGATAAGCAGTTTTAAAAGAATACACCCCCTTGGCTCTCTGTCTTTGACACCTATGTTGTGCAAAGAAAAACCTAAGACTTTATGTCTACTTAATATTGCATTTCCATATGCGTGAAGGCGATTCTCGATGATGGTTGGGCCTAGTATTAATTCGTTGTTATTTTCCCTTGCAAATATTTGCAATTTGTTTAATTGTATTTCATTGTCCGCTTTGACCTCCTGTAATGCAACAAGATCCGCATTTATCTCTTTTATTATCTTGAAGTTTCGTTCGGGCTGATAGCTTTTATCCGTACCTATAAATCCATGGACATTGTACGTTACTATTTTTGATTCACTCATCATTTTTTAGACGCACATCTTTTTTCACTTAACCAATATCGTAAACCGAAGCTTGCCAAAATTAATGCCCCTATACTAAACAGCATGAGTGAAACATGCTGAATAGTCGGTTCATAAGCCGCTTTCAGTACACCACTGGTGATGATCGATAGGCCTAGTATGCATGGTAGAAGACCAATGCAGGTACCAATAATAAAATCGCGTAGTTTGATGTGAGAGGCACCGGCCACTAAATTAACAACTGTAAAGGGAGCAATAGGTATTAAGCGAATCAATGCTATGGTTAATACACCTTTATTCGCTATTTTCTTGCTTATAGCTTGAATGTTTTTTACCGGTATTTTCTCTAATCTACTGTGACCTAAGAATTCTCCAATTTTAAAGGATATAATTCCACTGAGAACGCTCCCAATTAAAGAATAAAAAATGCCATTTACGACACCGAGTATAACCATGACTGAAGTGATGATGAGTGTTAATGGTAGTCCCAAGGTGGCGACCAAAACTATGAATAGAGTTGAGCCTAATGGTGCCAAGGGGTGTTCATGTATCGAGGCTAGAATGGAATGAACATCTTCCATGTTCATTCCATTGAGCACCCCCAATTTTATCGTGAAGAATAGAATGAGCAGACAAATTAACGTTACAGTCACTACACTGAGTCTGACAGAAGTGTTTTTTCGATGTCCATGAGGGATGAGTATATCCTTTAGTATCTTTTCATCTATGGGTGATTTCGGGTCCAAAAGTTCATCATTTATCGGCAGCGGTTCAGGCCTAATTGAAGTTAAGCCTAGGTCCACCAACTTCCTATCATTGCCATTATGTTTTTCAATAAAGTTTATTAAAGAATGACCTTTCCATTTAAAGTCTAATTCATTATTTGAATAACCAAGATGTTCAGAAATTAACTTATTGCGAATTTTGGCAATTGTCATGCTTTGATCAATCGACGTAGAAATTAGAGTTAGATCACACTCAGTATCTAAACCCATGGAGCGATCATTCAAGTTAGCTGACCCAACTCTAAGAAGTTTATCGTCAATGATCATCAACTTAGCGTGCACGTTAAGGCTAGTTTTTAAGGTAGAGCCAGGTAATTCGGGATAGTAGATTTTAAATCTATTATATTTATCTGAGGACTTTAACTTTCTGATTGCATAACATCGTAACAGGTCCATAGAGTTTTGTGATAACCAACCATCGGTGCTTCGGCCAGTCACGATAACAACTTCAGGCCCAGATTTTTCCATTAGTCGCGCTTGAAGCGCCTCGCATATTGTTTTTGAAGTAAAGTATTGATTCTCAATATAGATTATTTTTTCAGCAATACGGATCATTTTTATCAGAGATTGCTCGATCTGCCTTTTTTCACCCATTTTCTCTGATCGGCTTACAGTGAGGCTAATCGCTATACAGCCGCGTAGGAAATCAGGTGTAATATCCGGAATCCAAAGATCTCGATGTGCACAGGGTTGCAATATTTGATCAGTAGCATCTGTCCAGCGAGTTCTTGCTAAGTCGCCTAGGGATTTCGCACAATCGCCATTAACCATGAATTGCACATCATGATAGGGTCGAGGTATCTTTCCGCCTGGGATATCGATTCGCCTCTTATCTTTCAAATCATGCTCGCTACTGTCCCATCTACCATGAGTTATATCGAGTCCGCCGCAAAAAGCTAGGCTATCATCTACCACGACAATCTTTTGGTGATGGCTTGCTCCTACTGCACTAGCTTTATGCATTCTGAAATGGATACGATCTTCGGTGAGGAAGTCAAACTTAAGTTTCTGAAGGGGTTCGCGATCAAAGGTGAGAATAGGTGAAAAGTCCCAGACTAAAATGTACACATTAAGATTGGGTGCATGAGATACTTTTTTTTCTAGGAGCTCTCGGAACACACTAGGCATATTGGCGTCGGGGCGGTCCTTTTCAGGGTTTCGAATAAGATTAAATTGGCTGTGAATATCCCAGCCAATGATATAAATCGCGTGCTCAGCTTGGATGATCGCCTGATGAAGTGCTGAGAAGTAATCCTCTCCATCAATCAGACAGCAAATTTTGTTTGCCTCTTGAAGACGCCAATAGTCTGTATCTGCTTCGAAAAGGGAGGTATATGGTTGCTTGTTTTTCATTCAGCTTACTCCAAGCTCAAATGTACGCTTATGTATAATACACGCTCGCAGCCAGAAGCGTGGGAGCCTAAATGGATTTGTACACAAGCGACTATAATTATGTAAAACTGTGCTGGTATTTTTGACTTTTTGTGCCCGTCACTTACACTCTATTACTTTAACAAGGAGCACAGGTGTTTCTCAATTTTGATGCAGAAGATGCTGCCCAAATAGCCATAGGTTCATTCCTTTTGGCTGTGCCAGTTTCTTTTTCAGAAGAAGCATGGGGATTAGGATCTTCTTTGCCCATCGCAAATCTTGTGCTCCTCTTCTCGCTATCATTAATCTTTTTGTCATTCTACGCTTATCAAAGCGTTTTTGATAAAAACATTCGGTTCCGGTACATCGAATTTATATTTCGCGTAATTGTTGCCTACATGATTGCTTTTTTTGTTGTTTCTCTTGTTTTGCTATCTCTCGATAAACTTCCGCTATTTTCTGACCCAGTACTATCGCTTAAAAGATTAATAGTCATAGCCATGCCAGCATCTATGGGCGCAATAGTCGTAGATGGCTTTGACAAAGAATGATCTTCTTCATGTAAATATCAGTGTATGCCGTAGGCAAGTAATGTATCTGCCAGGCGTTTAAAACCGTATATGTTCGCGCCTTTTCGGTAAGGGAGGATACCCTTCTCCTTCTCTACATGTTCAATAGAGCGTGTATGAATCTCTTTCATAATCGTACGTAATTTATCATCAACTTTCTCTTTGCTCCAGCTTTCAAGCGTTGCATTCTGTGAACGCTCCAAACCAGACACTGCAACACCGCCTGCGTTTGCCGCTTTCCCAGGGGCATAAATGATGGGCTTAGAAAGCACAGCATCTTGAGCCTCGTGGGTTAGGGGCATATTCGCGCCTTCCGCGATAGCGATTATTTTATTACTGATCATTGATTTCGCATCTTCGATATTCACTTCGTTTTGCGTGGCACAGGGCAAAGCAATGTGCGCATCTTTAATATCCCAGGGTTTTTTCTCAGAAAAAAACTCTCCTTGCCCACACTCTGACAAACGTTTTCGTTCTACAAATTTAGACTGCATAATTTCCTCTAACTGCTCTAAATTCAAGCCAGATTTAAAATAGAGCGTGCCTTCGGAATCTGAAAGCGTTAATACTTTTGCACCTTCCTCTATACATTTTTCAGCTGCATACAAGGCGACGTTACCTGAGCCAGAGACTAATACGGACTTGTCGCTAAGTCCATTGTCATGTGCGTTCAGTGCTTCTTTTAAAAAATAAACAACGCCATGTCCAGTAGCCTCAGATCGCCCACATGAACCCCCAAAACCAGGAGATTTACCGGTTAACACACCTTCCCATCGATCGGTTATTCTTAAATACTGGCCATAAAGATAACCAATTTCCCTTGTTCCAACATTCATATCCCCTGCAGGTACATCGATGTCAGGCCCTACGTATTTGTATAGTTCTGTCATAAAGGCTTGACAGAATCTCATCACCTCTCGGTCACTAAATTCTTTGGGGTTAAAATCAGACCCTCCCTTTGCGCCACCCATGGGTAATCCTGTTAGCGCATTCTTATAACATTGCTCAAACCCTAAAAATTTCAGAATGCTTTCATTTACACCTGAGTGAAACCTTAGTCCCCCCTTGTAAGCGCCTAACACATTGCTGTACTGAACTCTGAAGGCCCGATTAATATGAATCTTTCCACTATCATCTTCCCAGGTTACTCTGAAACTAATTATTCGATCTGGTTCCATCAACCGCTCCATTATTTGAGCATTCTGATAAACCCTGTTTTCTTCGAATAGTTCCCATACGTCCTGAAAGACTTCAGCTACTGCTTGATGAAACTCACGTGAATGCGGATGGTACTTGTTTAAATAGTTTTTATAGGTGCTTGGATCACATTTCATTCGAATTACCTTAAAAAAATCATGGGAAGGAGGGATCACCTATCGATTGGTCGATCAAGCGGTTGCAATTTGCTTGATCGACTTCATTTTATTGTGGCAGTCTATGACCGCAGGGAAAGATTGCTTTATCACTTTTACTAAGTCTGCGTCTTGTGTAGTCGATGACAAATCATTGAAAACATCAAGAACCTTATCTTCAACCTCCTCAAGATGCTTGATGTATTGAGTTGATTTGTCTTCAACAACCTTTGCAGATAACCTGGTGTAGGACTCTCTAAGCTTCCCTCCAAGGGTTTTATCATCAAGTGAAGGGAAATCTTCACTTGAATCAAAGCATTCCTTGAGTTTGGCTCTAAAATCAATTTTCACTGAGAGCATCTCAGTGAAAATTGAGGCTAATACAGGATCAGATATGTCCTTTTTGGCGCTACTATAAAAATGGATTCCATCATTTAATGTTTTTACCAGATCGACTACTCGGTCTTTAGTTTCAGTATTCATAGTATGGTCCTCGAACTTGGATTCAAAATTAGTTACTTTGCATGAATCGTCAGGTTGATGATTTTTCTTATCCATGCTTAGAGTCAATGGTAACTTGCAAACATTTCTACTGAAGCTGAGCTAGTATCATTGCTTGTATCAATTGAACTGCTTTGGAAGAGTACCTCTATTCGTCTATTCTGTTGTCTACCGGCAGGCGTTTCGTTAGTGGCAACTGGTGCCATTTCTCCCTTCGACTCTGTTTTGATTCTGTCGGCAGGGACGCCTAATGCCTTGAGTTTCGCAGCCACTGCTTCAGCGCGTCTTTCTCCCAAGATG
>JAYPYM010000024.1:0-7874 GCA_038135915.1 Gammaproteobacteria bacterium
TTCTTTTTCAATAGGTATTCCGCATGTTGAGTATAAATATTGACAGCGTAGTCTGGTATATTGTCTTCGTAGTATTTATTCAGAAAATCTACGTGGCCGATGTACTCCAAGATGAGGCTAATCGTTCTCAACGTATCTGTTTCTATAGAGGCTTGGTGTTTTTTTGAAAAATCTAGCGTGTTGGTATTGTTTGTATTGTCAAAGGTGTCATCTTCCTGGTTTG
This sequence comes from Gammaproteobacteria bacterium, assembly GCA_038135915.1. Lineage (GTDB taxonomy): Bacteria > Pseudomonadota > Gammaproteobacteria > Pseudomonadales > UBA6940 > JAYPYM01. The sequence goes on from JAYPYM010000024.1 coordinate 224, forward strand.
ATAATGTATCTAATTGACCAATAGATAATAGTTCTAACGCTTCGTCAAATGCCGTATACGCAGGTATAAAGCTTCCCAACTTAAAATATGACCATCCCAGCATATAATAGGCTTGAATGATATACTTCGAATCTTTTCTGTTAGCTACCCGGCGGTACATGTTATTTGCTTGCTGATAGTTGGTTAGACTATAGGCATCTTCGCCTAGGCGAAACTCAACTTCGTCTATGTATTGGAATTTGGGGTGGTTTGCTAATATTTCGTTTAAATAATTGATTGATGTTTCTCGATCTCCCTTGAGCTCTAAAACTTTTGCTAGTTGATAAAGCATCGGAGCCCTATTTGTGTGGCTTTTGTTCTGCCGAAGCCAGCTTGTCATGAGGTCAATCGTGTTTTCTAGGCTCTTATCATAACCTTCAGCTTGTTCCACGAACTGATTTTCAGCGTGCTTGGCTTCTAGCTGAGATAATCTTTCTTGAGCGTGCGCGCGATTAGATTCATTGGGTGAAATTATAATGCTTTCCCGGTAAAATCGAATAATATCTTGTAGCGAAGGATTACTTTCGGGCTGATTTTGCCGGTGTTTTGGTGATGCTCTAGTTATTTCATCTTTAGTAGGTGCCAATAAGTTACCAATGCTGCCGGTTTCGGAGGCGCTTTTGTTATTATTTTTTCCGAAGATAGATGGAGTGAAGGATTGGCACCCAGTTAGTATTGCACCCAGAGTAACCCATAGTAATAATGCCCTTAAGCGTGTGCCAATATAGTGTAGCGCTTTTTTCATTCGCCGTACCTATTTGACTGTATGGAAGATTCTGCTTGCCACATCCTATCTGCAATGCGTGCTCTTTCGTAGGTGGCGATACTCAGATAGTATTTTTGGCGCTCAATCTGCTGTTGTAACTCTGCTTGAATGCTCTCTCTTAAACGATCTTGGATGGTGTTTTTTAGTAACACTAATTTGGGCTTGATAGCCAAAATTCGGTTCGCTATTTCATTTACCTGAGCCTGCTGTTCTTCAATTTGAGCAAGGCCAGCAGAAAGGGCTTGGATGTTGGTTAATCGAGTCTTTGCCTGGTTCAACTCTCGCTGTATCATATTCAAGTTCTTTTTTGCTTGCCAAGTAATAACGGGCCTTTCTAGCTCTAGTTGCCAGATCAATAGGCCTGTGCTCTTACGCAAAGTTTCTTTCGCTTTATCAGCTTCTACTGCGTCGATGAGATTGTAGCGCTCCAGTTGATTAACTCTAATCTTGTTTTCTTCTATTAGTTGGTATAGCGCTTGTGTTTTTTGGTCAGCTAATTTCCAGTATGACTCTTTAGAAATGATTTCGTTTAGTTGTTCTGATAATTGCGCGTACTTTAATGCGCTGCGCTGATAGGGCGTGGAAACTTGGTCCTGGCTAAATGACGCAAGCCTATTCTTATGCGCCAGGGTGCGATTATCCAGTGTGAGTAGAAAGTAGGGTATGATTTTTTTCCATTTGGAGATTTGGGTTTCGATTGATTGAACGTGGAGAAACTCTTGCATTAGTTGCTGATTTTTCTGCTTTGCAAGCCAAAGTGCCCACTGGGTATCATGAGTAGGGAAGTGATTGGTAGGAAATTCCTCGATTTTCTGATCACTAAGCGTTTCAATCCAGCTTTGGTACCATTGGTCGAAGTGAGTTAGTTGGTATTTAGATGTCTCTATGTGATGTTTATAGTGATTGATGGCTTTATTGTAGGCATTTAAGGCTGCTGAAATATTTGATTGATTAGTATCTTGATGAGAAGAGAGATATGTTTTGGGTAATAGCAGCATTGCTGTTTGCTTTTCAATACTTTCCTTGGCTCCATTTTGTAGATGTAAAAATACTTTTCGTGCGATATCTTGTTTTTTATCTTGGTGGGCGTGTAAACCAACGCTAAGAAGCGCGCTGTTAGACCAAGGCCCATCTAATCTAATGCGATCTAGTGCTGTCCTGAGTGTTTGCCATTGCTTATTGTTTTGAATGGATTGTTTATGGTTGCCTCTTTGCAAAAAGAGAAGCATTTCAGTGATTGCCGCACGTGCTTCCAACGCCGCTATTTCATTTTGAAGATGCGTGTTTTTCTTTTCCCTTCTTCTCAGTTGGCTAGCTTCCTGTTTGAAATCTTGCCAGGCTTTATCTGTTTCTTCTACAGTGTGATGAGCACCCTTGGCTAATGCTATATTATAGAAAATATAGGGGCGCCAGGGGCTGGTTTCAGGTATGGTTGCAGCGATAGTTTCTGCTTCTGATAACGCCTTTTCTCTTATTGCAATCTGAGCCGAAAAGTACTTTATCTCGCCATTAAAGGGATGTTGGTTTGGTGTTTGAATATTTGATAGGGCTGATGAAGTTTGATCAAAATTGCCTCTTTCATAGTTATATTTGGCTAGGTAAAAATAGACTTGGTCTTTAATTGAAGTAGGTAATTCAAGTGTAGAAAAGTGATCTAGTTGATGAGAAGCTTTTCTACTTAAGCCCATTTGTAGAGAAAGATTCATGTTGAACATGTCTGGAAAAGGGTAGGTTAAAATATCTGACTTCTCTTTTTGGCGCACTTTATCCACTTCTAGTAGTGTTAAAGCATCAATGGTGCCATCTAAAAAATAGTGGTAAAGTGCTTGTCCATAGGCTAAGTTACGGACATCATGGCTAAGGGGGGAGGGGTCTTTTTGTGCTAATGTTTTCTTAAGAAGAGGCCAAGCGTAAACATTGTTTACTGAGCAGAGCATCAAGAGTATGAAACCAGCTTTAACCATAAAGCACTTTTGGTAAATGGGCATTAGTTCGTCCAAGGGGTTACTGAAAATCTAGGCTGTTGTTGTTTTTCGTCGTCTTCAATCTTTATTTCTAGGTGCACAGGATCGGTTGACTTAGTAAAGTCGTGTTTGATAGCGCGTTTGTATTCCCGAGACTCAGGCCCTTGGCCCTGAAAGATGGCGACTAGCTCATGTTCTCCACTTTTGATATTGCCAGTGTGAAGTTTTTGGATGCCGCCCTTGGAAAGCGCCGATTTTTGGTTCTCGGTGTAAATATGAGTGGAGACAATGACGTTATTGATTTTGATTTTAACGGCGTCTAGATTGAAATATTTTGGCGCGTCGGTTGATAAATAGATATTGAATTGAGTACTTGAAGGAAAGAGTAAGTCTTCTTCAAGAATAAAGAGATCTCGGTTTAAATTGATCACCTCCTCTTTCAACATTTCTATTTGGTCTGAAAGCGTTTCTTTTTCGTTTGCATACGTTGTGTTAATAGTGAAATGTAGGCTAAGGAGTAAGACGCATGCTGATCCTAACTGATATATAGTGTTTGAAGTGGCATAAGTTTGCATAATTTATTCCCTTAAGCTTAAACTATCCGGCTGAGTTAGCCCATCGCTGTAGTAAACATGACCATTTTTATCAATGAATATCGCATCATAGTCGGGTATTTTGTTTATGATTGCCAAACCATCTGAGACACCAGCAACAAAGAGAGTGGTACTCAGTGCATCTGTGTCTATCGCTTTCTCACCGATAATAGTGACACTTAGCAGATCTGCTGGAGACTTGCCTGTTTCTGGATGTAAAATATGATGATGCCTTTGATTATTTTCATCTAAAAAGTATCTTTCGTAATCTCCTGAAGTTGAGATGGCTGCGTCGCTGATGGGCAGTAAAAAAGCATTTTTTGAACTCTGTCTGGGGTGTTTAATGCCTACGTGCCATGGGCGATCTTGATGCATTCCGATGTATCTACTGTCGCCTCCAGCTGTGACAACTGCACTTTCAATATTGTTTGCTTTTAGCAGCTTAATGCATTGGTCGACTGCATAACCTTTGGCAATACCCCCTAGGTCTATTCTTAGTTCTGGATTTTTAAATTTAATTCGAGCAGGGTTGGAGAGAATGATAATATCCCTATAGTTGATGTTCCTTAATGCCTTAACCAACATTTTCTCAGTCGGTTTGATGTTTTTCTGATAATGATACAGGTGGCCAACACTTGCATAGCTGATGTCAAATAAACCATTGCTTAAAGTTGAAAAATAAAGACTGCGGTTTAGTAGTTGGTGCAGCTCTTTGGTGATAACGACTTCTCCCTGACCAGCTTGTCGATTGATCTTGGATATAAGGCTGTTAGCATTGTAGGTGCTGAATGCTTTATCTATTCTATGCATCTCTGACCATATTTCCTGAATCAGTTTTTCTGCCTGTTGGCTATCTTCGTGCCAAAGCCTGACGGAAACATCGGTTCCCATTATAATTTCAGATCCGTTATACCAATTTGCATTGGCGTAGTGACCGAGAATTAAACCTGTTAACAAGACTAATATTTTTACTAGGCCCATGCTCAATACCACGCTGTAAAGTAAAAGCGAATAAGGTCTGCGTTGAGTGAAAATAGCGGTTCCGTACCGGCAGTGACTGATACTATCTCTGCATTTCGAAAATTGTTATAGTCAATTTGGTAGCGGTCATAGGCTAGGCTTGCTTCTACTTTATTAATCCATCGAGTTTGCTCTGTTTTTAATGCGTAACTGATAGAAAAGCCTAGCATGATTGAACTGAGATCACTGAGTTCTTTATCTCGAGCTAGGAAATTTTGTGCATCTCTAAAGGGGAACAGGTCGCTATAGAACGAGGCTTCGTTTTGCTGATGGAACCGTATTCTTGCACCTATCGTAAATGTTTGGATTCGTTGTTTGTACTTTAATTCCAATGTTTGAGCACTGATATCCCAGGTGTCATTAAAGTATCGAATACTACCACCGAGAGAGGCACCATAGTCTAGGTAGTAAAGTCCACTGATGCTAAAGGCGTTAGATGTTCTTGTATTCGGGTAAACTTCAGGTTGCAGTGACCAGCCTCGACTAACGCTTGGGTCAATAAATCGAACAGATCGATAGGGGTTATTTAAAAAACCTTCATCGGATATGGTTTCCATATTTGCAAAGAGAATTGCTTTCGGGGTTAATATTTGTGAGATCTTGATACTAAAGCTGTCTCGCTCCACATCTTCTGAAAAGTTTGCATCAGTTGACATGCCGACGGTATCCCAGCCTCGCGAATACCCTAGTGTAATGTTAGTCAAGTCGCCGAAGAAGTCTTGACTGATGCTGATGAATGCACCTTTGGCATCAAAGTCGTTTTCGTTACTTTGTTCATATCCAAACACATACTGTGTTTTGTCTTGCAGTAAGTTAAAAGATAGGCTTTGTTCGGTTCGTTTTTCTCGGTATGCACTTGCACCAAACACGCGAACGTCTATGGAAGCGCCGCTCACATTGTCTACAAGATGATGGCTGGCGATTGATATTTTATCTGCAAAATTTTTGCGTACTAAAATTGCTGGCCCATCAATCTTTGTGTTGTCACCTTCGTAACTGTGGTAAAGTAGATCCAGCCTTTCTTCTGGTAAGACAGCGGCGTTTGCTATAGGCTGCAACAACGAGCACATTATTGCGATAAAAAATGCTGGAAATAGATGATCTACTCCATTTTTTATCGTGCTAGTTGCAACCACAGCCACCTCCAGAAGTTGCCTCAGCACCTCGAGCAGCTTCCCTTGATTTAAAAGCGTGATTCATATACTTATCATCAAGCGGATTGTTTTCAGGTGACATGAGAGAATCCGCTAACTTATTTCGTTGGTAGGGTTTGACCCAAGGCTTGATGCTACAGCCTGAAAGTATGAAAACCACCAAAAATAAGAAGAGTATGGGCTTTACTGCGAAACAGTGTTTTTTCGTTCGATTAAACTTGGTCATCATATTCTTTATTCACGAATCAATTTTTTAACGACTTGTTCATACATTTTTTCGTAACCCTCTTTATAGCCAGGATGGAAGACCCTCATTTTTCCGTCTTTATCTATAATAAAGGTAGAAGGCATAGCCTCTAATTCATAAGCTTCACTCACCTGGTTTTCAGTATCGAATAATATAGGGAAGTCTAAGGGTGTTTTTTCTAGAAATTCCTTTGCTTTCGATGGGTCATCTTCTACGTTGATTCCAAAAATGGTAAAACCGAGGTTTTTATATTTCAAGTATAGGTCGTTTAGTAACGGCATTTCGGCTCTACAAGGACCACACCAAGTGGCCCAAAAATTCACAAGCACTACTTTGCCACGCTGCTCCCTTAAGTTGAGATTCTCTTGTTTCTCTCCATTAATTAAGGCCTTTAAAGTAAAGTCTGGCGCTTCTTTCGGTGGGTTAAATTCTTTTGCATCGGCTGAATGTATAATCATGATCAGTAGTAAAAAAATAACGATGGGTTTTATGCTAAATAAAATTAGTTTCGCGTTTTCCATATGGATCTTGACCTCGTTTTGATCTGGTTTGTCTTCATCTTTGTTCATTGTTTCAACTGCTCGATTTGAGTTTCGGTGTCCTATGTGATTATCATTAGTGCATTAAACTTTGAATCTAGAAAAAGAAGCTGACCCCTAAAGTTGATTCAAAGTTGTTTGTTCTCTTTTCTTCACCCGTTAGGTTGTATTCGTATAGATAATCCCTAAAATCTAAGCGAACAGCATAGCTGTCGTTAAGTAAGATGCGGTAACCGATTCCTAAGTTAAGTGTGGAAGCGCTGTCCCCTGCGAATTTAGTGCTACCGATACCCGAAATTAGGAATAACTGGCTGGTAAAGGTGCGCTGGCCGAATGTAAAGCCTTCGCCAGGCATAATATGCCAAGCAATATCAACGGCGTAATAACTTAGATCGCGGTCTTCATCATTAATGAGTTCAATTTGATTGACGGTTTCTATGGTGCTCTTTTTTGTGTCGCTAAAACCTAGCGCGACCTCAATAAAGAAGTCTTCAGTAACGTGATAGGCGCCTCGAATCCCGAATACTGGGTTGACACCAAAGTCCTCTACGCTATTCAATCCTGCGTATAGCGTAATTTCAAAGTTTTCTTGGTCTATTCTAGGTTCAACTGTTTCTTTTCTATTGATGTTGGGTTCCAAAGCGCTGACTGTATTCAGTTTGTCGGGATAGGCATACCTGGGCATGCACAGTAGAAGTATTATACCTACAATTAACGGTAGGGCTGTAGTTGATAGGGCTTTAGCTGGTGGACTATACCAGTATGAACCGATGTCCCCAGGTCTAAAATAAGGTGCTGAAGCCCAGCTTCCATTCATCATTGGTAACGTTCTCTTCTCGCTGCGTTAATTGACGATATGCATTATATTCTGCTCTAAAATAGAATCCACGAACAAAGTGGGTTTTAATGCCGATACCGACCTTCATGAAATCGTTATCTCTATTTTCAGGTAGTACTAATGTAGATTTTGGTGATATATATATTTTGCCTGCACCCAGTATCATCATTGGGCGCCATTTCTTATTGGGTAGACTGGTGTGAATGATTTGCATGCCAACTAGGTTGCTTTCGACAAAATTACTTAGGGTTTGAGTGGCGATCAGTTCGCTAGATAGGTGTTTTGTAAAATGGTATCCAACGAAGAGGCTGTATGCATCAGCACCATCAAAACTGCCGGAGAATACGCCACCCTCCCAGGTTTTTTCTGGCGCACGGTTTTGAGCTTGGTTGCTATATTTTGAAACAAGCTGAAAGCCTTCGTGATTCACTAGTTTGGCTAAGTCAGATTCATGGAACCAACCCGAAATGCCAGCTAATGTCTCTGCTTTA
>JAYPYM010000024.1:7884-29260 GCA_038135915.1 Gammaproteobacteria bacterium
TATAAAAGTAAGGGACTCATTTTTTTCAATGACGTGAAATATTGGGAAGCTCCGGCCTGCGCCAGTTCTCAGTTCAACGAAAGGGGCTGTTACTATTGCCGTTTTATCGTCTGTCTCATTGCCTTTTGTTGCTTGTGACCAGATCAAGCCTAGTAGCATAGCACCTAGAAAAACACAGTATTGCTTATGCTTGGTGACAGTCATGCTTACTTTATTTCCTTTAAAGAAACAGGTGTTGGCGATAATTTTCATGGATCATACATTAGTGTAGTGCAATTTGTTCGCTAATCTCAGTTTAGGGGTGCGTCAAATGGGTCGTTATAATATTGGCCACCAATGTCTAACCACTCTCTAATGATCCGTAACTCAGCATTCGTTAAATAACCTCGATGGTCTACCGTTGTGCCTGCAGCGGTAAAGGTGTCGAAGAATTGGCTGCTGCTGGTCGCGCCATTCGGGCTCATGCTACTGCGAACAGTGACTTGGTTAAATTGAGGAATGAGGTTTCCATTGCCATCATCTAAAATGACTTGATTTCCATCTGCGTCTAATACAGGTTGTTGGTCTGTTAGTACGCCATCTAAGATGATTTCTTCGAAGTCATTTCTTAATAGGTCGAGGTAGCTAACATTGTAAATGGGAGATGCATTTGATGGATCGCTGATGAGGTTGAGCTGCCCAGCCGGAACCTGTACAACATCTGCGACATCCTTAGAATTATGGCAGTTTGTGCATTTGATATCGATGAGTGTAATACCGTCAGTGTCTAATATTGTACGCTCTTTATCCCAAATGGGTTGAATGTGTGTCGGATAGTGTAATTTAATACGGCAAAGAGGCCCCCATTCTAGCCCGCCGGTAGCGCCAAAGCAGCCGCTGGAAATTGGGTTAGCGGTGTCTAGGTCTGCATGAGTGAAGGACCTATCGGGCTCAGCGGGGAATAGCGTAGTGTCTGTCCACTCATCTGTGGTAGGGCGCCTGATGCCATTGATGCGAGCATAGACTTCAGCCATGCTTTCGCCCTGATTGGCAAATAGCTCGTTTTTGGTATTTGGATAGGGTAGGCCTGTAGAGGGAGCGCCAGGATGAGCGCTTTCAGGTTCTGCTTCTGGTCTGCCGTGAGCGGTGGTAGCGCTTGAACTGGCATGGCAGCCGCGGCATTCTAGCACCTCTCCACTTGTCACTTGCAACCAGTTTTGATGTCTTGATGAGGTTCTTTGACCTGATTCATCCAGCAGGCTGATGCTGAACGCTACGTTTGCTGGAACTGCAAATTTTGCTGAACCATCTGGCTCTATGGGCGTATAGCCAATGATTTCTCTCATGCGTTGGGATCGGTTAGTGCCGAAAGATGCTCTGTCAAAATTTCGAGTATCGCGGTCAGGTATGGGTACGGCTTTGATGACTCTTAAAAACCGGAGCGGTTTTTCAATACTGCTACTTTGTGCTGGATCGGCTAGGTTAAGAATACCGTCGTTGGAATTATCTACGCCATCAATATCGTAAACGCTTCGAATATGCACGGCACCCAAGTTTTGTTCTGCTAAGTCGCTGCTGAAATTGCTATTGTTTTCAATTGAGGTGGCAATTGCTGGTGCTGTCCTTGATTGCATTGCTACTACTTCAGAGTAAATCACGCTGGTAGAGCCTAGCAAGATAGGTGTGCGCGTGCCTGCCGAAGGGTCAAGCATCCAGATTCCGTATGTTGGGTCTGCTTCAGTTACATCTTCGCGTGCTAAGTTTTCTTCTGAACAGATTAGGTTGGTGGTTTCTGGTTCGCTATCTTCTTCAGTATCTTCTTCCGTAATGACGGGGGCTTCCAACCGGCAAGGTGACCAGATCATGAGGAGCCTGCCGTCTTCAAGGGGAGATAAACTGACAATGCGGCCGTTTTCGGCTATGTCGCTACCTGAAGAAGTGGTTAACGAGTTAATACTTGTTTGTGCTTCGTTAGTAGTTGCTGAAAAGCTCGGTAAAGGTACTTGGTTGTCGGTAAAACTTGCGGTATTAATGAGAACCGGCTCAGTACTTAAAAAATTTGTTTGAAAACTTTTTAGCAGTGCTAATACTTGCCCTGAAGATATTTCTAAAGGTGACATAAATTGAATTGTTTGGTCCGGGTCGCTGCCTGATTGGTGACTGTGGATGCCATAAAGCACTTGCAGATTAGATCCGTCGGGATAAATGGTGTATAGGCTAATGCGATTGCGGCCAGCAAAATTGTCCCAACGGCTAAACACGATTCGCCCGTCCGACAAAACACTAGGGTCTAATTCATGACTAGGGTTAAACGAGATTTGTTGGATATCGCCGCCTGTTTCATCCATGGTATGTAGATTAAATGCATGTTGCCTGAGATCTTCTGTTAAACCGGAATAGCGTGACTTTCCTTCGTCCAGTAACAGTGCTCGGGTATTTAGTTGTAAGCTTGATGTAAATAAAATTCGCCCACTCGGTAAAAATGAGGGAGAAAGTTCGTCACCAATATCTTCAGTCGACGGGGAGCTCATCACATTGCTGAGTAATTGTGTTTCATTGTTGTACTGCCATATATCCCAAGTGGGTTGCTCATCGTCATCTGCATTCTCGATATCTGGTGCTCGCACAGAAAAAAGAAGTGTTTGGCCGTCGTAGGATGTGCTCAGATTTTTTACATCATAGTCTTTAACGCTGCGATCTTCATTGCAGAATAATATAAACTTCTCAGAATCAGTGTTTTCGATATCACACAGCTTAGTTGCGAATAGGTGCTGCTCTGGACTGTTTGCTAATGCATTGTCGCGAAGCATGAGCCTACTGCCTGGATTAAAAGCTGATGGGTTTCTAATGTCTTCCGATATTAATGCTGGTTCGTCGTCAGGGTCTTCTTGTATCCTGAGTGAATCACGGGCCACATAAGCAATTGGAAATTCCTCTAGAATAGGGTCTGGTTCACTGTCTTGAGTGCCAACGCCACCACCGCAGCCATAGGTGCCTATCAATATGGTAACTAATGTTAGATTGTATCGGTACATGCTTGTTAGATTAATGTTGAAAATCTTTTAACGCGGTTGCATTGTTAAGGTTCGAAAGTCATTGATTCTCTTAGTTTAGCCGAAGATGAGGCTCGTTTATTTGAAGATGTTCCCAAATTCACTTTAAATGCTTAACACTTATTTACAGCTTGCCTAGCAAAACAACACACCTATAGTGTTGTGAGTAATAGGCGAACGCTACTAGAATAATATAGAGATGAACCATTAAATTGATACATTAGCTATATATTGTGCAGATTATCACATTATAAATAGTTAAAAATGACTAACATAAAACAATAGCGCTTAATTTGATTAAGTTTATTCCTAAATATCGTCGGGGCTGGTCAATGTGAAGTACAACAACCCAATGCCTACTCAAAAATACCTTGATTTAACTATTGTTGAAGTTTTAGACAAGTTTAATCCTATGAAAAAATTATCCTGGTTAACCAGTTTAACTATTTTGTTTGCTTTCGGGTACGCTTCTCTTGCAGTTGGTTCAAGTGTAGATCAAGCAAAACGTATTCATGACCGCATTGCCGGTGTGCCGCCTAGTGCTACGGTATTGAGCGATATGATTACCTTTATAGACAATAACAATCCACAAGCGGCGGCATCTTTAGCAATTGAAAATGAGAATTTCTACTTGGTCACCTTAAAGAATATGGTTGCACCTATGACTAATGTTGATCAGGATGTTTTCGTTCCTCTAGATGATTATTCAGCAACTTTTATAGGTATTGTTCTGAATGATATTGATTTTCGACAGGTTCTATCAGGTAATATTATCTTTGTAGGCGACCCAAGCTTAAATTTAACACCCTATGCTCCCGACAATAATTTACATTATGAAGCCTTAGAGTCAGCGATCAACTCAAATTCAGTGGAGCTTAGTACTGCATTGGTACAACGTAGTCAATCTGACGTAATACCAGAGCTACCAGCGGATGCGACTGCAGGTGTGTTGACAACGCGTGCTGCGGCAAAAGCCTTTTTTTATGCTGGGACGAATAGAGCGAACTTTCGTTTTACTTTGTTAAATTATCTTTGCAAGGATCTGGAGCAAATCATGGACGTAACCTTAACACCTGATCGTATCCGTCAAGATGTTAGCCGTAGTCCAGGTGGAGATTCCAGTATTTTCTTGAATAATTGTATCGGTTGCCATGCGGGGATGGATCCAATGGCACAAGCATTTGCTTACTACGAGTGGGACTATGATCGCGATAATGACCCAATGGGTGAGCTGGGCCGATTAGTTTATAACAGTTCGAGTGAAATGGATGCTACGACAGGTACACGGGTTCAGGCTAAATACCACATTAACTCGAGTAATTTTCCTTATGGCTATGTTACGCCTGACGATAGCTGGGAAAATTATTGGCGAGCCAGTAATGACCAAACGTTGGGGTGGGATGCTGCGCTTTCAGGTCGAGGAAATGGAGCTAAGTCAATGGGACAAGAGTTGGCTCATTCGGAACAATTTGCGCAGTGCCAGGTAGAGAAAGTATTCCAACAAGTGTGTTTTAGGCCCCCGTCAGATTCGGCTGATCGCAGCCAGATAGCATCTATGATCACAAATTTTAAGAATGCAGGTTATAACTTAAAGCAGGCATTTATCGATTCATCTGTTTATTGTATGGGGGATTAGCTCAGTGAACTGGGATTCAACCATCGGTGCGATGTTATTCAGATTTTTTCTGATTGGTTTTATTGTGACGTTTATCGGTGCCTGCGGCGGTGGTTCTGGGGAGTCGGTCGAGGAGAATCCAAACACTGAAACCTTAACGGCTAGCAGTTATTCTGGTCCAGTTGCACAAACTTCAGATATTGAAAACTTCAGAATTAACTTTTGGTCAAATGTGATAGCTAACAACCGTTGTGGTCAATGTCACAATGAGAATGATCAGGCGCCGAAGTTTGCTCGAACAGACGATGTAAACCTAGCCTACAATGCGGTTAATCCTTATGTGGATTTGAACTCACCAAGTTTATCTAGCATTGTGGAGAAAGTTTCCGGCGGCCATGGTTGTTGGTTAGCAAGTAATACGGCTTGTGCCGATACGATTGCGGCATATATATCAGCTTGGGCTGGAGAATCTGTAGCTGGAAACACTTCCAGTATTACTTTGGTTGCGCCCACCAGTCACGATTTAGTAGACACAAAAGATATTCCTGTTGACTCAAGCCTTTTTAGTACGACGGTGTACCCTATACTAACGAATTATTGTTCTGATTGTCATGCTGAAACAGCTACTATACCTCAGTCTCCATTCTTTGCGAGTGCTGATGTTGACACTGCTTACTCAGCAGCTTTAAGTAGAATGAATGTTGAGGTACCAGAAGACTCAAGGTTTGTGGTGCGACTAAATAGTTTCCATAATTGCTGGGGTGATTGTTCGTCTAATGCTAGTGAAATGCAAAATGCGATTCAGCAATTTTCTGATGCAATACCCGTGACCACAGTGGATTCAAACTTAGTGACCAGTAAAGCATTAAACCTACTAGATGATGGGATTATTGCTAGTAGCGGTGGTAGATATGAAGCAAACATGATAGCTAAATATGAGTTTAAGCAAGGGTCTGGATCTATTGCTTATGACGTGAGTGGTGTTAGCCCTGAGCTGCACCTGAACCTGTCTGGCGACTATGAGTGGGTTGGCGGTTGGGGTATACGCTTTAATAGTGGTGCAGTTGAGGATGAAAAAGGAAAAGGTAAAGCCCAAGGGTCAACGTCAGCAAGTAAAAAGCTCTATGATCAGATTACTGCGACAGGCGAGTATAGTATTGAAGCCTGGGTCACACCTGCAAACGTGACCCAAGAAGGCCCAGCACGAATCGTGAGCTACTCTGGTGGTGTGAGTGAACGAAATTTTACTTTGGGTCAAGTACTCTATAATTATGTTGCCTTGAATCGTAGTAGCCAGACCAGCGCAAATGGTGAGCCTGCGTTATCAACAAACGATGATGATGAAAGGTTGCAGGCGACATTACAGCATGTAGTTATAAACTATGATCTTGAAAATGGTAGAAGAATATATGTGAATGGCGAATATACCGAAGACTTAGACGATGCTGGAGGCGGCAGTCTTTCAGACTGGGACAGTGCTTTCGCATTGGTTTTAGGCAATGAAGCTTCTGGTGATCGGCCATGGGAAGGTGTGATTAGGTTAGTGGTTGTGCATAATCGTATCTTGACCGATGATCAAATTCAGAATAACTATGATCTAAGGGTGGGACAAAAATATTATTTACTGTTCAATGTGAGTGAGTGGGTTGATTTAGCAGAGGCTTTTGTGGTGTTCGAGGTCAGTGAATTTGATTCTTCTGCGTATCTTTTCAATGCGCCTTTTTTTATTAGTTTGGATCCGAACGCAGTGCCGACTGGTATCAGGCTCAGAAATATGCGCATCGGTATTAATGGGAAAGAAGTCGATGTCGGGCAGGCTTATGCGAAAACATCGGTTGATCTAGATGCATCGAGCTACAGCTATAGTTTGGGGGGGCAAGTGGTTTCCACTATTGGTACTGTGGTTGCAATTGAAAAGGGGCCAGCATTAGATCAGTTTTTCTTAACTTTTGACGAATTAGGTTCCGGGACCTATGTGCGTACTTCCTCTACAACTGTGACACCGGTCACACCAGCAGATGTGCCCGATGATGAGAGGGCGCCAACCATTGGTTTAAGAACATTTGACGAGGTGAATTCGACTTTCTCTGTGATTACAGGTGTTGACCGTCAGCAGTCCTCTGTACTCAGTACCTTTGAAACAGTTAAGCAACAGTTACCTACCAAAGTGGATATTGAGTCCTTTTTGTCTGCTCACCAGATGGCAGTCACTCAGTTGTCCATCGAGTATTGTAGCGCTTTGGTAGATGATACGAGCCTTCGCTCCACTTTCTTTTCTGGATTTGATTTTAATTCAGGGCCTTCATCCAGTTTGGACACTGCTGGTCGAGCTCAGCTAGCTACACATCTATTTAATGGTATTATCGGCGTGGCTCAAGATGATCAACCAACCGAGGCTGAATTGACTACTGAAATATCAGATTTGTTGAACCAGCTGATTAATGACTGTACTTCTTGTAGCGATAACGCAGCGCGTACCCAAATATTAGTGAAAGCCAGTTGTGCAGCGGTTTTAGGCAGTGCGGTTTCCTTTATTCATTGAGTTATTTTTTATACAGTGCCATCTAAATAGCTAGGTAATTGAGCATGAAAAAAAAGCATCAACTAAAGAATTTACATCCTGATGCACCCTTAAAACATGGAGATCACCGTCGGCCGATTAGTCGTAGGGAGGTTATTGCACAAGGGTTCGGCTTAGGTGTTGGTACCGTGATAGGCGGCGGGCTCATGAGTTTGTTTACCAATCCAAATAAAGCATATGCCGAATTATCTGATGATCTTAAAGCTTTGGTGGCCCAATGTGGTATCGATACATTAGGCGCTGGTAAAATACCCTTTATTTGTTTCGACTTAGCAGGTGGTGCAAATATATCTGGCTCTAACGTGTTAGTGGGCCAAAGGGGTGGGCAGTTAGATTTTTTAAGCGTATCTGGCTACAGCAAGTTGGGTCTGCCGGCTGATATGATTCCTTCGGCGCCGAATGCGGACATGAATTTAACAGATCATGTAAATCAAGAATTGGGTTTGGCATTTCACTCTGATAGTGCATTTCTAAAAGGTATTCAGGAGAAGATATCTGCCACAACAGCTGCGAATATTAATGGCGCTGTTATCCCAGCACGATCTGATAATGACACCGGCAATAACCCACATAATCCTATGTACGGTATTGCACAAGCAGGTGCGGCTGGGTCCTTGATGAAGATCATTGGATCGCGTGCAACCGATTCTGGTGGTAATTCTATGGCGCCTGCTATGATGATGGATCTAGCGCCAAGGCCGACTAAAGTTGATCGCCCTTCAGATGTTACTAGCCTAGTAGACGTTGGTGATTTGGTTGGTTTGTTAGACCAATCAGAGGCTGTTAAGGTGATGGAAACCATTCAAAAATTAAGTGATCATAAGCTTGCTCGAATAGATTCTGGCGTGACGCGGGATGCAGTGATTAAAGAGTTGGTTCGATGTGGTTATGTAAAGGCTGCAGATCTCGCCGATCGGTTTGGTAATCCGGCGACACTTGATCCGGCTGGCGACCCGGACATTGTGGGAGCCTCTGGTATTTTTAGCCTTGATGAATTTAATGGAGACAGAGAGTTTCAAAAGACTGCTTCCGTGATGAAATTGGTGATCAATGGCTTCGCAGGTGCGGGTACCATCACGATGGGCGGCTATGATTATCATACTGGTGATAGGGCTACTGGTGAAGTGCGTGATTTAAGAGCAGGGCGGTGCATGGGTGCCTGTTTAGAATATGCCGCTCGTATGGGTAAGCCACTGATGCTTTATGTATTTAGTGATGGTTCTGTGGCAAGTAATGGAAGAATAGATGATTCAGAAAATGGTGGTGGAAAAGGAGAGTGGACGGGTGATAACTCATCCACTGCTGCTTCTTTCATGTTGGTGTTTAACCCGAATGGCAGACCAAATATGATTCGTCAACAAGTTGGTTACATGCGCCCTGATGCATCTGTAGAGACCTCTGCAACGGCCGTTGCTAACAACGTGAACTTACTTGTAGAGAGCATTATATTGAATTATATGGCTTTGCATGGTGAGCAGGGTAATTTTTCTACGCTTTTCCCCAACCATGGATTGGGGGCTGTTGCAGTCAGAGATTCTCTGACTGTATTTGAACCGATTGTGTCTGGCACTATTTAATGCCTGTAAGATACTCTAAATTATCATTCATCTAAATTTATATTAGGTACATTGTCTCTAATGCCTGCTGGATTGACTGCTTGTGCGTTCTGTCCAACAGGTGAAATGTATCTTGTGGGTGCTTGAATTTGAAGGTCCACAGTCCCTCCCCTGTGTGTGTTCGGATCTGCTATATTAGTGAAGTGTCCGGTATTCACTGGTTCTCTCGCCGGAAGATGATCTGCGGCAACGCGCCTTTGATGTGTTTTGGCCCTATCTGTAACAACAACAGTTATTTGAGCCTCGCCTCGACTAGCGCTTCCATTTGCTATATTTTTTCTTCGACCATCATTTGCCAAACCATGAACAAAACCACCAATTGTTGTCATACTACCCTACCTGCAGAAAATGAGTTAAGAAAACCTAAAAAAATCTGAAAAGACATTTGTTTTTCATTGCGTAGATATTAAAATGACCTTGTTAAAAGGTCAACCAACTTTGTGCAAATCATTAGTTCTAGTTCACTGACTGATTACTAGAGAAGTTTCAGTAAAGAAGCTTGAGCAGAAATGCTGACTCTTTCATTGTTATCAGCGAACATGATCAGTCATTAGGATCGTACAAATACGTTTTGGGTGATCTGCTTATTAGGTTAATCATTATATAAAGGCGATAGCTTAACTGAATGAAGTCACAAGGATCTACTAGCAACACTGGTGCACATACTCAAAAACGTTTTGGTCAAGCCCTGACTAAAAAGCGTTGTGTAGCATTTTCGTTTTTCGGTCGTATGATTGGGGTAAAAGGGTTTTCGCCACAGATTAATCGATTTGCAAAATCTGCAATAAAATCTTGTTCGATGGCAAAAAATACCATGCCTGTTGTACCTGACGCTAAACCTCATTCGTCTGTGTTTTCCTCTTTGAAACAATCAGCAGGAGATAATGAAGAAGAGGATTTTGAAGGATATTTTCCAGACCAACCTGATCTTTCTCATCAGTTGTTTCAGAATGAATTGGCACGAAGAGGAATGATTGAACCAGCGGAGTCTTTAGAGCCTCCCGAAGTTTATAAGAATGCACAAAAGGCGATACGTGGCATGATCAGTAAACTGTCTGACATGTCTCTGGACAAGCTATCGTTTGAGTTGTTTCTGGCTAGTCGTCAGCAAATTTTACAAGACTTTGACCTGATTAAGCGGGAAACAACCGCCTTGCTTGAGGCAGCATTGAAGTTAGCACCTCATCAGCTCAATGTCTTTCCTAAAGACTCGGGGTTGTTTTTTGACTTGGTAAGCTGTTTGTCTGAATGTAGTACGCCAAATGGTGACCCAGACCTTGTTGGTGCGTTTTTTGAGCATATCGAATCGTTTCTTGAGCATCACATTACAGAGAAAACGCTTACACTAGAGAGCTGTGGTTTGATTTATAACGGATATCAAGCGTTACAAGAAAATCATAGTCGGGGATTGTTATCGGAACATGTTAAGGTTTTGCTAGAGAAAGCCTTGGCGTCAGTTGCTAATAACGATTTGTATGAACTTGTGGGCATGAAAGATGGTGAATTTAGCAATACATACCTATTCATTCAGAAACTCGAGCACATCATTCGATTGGTTGATCTCAGTTTGGGAGGGGCGCCAGACGATGCTCAAGATTTTTTAGCATTTCGGGACCAACCAATGTTAAGACTGAGCCACCAAGTTATCACGGAAACTTTAAACATTGTAGCCTCCTACCGTAATCAGGATGAACTGTTGGAAAGTATTGACCCTGGTGATTTATCCTCAATAGATGAGAGCATTCTTAAACTTCATGAGTATGAAAGCCTACTTTTATTCTTGAATAATCAGTTTGAGCAGGGTGTGAATGCTATTGGGGTGGTGTTCAAGTCTCGTGAAGATATATTGATTCAATTTGATCAACCGTTTGAATTTGAACCAATACCTGAATACCAACAGGATCTTTTGGATAGAAATCTCAGGCATATGTTTAAAGTGGTCGATTTGGCAATAGCCATCAGCGAAGGGTTTGATGATGAGAAGCGTTTATATTTGTTGCTAGAAGCAGTCGCTTCGAATCCTAGTATGCCAGAAGCACTGGTTTCTAAAGTGGTAGGAGCGCTGAATCAGTCAGATAATCAGGGTATACAAAAAGCATTGTTGGTTTTTCAGATGCGTGCTTATAGTCGGTTAGCTGATGTTGCAAATATAGAGAGTACTGAAGATAGGGTGCATTACTTAGAAAAGAGTCTAGCGTTTGCCGATCGGCTGACCGAGTACCAGATGTCTAGCCATAGGCAATGGAGCATTGTATTACTTTTTAGGCTAATCGAAGCTTTGAAACAGGATGTTCCTAATATAATGGATGATAAAGTCAACCCGCTAAGGGAAAAGTTATTGCATTATCATCAAACATTGGCTTCCCACTTAATCGCTTTTTCAAATGAAATAGATGTGTTTACTGACCAACAAAAGCAGCAAATTTCTGAATTAAAGTCTTCAGCATCTTTGGATGAAGCATTGCGGAAAATGGATATCTTAAAACCATCCTTGGATGTCATGCTTCAATATATCAATTCCAATTTAGATCGATCTTTTTAATATTAATGACTATTTAGAAGTCTTATGTTGTCCTAATTAGTCGTTAGCCTGTTAATGGGTTATATGATGAACGAATTCTGGAAAGAAAAAAGCCTAAAAGAAATGACTCACGAAGAGTGGGAATCACTTTGTGATGGTTGCGGTAAATGTTGTCTACAAAAACTACAAGATGAGGAAACCGGTCAAATCTATTACACTCAATTGAGTTGTCATTTGATGGATAATGACACGGCTCGCTGCACCGACTATCAGAATCGATTAGTTCGAGTGCCTTCATGTATAAAGTTAACTCGAGAAAGGATTACTGAGTTTGAGTGGCTACCTTTTTCCTGTGCTTATCGACGTGTATATGAGGGTAGAGGGCTCGCCGATTGGCATTATTTGGTTTGTGGCGATCGAAATGCTGTCCATCGAGCGGGAGTTAGTGTAGCAGGCAGGGTGATACATAACGAAGGTGTATTAGAGGAAGATTGGGAGGAGCATATTATACATTGGGTCTCTTAAGTATTTTTAGGCTTTAGAGACAATGTCTACACGACAGCTTTAAAAATCAAACAAAAAGGTTATATCGTGCGTTAAGGCTAAATTTAAGAAAATCATGCCTGTTAAGCTATGGTGGTTTTCCGTTAAGTAATGTGATCGGTTTGTTTTTATTCTTAATTTTCAACTATAGTCAAAATAATAATGGTAATTTGGTATCTTAGGAAGGGGCGCCAGTGGGTTCAACTGAAAGCATTCGTAAAGCTGTGACTCAATCTTTAGATCCTGAGGTGGCTGTTAAGCAGTTATATGCTGATTTATACCAAGAAGATACTTGTTTGGTCTCCTTATTCTGCTCGTCGGAGTATAACTTAGATAAATTGGCTGTTGAGATAAAGTCGACTTTTGGTGACATTCAAGTAATAGGTTGTACAACTGCTGGTGAAATAACTCCGGTAGGTTATATGGAAGGCAGTATAACTGGATTTAGCTTATCCAGTAAGGATTTTACTGCAGTGACACATTTTTTTGGTAACTTGCAAGACTTTAGTATTCAGGAAAGTAGTTTGGTCGTTAAAGATTTAACGACTGAATTGTCTAAAGTTTCTGACGTAGATATTAATAATAGTTTTGGATTTTTATTGGTGGATGGATCCTCCATCAAGGAAGAAAGTGTTATTAGTGGGGTCTATGGTGGTATTGGAGGCTTGGGGATTTTTGGTGCTTCAGCTGGTGATGGTCTTAATTTTGGACCCACCTATGTTTACCACAATGGCGCCTTTCACAGTGATAGTGCGGTTATGTCGATTATTAATACAGATCACCCTTTTAAAGTGTTTAAATCCCAGCATTTCGTACCAACAGACAAAAAGTTTGTGGTGACCGGTGCAATCCCTGAAAGGCGTGTTGTAACTGAAATTAACGGTGATTCAGAACTAACTGCCGCTGAGGAATACGCGAGAATTATAGACCTTGAAGTAGATCAATTGTCACCACAAATATTTGCGTCTCACCCTGTTATGCTTAAAGTGGGTGACTCCTATTATGTTAGGTCAATCCAGCAGGTCAATCAGGATGGTAGCTTGACCTTCTACTGTGCAATTGATGAAGGGATTGTGCTAACGGTAGCAGAAGCACGAGACATCCTGGAGAATCTCAATACAGCGCTTCATGATTTAAAAGAGGGTGTGGGAGAACCTAAGCTTATTGTGGGTAGTGACTGTATACTCAGACGATTAGAGCTGATCAATAAAAAACAGTTGGATCAAGCCAGTGAGATTATGTCTGAGAATAATGTAATAGGTTTCAATACTTATGGTGAACAATTCGATGCGATGCATGTTAATCATACCTTTACTGGTGTTTGTATTTTTTAGCTGAGTCGGAATAAATGCTTACAGGTTCCAATCAAGAAACACTACCTTTGAATTCAGACCAAGAAAAAATTCTTGTGCTGCAAAAACAGCTGGCTAAGAAAGAAAAAATTAATCAGGCGTTAATGAAACGGATTGAAAACGAATTTAGTCCCCATAACCCATTTTCTTTGTTCCAAACAGCGAGTTCAGTTGAGTTGGAAGTGAAGGAAAGAACACTGTCCTATGAAAAAACCGTTAGAGAGCTTAATCAAGCAAATCAACAGTTGGAGAAAGCCTTGAGTGAGCTGGCAGAGAGTCAGTCTCGCCTAGTTTTATCGGAAAAAATGGCTGCGTTAGGGCAGCTGGTTTCTGGTATTGCACATGAGGTTAACACTCCCTTGGGAGTGATTATGTCTTCGATAGGAGCGGTGACAATCTCTCTGGAGGAGATTACAACTTTTCAGATGAGGAAACTGAGAGCATTTTCTGAAGATGCATTTAATTTTTTTCTGTCTTTATTGGAAAGATCTAACCCTGATGTATTAAGCAAGACGTCTAAGGAGCTCAGAACACTAAGGAAATCTTTAGCATCTGATTTGAATTTGATTGGTGTTAAGGACGCTGATGAAGTCGCAGATACTTTGGTTGATGCTGGGCTCTATGAAAATTTACAAGATTTATATCACCAGCTCCAAAATCAGGAGTGTATCGAAGCGCTTGGTATTGCCGTTTCATATATTTCTCTCCGCCAAAATCAGTTGCACATTGATTTAGCAATAGGCAAGGCTTCAAAGGTAGTATTCGCATTAAAGGAGTTTGCACATCATGATAACTCAGGAGAGATGGTAAAAACTAATATTAACGAAAATATAGATACCGTATTGGCTTTGTATAGCAATAGCTTGAAGCAAGGTATTTTGGTTACGAAACGTTTTGGACAAATACCCCCTGTGCTATGTTATCCAGACGAGATTTGCCAAATATGGACTAATTTAATTTTTAACGCGATACAAGCAATGGGTAACGATGGAGAGCTTAGTATCGAAACTGGGCCTAAGGGGCAGGGTGTGGTTGTCAAAGTTATAGATAATGGCCATGGCATTCCCTTAGACATTCAGGATAAGATATTCGATTCTTTCTTTACCACTAAGCCTGCTGGTGAAGGAACGGGGTTAGGTTTGAGCATTATAAAAAATATTATTGAAAAACACAAAGGGAGCATTAGCGTGGAGAGTAAGTCTGGCAGAACTGTGTTTGAGGTAGTGTTACCTATAATATGAAAGCTTGCATACTGTGTGTCGATGACGACAAGACTATTTTATTAACGCTGAAAGCCGAGTTGAAGCGAAGCTTAGGTGCTGGTATTTATTGTGAAATTGCTGAAAGCGCTGATGAAGCATGGGAAATACTTGAAGAGCTTAAGGCGTGTGGGATAATGATGCAGTTAAAAGAGCTGAGGTTGAGGCAAATTTATTATGTTGTTTATCAAAGCCATGGGCTAAAGATGGTCTGATTCAGCTTGTTAGTGAACATGTGTTATCCATTAATTAAGAATATTTTTCTTCTATTGAAAGTGATACTATTTTGATTCTACCCATCGATTTGCAACGAAGCATTCGAGGGGTTTGTATTCTTGTTTATAAGACATTTTTTTGCACTCTTTGATCCAATAGCCTAAGTAAAGATAATCAAGAGCAGATGTGAGTGAATACTCGATTTGCCAAAGGATGGCGTAAACACCCAGGCTACGCTTTGATAAAAGTGGATTGTAGAAGGTGTATACAGCAGAAATCCCAGAAGCCAGTTGATCTAGAACAGCGATACACACCACATCGTCTGCCAATTTAAATTCAATGAACTTGGTGTTGCTCCAGTTGCTGATCAAAAAGCTGCGGTATTGGGCTTTAGATGGAGGGAACATATCGCCGTCAGCATGCTTTTCGCTAATATATAACGCATAGAGCTCATAGTGAGTCTCATCAAACTCTGGTTCAATGACTCTGACGCTTAGATCTGAGTTTTTTGCAATGATCCTTTTTTGTCTCTTTGAGGGTCTAAAGTCTTTGACCCTTAGTCGAACAGGTATGCAAGCAGAGCAATATTGACAGTGTGGCTTATATACATAGTTTCCACTGCGCCTAAAACCCATTTCAGACAAGTTTGCGTAGATCATTTCGTTCATATGCTGATTGGGATCTGCAAATAAAGTTGTGGCATCTTGCCTAGGAAGGTAGCTGCATCTGTGGGTAGGTGTTACAAAAAATTTTAGGTCACTGAGGTTAGTCATAAATTATTAATATAGATGTCTGGGTAAGATTGAATTATAGAAGGGGTTGATTTAGTTACAAATATTTATAGAGAAAATTTATGCCTGATCTTTTTATGAAATGGTTCAATATGATGTAAATGATAATAACCGCAAAGAGCTTGAGGCAAAGTGACTTCGTTGTATCGTTTCAGTTCAGCGTGTCTAATCTTAATAGGGTAATTGCATGGTGGCGCAATGAAGGCTGCCCGATTGCTTTATGAGTGTACTTGAATCAATCGTGACAATATGTTTATCAGGTAGTAGTTGTTGCATGATCTGGAGTGCGATTTTATCTTCCTCGCAACCGTAAGTAGGAAAAAGTATTCCTTCGTTCAAAATGATAAAGTTTGCGTAGGTTGCTGGTAATCTTTCACCTAACCGATTGTATTGTGCAGATGGAAGAGGTAGGGCTATATTGTTATAGGCAGAACCTTGCTTGTTTTTCCAGTCATTAATATCTGCTTCCATTTCTTTTAAGTGCTGATAATGTGGATCTGAAGTATTGACGCAGTGGTTGTAGACCAGTGTAGTGTTATTTACAAAGCGCACTAGCGTATCAATATGAGCGTCTGTATCGTCACCAATCAGTTTGCCTTTTGTAATCCAATTCACTTGATGTATGCCAAGTGTCTCATTTAATTTTTTTACAATATCGCTGCTTTTTCTATCGCCTCTATTTGTATTGAGTAAGCACTCTTGACTGGAAATAATTGTTCCCTGATTATCTGTATCTATTGAGCCACCCTCCAATACAAAATCATGAGTGTGGTATTGAAGCTTGGCGGTTGGTTGGGCTTTTTGTAAGAGTGGTAAGTAGTAGGCCTCAAAATCACCCTGCATCCATAGTTTTTTTGTAACTAGGTTGTCTTTTTTTGCAGCATACTTATTTCCCCAGCCGTTGAATTGAAAGTCATGGATATGTCTGACTTCGTTTTGTTGAGTGATCAGAGGGCCGTAATCTCTGACCCAGGTGTCGTCATAATCTAGAATAGAGAAAAATGCTTGGTACTTATTGATGTGTATCTTCGAATTTATCAGTTGCTTTGATTTCAAGTTTCTACAAATGATCCATGGGTGAACAAAAATGGATGCCTTATTGATAAGGTCTATATAGGTTTCTTGAACGTCGGTAAGTATGTCTTGCCAGTCTGTTTCGTCATCCGGCCAGGTGAGTAGTAGTGCTGCTTGAGGTTGAAATTCAGCTGGGAAGTGAATCCTGTTAGATCCTGAGGTGCTTAGCATAGCGTTTGGCTCGCGGTTTTTTGAATTGAGATATTTAGCTGGAGGATATCTGTTTGGTGTTTGTAAGTAAAACTATGTGTTTGGCTAAATTGATTGGCAGGTGGGTAAAACCATGTTACTAAGGCCTTTCGGCCCAGTAATCGGATGTATCTTAGGATGAAGTATGGTGCACGACTACATGTAATACAGTCTTATGCTCGAAATATACGGTAAAACCACTAAAGCTCCACTTTGAGATTGGAGGCTCGCCAACGGCTGGGCTTTCTTTAACAGCAGCGCCATAATTGGTGTAAACCTGATCCATGGTCATGCCTGGTTGAGGTAACTGATCTCTATCAAGTGATGTGCCTTGCTGACCAAGAGGAACTGCCACTTGCTCCGCGTAGGTAGGTGTCGTTATGCCGAAGGCAAGCATGCATGCAAAGACTGAACTTAAGCGGGACCTTTTTTGGTTCATAAACTCTTACCTCTCACTGCCTTCGTTCAAGTCATGACTCATTGAAGAGAAGGCGATCATGTTCTTTAGAAAAAATTATTTAATATAGTTATTTTGATATTTTACTATTTCTAATTAAAGCTTTTCGTTCAAAATAACGAATTCCAAGCTGTTCGTAAAGCTTATCTTACAAACAAATACCAAAATAATATTAATAGTATTGTCAGGTTATTATCAGTTAGTCAAGGGTATATATTATCGACTAATCTATTAGGCTATTATGGCTGGCGTGGTTGTTAATCATCCGCTTCTAGCTGATTCCTTCTTCTAATGGATTGCACTCGAAGGATGTGTCTTGCGAGATATTGTTTATCAAAGTCGCTAACGTATTTAAAAGATAATCCAAGTTGGTAGATTTGTTTTTCTTCCTCCGCGCTTTTGTCTGGCTCGATCTGGTCGCATGAGATGACTGAAGAAATGAGGCTGAGCCAATGACATGCTTTTGGGTTATCCGGGTTGGGAATAGCTAAAATTAGGTGCAGTTTCAGATCGGGGGGTAGGCTTTCGAAGACTTTAAAGCCGATACCGGTCTCGCTGTAGTTTGCGTCACGCCAATCTATTTTTGGATAGCTTGTATCTAGGTTAAAAATAGCCATTTCTAATAAATGTAACCTTTGGTTCATATTTTTAAGGTAGCGACCAATGTCAGATTGACGAGTTTGAATTTTTTTTAAGGTTAAGCTTGTTTCGTGGTCTAATTCATGTATTTGGTTTATAAAAGTGAGTGTGGCGGGCAACTTGAGTGATTCGTCATAAGGATTTGTTAAATGTTCTTCGGGTAAAGCTCTATAATGGATGCCTAATTTTTGTTCTATTCGAAAATACTCTCTACGTTCCATTGCCCAACCCCCTTTAAGCTTTTTTAATTAATCATAGATGAAATTAGCTTATGTTCTTTGAAAAATAATTTTCTTCTATAGAGTTTTTAGCTAAATCACCTTTTTTTTTGCCGATTGAAATTGGGAAAAATGACGCTTACCTCCTAACCTAATAAGTAGGTCTTATTATGTTAAAATGTCCTGGATTGACTGTTTTGGGAATATAAGTCTTAACTATGAAGTTAGAATCAAATCGTCGCGCTTCAATTAGAAAACCAATTAAAATGCCTGCTTGCTTCAAATTGGTTGGTGTCAGCACCTGTGATTGCGTTATTGAAGATTATTGTTTTGGTGGTTTCTATATTAGTTATTCTGATGATGTTTCGGCACGATTATCAGTAATCGACTGTGAAAAAAGAATGCCACTGAGCTTAACATTTACGATTGCTGATCAGTGTTATCAGTTGACTTCTTATATTACCCATCAAACAGATAAAGGGATGGGGCTATATCTAGAGGATATGCCTAAAGAGGTATTCTCGGCTTTTCAAAATTACACTACCAAGCAAAACAATCACGAGCTTCACTCCGATCAACACCACTTAAGTTCAAGTGAATTTGAAAGAGTAAAATCAGATTTATATCAGAATCTATTAAAAGGTTTGTCCCCTTTGATGAGCCAGTATTTTAATGAACTGCCGGAAGAACTGTGGAAAGTATTTGATAAAATGCCGGCAAATCGGGAACGAACTAAAATTCAGGACTGTATCACGCAACTGGAATCCAATAAAAACCAGCTAGCGCAAGGTTTTGCCAACAATCTAGATAAAAAAGTTAAGCAGTTTTTCAATAATGAAAGAATCGAAGCGCCAATAGAAGAAACTGTTAAGCCATCTATCCAAGAGCTTTCCATGGTTAATCATGACGAATTTGATGTATGGCTAGCCGTTAAGGTTTGTGCTCAAAGGCTGGAAGGTATGATTAGGCATGAGCTATACCTTTTTACTGAACGTTTATCAATACTGTTTGGCGAAATAGATAAAAACTGTCCTTTATTACCTACCGGTTTGGTGGTTATTTTTAAGGAGTCGATGGAAGGTTATTTAAAAGATAAAAGGCCACGCGAGCTGATGTTTGCATTTCTAATGCGCACCCTGTCAGATGATATTGTTAGCCTTTATAAAGTGATGAACGAGTGTTTAAAAAATAGTGCTCACTTGGAAGAAGAGCGGAGTAATAGAAAGTCGAAAGTGCAACATCCCGGATCGCAAACACGCACGCAATCAGTCAAAGGGGTTAGTGACAGTGAACAGGGGGTTAGTGATAGTGAACAAGGGGTTAGTCAAACACCTGAGACCGCAGAGCCTTCTGTCAAAAACGTGACCCTAGTCGAAGAAGCACAGAATGATAGGGTTTCGGCATCTGATCTAAAAGCAGTTAATCAATTGGCGTCAGAATCTATTGATGTATCGAAAAAGCTGATTCAACAGTTAAAGTTGACAGATGCTAAAGCTGGAAAAAATTCTTCAGTATCTCTGGATGGAGGGTCTGAAGTCTTAAATATCCCTCTGTTAGGTATGGATGAAATCCACCATAGTGTTTATGAAACTCAATATGCTGCTTTAAAAGGTGTGATTAAGGTTGCTGAAAGTGAAGGGTTAGAGAACGCAGATTTCAAATGTATCTCGATGAGTGATCAACTGAATGATATATCTAGAGATAATCCCGATAAGGCAATTAACCTAGAGCCCAAAGAGGCTGCAAAAATAATAGACTTTGTATTTGATCATTTGGTTTGTCACGATATGCTGAACGCCCCTATTAGGCAGCTATTAAACCAGTTAAGAATACCATATTACAGGGTATTCTTAGAGAATCCAGATTTATTTGACAATGCTGAGCATCCAGCTCGTGAAGTGTTAGACTGTTTTGCTAAGTTTGGGCTGAAAGGCTTTGTTTGGGATAAAAAAATTAGAAAACTTGTGGTTTATTCAGCTGAGAAGATAATGGGGTCTAATGCGTTAAATGTTTCCTTGTTTGAAGAGATATTGAAATCATTTAAATCAGTAATCGATAATAATGAAACCCTCTATCTCAAAAATGTTGTACGATTGTTAGAGACCTTTAAAGGGCGTGAAGCAATTGATTCCGTAAGGAAAAAAAATAATGAATTTCTTGCAGCGTTTCTAACTGAAAACAAAATGCAGCTTTGGATGAATGAATTGCTTCAATCTGGTTGGTATAAACTCCTGGAGTTGTCCTTTATACGAAAGGGTGAGGATAGTAAAGAGTACCAAATGGCAAAGTCCGTGATTACAGAACTTCACTCAAGAGTGGTGAATAAGAAAAGTACCACGGAAATGGATGATTATGCGTTGGTTGGGTTAGTTAAAGAAGGTCTGAGTAAAATTGTTTCCAAGCGAGGTATGCATGCCAGGTGCATTAAACATCTCCAGGATATGTTGTTTAAAGAAGATAATTACCTGATACTCAGCGATCTGGTTGAGCCAGATTATCTTAAACAGTTTCAAGTGAAAATAAAGGATGAAAATCACTTTGGTGAAAGTAGTAGGGTTTTGAGGAATCTGAAGGTTGGAGACTGGGTAGAGTTTCCGAGTCATCCAGAAGCAACACAGAAAACGCGAGTTGCAGCTATTTCTGAAGATAAAGATAGGTTTTTATTCGTTAATAATCAAGGTGTGAAAGCATTAGAAAGCAGTCATCAAGAGCTAGCTAATCAAATTGAAAATGGTCGTATGATTGTTACGAGTAGCTCTGATATACCGGTTGTGGAACAGGGGTTGAGTTATTACGTTGACAATATATATCAGCGTATTCAGAAGGGGAGTTTAATGGATTCCTTGACTGGGTTACCAGATCGAACCGATCTTGAAAAACGATTGAAAGCGGCAATTAATGATTATCACTCTAAGAATGTTGAGTACACTGCAGTTTATTTTAATTTCGATGCATTTGGGATGATTAATAAAGCTTGTGGGTATCAAGCAGGGGATTTATGTTTAAAGCGTATTGCTTTAGAGCTTACTTTTCACCTAGGTTTGAATAAAAGATCTAAAGGTGATGCATTTAGAGATGGGGAAGTCAAATTGCTTGCAAGAGTAAGCGGAAATACCTTTTGTTATTTGGCACCTATAGCTAAAGATCAAGCATACAAAGCAGCTGATGATTTATTGCAGAAGATTAATAGTTTTAGGTTTAAATGGGAGTCCAATAAATACGAATTACAGGCAAGTGTTGGTGTGTTCACTTTTACTCCCGATACATTAAGCC
>JAYPYM010000025.1:0-2477 GCA_038135915.1 Gammaproteobacteria bacterium
CTGTTAGTGGTGCATTTTGAATAAGCGAGCGGTTGGCTCAGCTTATGCGAGAGCATTGAGTTTGCTTGGTAGGCGAGAGTACTGCAGAGCTCAATTAACTGCAAAGCTAATGCATCACTACCCGGCCGTTGAAGTAGCAACTGTGTTGGATAAGTTAGAGCAGGAAGGTAGCCTTTCTGATCAGCGTTTTGCTGGAGCTTATTGTAGACAGCGTATGAGTTCTGGGTTTGGGCCATTAAAGATTGGCTATCAGATGATTCAAAAAGGTGTGCCTAGGGCTACTGTAGATGCTGTGCTTAACATGGATTGTTGGGACTGGGAGGGTGCTGCTTTAGAGGTTGCGATAAAGCGTTTTCGAACTCATTGTAATCAAGAAACGATATTGGATATTCATGATAAAGAATTTGAAATGGCGCTATTGAGCATTAAACTTTTTTTAAAGCAACGGGGCTTTACGTTTGACCAAATCGAGTTTGTTGGTCTGCATATAATGGAAAATTTAGTGTTAAGTGAAGTTTGATTTAAGTACTGTGAATAAGCCTCGATTTGGAATACTGCTATGAAAATTGCTGAAATTAGAACTGCTTTTATAGATTTCTTTGCTTCAAAAAACCATGAGGTTGTTCCATCGAGCAGCTTGATACCAGAAGATGACCCAACCCTGCTATTTACAAATGCCGGAATGGTTCAATTTAAGGAAGTGTTCTTGGGTAGGGATAAACGACCCTATCAACGTGCGGTGACCAGTCAGCGGGTGGTTCGTGCCGGCGGTAAGCATAATGATCTCGAGAATGTAGGTTACACTGCAAGGCATCATACCTTTTTTGAGATGCTAGGGAATTTTAGTTTTGGTGACTATTTTAAGCCGGAAGCAATTGCCTATGCTTGGGAGTTTTTAACTCAGATATTGAAGTTGCCTGAAGAAAAGTTATGGGTGACCGTTTATAAGGAAGACCGTGAAGCTGAAAATATTTGGCTCGAAAAAGTTGGTGTGAGCCCGGAGAGGTTTTCCAGGCTGGGCGATAAAGATAACTTTTGGTCTATGGGTGATACAGGGCCCTGTGGTCCATGCACTGAAATATTTTACGATCATGGAGAGTCTGTCGCCGGAGGTCCGCCAGGCTCACCTGAAGAAGATGGTGATCGATACATTGAGATTTGGAATCTCGTGTTTATGCAGTATGATAGGCAACCTGATGGTAGGCTTTTGGACTTGCCTAAGCCATCTGTCGATACTGGCATGGGGCTTGAGCGGATTGCCGCTGTCATGCAAAAAGTTCATAATAATTTTGAAATAGATCTCTTTGAGGCCATTATAGCTGGTGTGGCGTCGGTAGTTGGCACTGCTGATCTGAAGCACCATTCCCTTCGAGTTATCGCAGATCATCTAAGAGCTTCGGTTTTCCTAATTTGCGACGGTGTAACGCCATCAAACGAAGGTCGGGGCTATGTATTGAGACGAATTATTCGTAGAGCGCTGAGGCATGGCAATAAGCTTGGGGCTCCTGATGCGTTCTTTTCCCGCTGTGTCTTTTGTCTTGTTGATGAAATGGGTGAGGCT
Source organism: Gammaproteobacteria bacterium (assembly GCA_038135915.1). GTDB lineage: Bacteria > Pseudomonadota > Gammaproteobacteria > Pseudomonadales > UBA6940 > JAYPYM01. The sequence goes on from JAYPYM010000025.1 coordinate 1,562, forward strand.
TACCCTGAATTGCTTAAGGAGCGGGGTCGAGTTGAGCAAGTACTGACTCATGAGGAGTCTCAGTTCGCGGTGACTTTGGCGCAAGGCTTAAAGATACTTGAGCAGGACATAGATCGTATGCAGGGTGTTGAAATTAGCGGCCAAACACTGTTTCTTCTTTACGATACCTATGGCTTTCCAGTTGATTTAACTGCAGATATTGCGCGCGAGCGAGGGCTTACGTTGGACTTAGATGGGTTCGAGGTTGCTATGCAAGATCAAAGGCAAAGATCTAAACAGAATAGCGCATTTGCAGCTGGCTATCATAATGACCTAAGTCTTACCGAAGAAACCGAGTTCACTGGATATAATTTATTGTCCGGAAAGCAAAGTGTTTTGGGGTTGTACAGGGCTTCCGGTAATGGTGGCGCCTATGATTTGGTTGATGCTTTGGAGGAGGGTGATGAAGGAGCAATGATCTTTGCTAGTACCCCCTTCTATGCAGAAAGTGGTGGTCAGGTTGGTGATAGGGGGCAGATAGTACTTGATGAAGCGGGAGAGGCTTTGTTTGAAGTTGTGGCGACAATCAAAAACAACAAAGCCTTTTTACATCAAGGCAGAGTACGCCGAGGCTCTTTTAAGTTAAATCAGAGCGTTCAATTAACAGTTGATCATCAAGAGCGTCAAGCGAGCGCCAGAAATCATTCGGCCACCCACCTTCTTCATGCTTCACTTAGAACAATATTGGGTGAGCAGGGGGCTGAACAGTTATTAGGAAAAGGGGATATGTTATTCATGTCATCAGCCAATAGAATTGTTAGAATTCACGGTCCATTTGTTTCAGAAAATGAGATAGAAAAAATTGTTAACTCAATTAGAGCGCAAGGTGAACCAGATTATATGGATGAAATAACTGCACATACAAGTAGTGAAACTT
>JAYPYM010000025.1:2487-22241 GCA_038135915.1 Gammaproteobacteria bacterium
GGGTGAGCATGTGATGCAAAAGGGCTCTTCTGTTGATTCAGAAAAGCTAAGGTTTGATTTTTCCCACATGCAAGCGGTGTCCTCTGAAGAGCTAGCGCGAATAGAGCAGATGGTTAATGCAGAGATAATGAAGAACTCGCGTGTAATGACAGAGTTGATGTCGCTAGAGGCTGCTAAACAATTAGGTGCTTTGGCGCTATTTGGAGAAAAGTATGATGAAAATGTAAGAGTGCTGACTATGGGGCAGGACCGATTTTCCGTTGAGCTATGTGGCGGCACTCATGTCGCTCGATTAGGGGAGATAGGGTTATTTAAAATATTGAGTGAGACTGGTGTTGCCTCTGGCGTTCGGCGAATAGAGGCAATAACAGGCGCTGCTTCATATGCCTGGGTGCATAATCTTGAGCAGCGGTATCTCAAGTTGGCGCACATGCTGAAAACCAAGCCAGAGAACCTTGAAGAAAGATTAGCTGAAACACTTGCCAGTCAAAAGAGCCTTACCAAAGAACTTCGAGCGCTCAAGAGTGACTTGGTTAATAGTGCTAGTGTTGAGTTGATGGATCAGGTAAAGGACTTTTATGGTGTTAAAGTCCTCTTTGCAAACTTAGATGAGCTTGATGCTAAATCATTAAGAGAGTCTGTCGATCGTTTTAAAAATAAGCTAGGAGAGGGAATTGTACTGATATTCTCTAAATGTGAAAGCGATAACCAGGTTAGGCTGGCGGCTGGTGTTACAAAAACTTTATCCGCAAGGGTTCCTGCTGGTCAGTTGGTAAAATATTGCGCCGAACAGATGGGTGGAAAGGGTGGTGGCAGGCCAGATTTTGCCATGGCTGGTGGAGGTCAGCCTGATAAGCGTTCTTCTGCCCATGATGCTGGCTTAGAATGGGTTGAATCTTTGCTCAGCAAAGGATAGCCGCACTAAAGTCTGCTTGGTTTCTTTATTGAGTTTCGTCTGGTGTGTAGCAACGAGCCACTGCTTTAGCGGTGCAATGGTAGGGCTGAGTAGTTGATAGGCCAGTTTCTATATTCTGCTCTCTTTTAGGCATATTGGAGATTAGTTTTTGTTGACCTTCGAGTGTATTTTGGTCAAATACCATACATTTGCCTAGCATGGCGTCGGGGCTTTCTTGTTCTTTGTCTGGCTTTATAGATAGTAGCATCCAAACTTTGTCCCCCCTAGATAAACAAGCTTCTTCTGCTGCATAGCGGGAAGCTCTTGACGCTCGCAGGCAGCACTCTTCCGCACCAATGCCGTTCAGTTTGACACTTTTATAAATTGCTTCCCAGCTCGGCTCTTTGGGCGGTTGAACTTCAGGTGCATCGAGTTCTAAATCCTCTTTCCAAGTTTCTGGATCTATAAAATCAGGAAGTTTGCTGACCTCTTCATGTAGCTTTTCTTTTTCTTTCTTTGCATCTGCCGCAGGATCATTGATAAAAATTTCAAAGCCCAGGTCTTCGAGGTCATTTGACTTGCTTGTACTGCATACCATGGATGCAATCAACAGCAAATAACATATCTTTTTAGAGGCCAGCATGGGGCAGCGCTTAGAAAAAATTGCTGATTTAACATAGTTGTTTATCATGGGCTTATCCGCTAGAAGATTAAAATTTAGCTTAGTTAAAATTTTAGAGTTCTGCCGAGCTGAGGATTCAAATACATTGCCAAAATAGCTGAAGTTCTGTATGGTTCTTTAGTCTAGGTACATCAACCTAATATTTAATCATTAAGTAGATAATTTAGTATCAAATCGAAATGGGATGGCTTATAAGGGAGTGCTATTATGCCTTTATTTGAGACTTTTTCCATTCTGATTTGTTAAGTTCACAGGACCCATCTTATGGATAGCTTTGCTTGCTCAATTAAAACGCTCAGATTTAGTTTGGCTTTAGTGTTTTGCGGTTTTTGTGTTGGATGTCAGAGTGTTTATCATGCGACCGGTGATTTTCTTATCAAATACACGGAAGATGAAACGGTTCCCTATGTGTTATCAACGCCAGATGCTGGCCTGGGCTGTGGCCTAGGTGAGGGCTATACCCTATTTATGTTGTCGTTTGAGCGTGTTACAGAGTCTCCAGATAGGTTGGGCATTTTGTTGAAAACTTTGGCGGGTGTTTGTAGTGAGCAAAGAGCTTGGGAGGAAGAGCTGCGCTACTTGAGAGGCGTTAAAACTAAATCAAGTGCTGAGGCTTCAGATGCTCGGATTAGCCAAAAAAGATATCTTGCCCAAGCTGCAAGAAGGCAGCATCAGGGATATATGCATATGGTGAAGACCTTTGGAGAGCCTGGGCTTGGTTGTCCTAAGCTCAATGACGACAATGAAGAGTTTCTTTACTTGATCGGTTTGGTCAATGGCTTACAGGCGGTTTTGAACAATATTGGAGCTGATCAAGAGGCTGGAGTCCCCATGAGTGTTGCGGCAAAAGTAAGTCGAGGGTCTCGTTGCCTTAACTCAGCAAAGTGGTGGGGGACGCCTCAAGCTTTGGAAGCAGCTGTATGGGCGACGATACCGGGTATTAACCAGACGGATATTGATCCAATTGATAAATTGAAAGAAGCGAGTGAAATTGGGATTGAGCAGGGCGTAAGATTGAGTCAAGTATTTGAAGCGCAGATTTACTCAGCGAAAGGAGATGTGAAAGCTGCAAAACAAGTTGTTAAAGCGCATGCTGAGGCAGTGAAAAAGATGCCACCTGATCCAAGGTTGAAATTAATGGACAGGATTTCTACGCTTCAACTACAGTTTTTATCGGATAAGCTATGGACAAATGCCAAAGGTCATCGAACGCCTATGGGTAGATTGGGTCATTTTTGGGATGATCACAAGGAAGAAGCATTGGAACTAGATATCGATGACCTTCTCTAAGTTAGAAAAGGTTGAGTTAGCCAGAAAATAGAGAAAGATGACCCTAAATTTAAGGTAATAGTCCGTGAATATTCGAGGTAATAGTCAGTGAAACAGCTAGTGAAGATTTTAGATGTGAATAAAAAATTCTATAACAGTATTAAGTGTTTATGTTTGCTAATTGGGTCAATGCTATATGCCCAAAATTATGCTTTCGCTGAAGCCAAGTATCTGTGTATATATGATACTGGTGGGACGAATGGCCCCGTATATAACCAGATGCAAGACTATCGTACTGTAGCCTTGGCTTGGAATGTAGAGTTTAATTTAAAACCATACACAGATGAAAGGATTGCTGCTGAGGACTTTAAGGCAGGCCTTTGTGATGCAATCGTGGTGACGGGCTTTAAAGTTAGGGACTTTAACAGCTTTACTGGAACATTGGATGCAATTGGTGCTTTACCCAGTTATAAACATGTGAAAACAGCCTTTCAAACACTTTCAAGCCCTAAAGCCGCTAAGCTTATGCAGCAGGGGGCATACGAGGTAGGCGGAATTATTCCGGCTGGCGCTGCATATTTGTTTGTTAAAGATAGAGAAGTTCGCACTATTCAAGACTTGTCAGGGAAACGAATAGGTGTGCTTGATATAGATCCATCCCAAAGAGAAATGGCGCTACTTGTTGGCGGTTCTCCGGTTGGTTCTGACATAGCTCGACTGTACTCTAACTTCAATAATGGTGCTTTAGATGTAGTTTCAGGCCCTGCTATTGTTTATGAGGCAATGGAGGTTTATAAAGGACTGAAGCCTAAAGGTGGAGTGGTTGACTTCCCTTTAGGGCAATTAAGCTTGCAGTTGGTTTTTCGAACAAAAAAATTCCCAGATGGCTTTGGCCAGCAGTCTAGGGAGTACATTTTCTCTGAGTTTGATCGAGCGCTTTCAATTATTAAATCATCAGAGGAAGGTATTCCCAAAAAATGGTGGATTGAGATACCACCAGAAGATAGGACGGGCTATATTGAGACATTGAGGCAAGCAAGAATAAGCTTGAAGAAGAAAAATATATACAACGGAAAAACGTTAACGGTAATGCGTAAGATTCGTTGTAACCTTGAGCCAGGAAGGTCAGAATGCACAGCTGTTGATCGAGAATAAAGGGGTTGCTAGATTTATTAACAGTTGTGCTTAGTTGTCTTCTACTTGAGTTGGAAAAGAATAAAAACTCCAGAGACTCCCAGTATTCAACCTGAAAGTGGGTTAAATAATACTTATTTTAAATTTTGATACTTGGGAGTCGCTGAAAATATCAATAATATTAGCGAGAAAAATGTGAGTGTACTGGGTACTGGCGTGTATAGGGAATTTCTGAATCAGGTTTTAAAATCTGCACATAAATACACTGTTTGGCCCGTTATGATATTGCTTGTTGCAATCATTTTCGCGGGAACCAGCAACAATTTACACTCACAGTTGCTAAAGTGGGGTGAGCATTTTTGGGAGAGTTACTACCTGCTTAGGCCGGGTGGTGTTGAAAAACCTAACTGTGATCCAAACTTTGATATTGAGCTTAGGCTACAAGAGCTTGAAGCCAGCCTGGCAGAGCCTGATGACTTAATTGGTGACCTTTTTGAGCCCGAGCCTTTTGATCGAGAAGGTGCTAGGGAGTCGCTGAAAAATGCAAGGGCGCTTTGTCAGGATAAGTATAGAATTCTTGCCGAAACAGAAGCTAGAATAACGCCTGCCGTAAAGGTTTTTAGGAGCTTAGAAACTGGTGTCGAGTCTTTAAGCTTATTCGCGTATGACAATCAGCGCTTCTTTTTCGCTCTACTCTTCTTTATATGCGCGTCTGTTTGCACCATCACCCATCATCACATTGGCTTTAGACCCGTTAAAAATCAGGTAGACCATTGGGTTGCGTCTAGCTTACAACTTTTCGGCAATTATTATTTTCTCTTGGGGTCGATGAATAGTTACGATAAAGCTTTGACCCTTTCTATGGATGAAATTCAATATCCTTTGGTGCATCAAACAATTATTTTAGGCATACAGGCGCTTTGTTTTGTTAGCTTTCTTCGCTTATTGAGTATCCCGAAAGGGGTTGAGTCGGTACCTTGGCGAAAGAGTACTGTTTTAAAATCGCTGCTTACAGTGCCTTTGTATACCTATATGGTTGTGATTGCCGGCGTCTACTTCTCAATTGCTGAGAGCCATTTATCTGGCATAGCCATATATTTGGGGCAATTGTTTGAGTATGCAGCAAATTTTCTAAATGTGGGTTTGTATATTTGGGTAGGGATGCTTTTAAAGCGTACTCAGTTAGGGCAGCTTGTATTTAATGTTTTTGCTCCTTGGCGGTTGCCACCCGAATTGCTCACCTTGGCAGCAATCATAATTATGGCTGTGCCCACTGCCTTTACTGGAGCTTCAGGTATTATCATCATTGCGATGGGGCTCGTTGTTTACGAAGAACTAAGGCGTGTTGGTACTCGCCGGCAATTGGCATTAGCGACTACTGCTTTAACGGGTAGTGCGGGTGTGGTTTTAAAGCCCTGTTTGCTGGTAGTGATTATTGCGGCGCTGAATAAGGAAGTTGTTACAGACCAGCTATATTCTTGGGGGGTAAAAGTGTTTTTCCTCTCAGCCTTTATATTTGCGCTAGTTGCTTGGCTTACCAGAAAAGAAAAGTACAACGTGGCTACCTTTCAAGAAGCCTTCAGGCCAATGCTAGAGGCTATTAAGCCTTTACTGCCTTACATTGCCATTTTATTTGTGGTTGCGTTTCTGTATCAGCAATTGTTGGGGGCGTATTTAGATGAGTTTTCAGCACCTATTATATTGCCGGTGGTGGTTTTGGCATTTATTTTTTATGAGCGCTTCTTTGGCAAGCTTTCTGAAAATTCCTCCTCTGACTTAGAAATATCTAGACAAAATGAGTCGGCAGGGATTACTGTGCTGCGCGGTACAAAAGATGCGATTGTGCATGTTGGGGCTTTGTTGATGATAATGGGTTTATCATTCGCAATCAGCGGGATTATTGAGCGCTCGGAGATTTTTGAAAGCCTGCCTGAAACATTCTCTTCTCCTTGGGTTACTCTGAGTTTTTTAGTGGTAATATTGGTTGGTATCGGTATGATCATGGAGCCGTTTGGAGCAGTGGTCATGGTGACTGGTACTGTGGCAACATTAGCTTATAAGAATGGAATACATCCTGTTCATTTTTGGATGCTAACATTAGTTGCTTTTGAGCTTGGTTATCTGACGCCGCCAGTAGCGCTTAATCATTTATTGACTCGACAAGTGGTTGGAGAAAAAGAGTCAGAACTTGCCGCTTTAGAGGGCGATAGTTTTTGGTACCGATATGAAAAAATACTATTGCCTATGGTGGTGATGGGTATCACGCTGTTGATAGTGGCTTTTGGTCCTCTTATATATCAGCTTGTTAAGAGTGGCTAATCTCTGCAATTTGTCCTCTATAGCGATATAAAGATAACATCGCTTATTTCTATCTTATTTTTGATATAAACTGGTGAATCGTTCAATCTTTGGCAAATAGCATAGGATTTTAGATTACAAAGCCGTATAATCCATGCCTTTCTTCACGATTTTAAATCGTCTGTACTTATCAATCATGTTGAGGATTTGGCCATGCCAGTGGAACGTACTTTATCGATTATTAAACCTGATGCTGTATCAAAGAACCATATTGGTGAGATTTACGCTAGGTTCGAAAAAGCGGGTCTGAAAATTGTTGCGTCTAAGATGCTCCAGCTTAGTAATGCCCAGGCTGAAGGGTTTTATGCTGAACATAAAGAAAGACCTTTTTTTAAAGATTTGGTCTCATTTATGACTTCTGGTCCGGTGACCGTACAGGTATTAGAGGGCGAGAACGCGGTTGCGCTGAATAGAGATTTGATGGGTGCAACGAACCCTAAAGAAGCAGCAGCCGGTACTATTCGAGCTGACTTTGCAGATTCAATTGATGCAAATGCAGTTCATGGTTCCGATTCAAGTCAATCCGCAGAGAGAGAGATTAAGTATTTCTTTGCTTCCATTGAAATTTGTGAAAGGCCTCAATAGCTTTTCAGGGTTTCGGACGATTTTTCAAGCCATTATGAGACAGTGATGAGTGATAATACTCGGTTACCAAATCTTTTAGGAATGGATCGTCAGGCGTTAAAGGCTTTCTTTTCAAACATTGGTGAGAAGCCTTTTCGTGTCGATCAAGTGATGAGATGGCTCTACCGAGATCAAGTCACTGAATTTGAGCAAATGACCAATCTAAGCAAAGCTTTGCGTCAGAAGCTATCAAGATGTGCTGTGATTGAGATGCCTGAAGTGGCATTTAAAGAGTTCTCTGCTGACGGTACGAGAAAGTGGGTGCTTGCTTTAGATAGTGGTAATCGGATAGAAACAGTGTTTATTCCTGAAGGCCATCGGGGCACCTTGTGTGTTTCATCCCAAGTCGGTTGTGCTTTGGATTGTAGCTTTTGCTCCACGGGAAAGCAGGGTTTTCACAGAGACCTCACAGCAGCTGAAATTATTGCTCAAGTTTGGATAGCGACAGCATCATTTGGTATCCCAGAAAATAAGGGGCGAAGGCCCATCACTAATATAGTCATGATGGGTATGGGGGAGCCACTCCTCAATTTTGATGCCGTTACTCAGGCGATGAGCCTGATGCTTGATGATTTGGGTTATGGAATTTCAAAACGACGCTTAACGCTTAGTACTTCTGGTATTGTTCCTGCAATAGACCGGCTATCAGAAGTGTTAGATGTATCACTCGCGATTTCGTTACATGCACCGAATAATGAATTGCGAAATGAATTGGTACCGATTAACCGAAAGTATCCACTCAGTGAGCTAGTAGCTGCTTGTGATCGCTTTATAAAAAAGTACCCTGACAAGCGTATGATCACAATAGAATATGTTATGCTTGACGGCGTTAATGATCATATCAAACACGCTAAAGAGCTCGCTGCCTTGTTAGATACATTACCCTGTAAGATTAACCTTATACCATTTAACCCTTTTCCGCATGCACCCTATCGTCGCTCATCATCTAATCGAACCAGTCGTTTCCAAAAGATACTTCAAGATGCAGGTTTTGTGACGACGATTCGTACGACGCGAGGTGATGACATTGATGCTGCTTGTGGTCAACTAGTCGGTTTGGTAGAAGATCGTACGTCTAGAAGTCAAGCTTGGCAGGCGGTAAAATTCAAAAGCCAAACTAATGAGGCGCAGACATGAATAAAAAATCGATTCTTGTAACAGGTGGTGCTGGATATATTGGTAGCCATGTAGTTAAGCAGTTGCTTGATGCTGGCGAAAAAGTTGTTGTACTGGACAACTTAAGCACTGGCTTTGAGCAAGCGGTACTAGGTGGAACCTTTGTAAAAGGCAACTGCGGTGACACTGAGCTAGTCAAAGCGCTTATCAATGAGCACTCTATTGATACATTGATTCATTTCGCGGCACATACAATTGTGCCCGAATCTGTAGAAAATCCATTAAAATATTACGGAAATAATACGTGCCAAACTCGCAACTTGTTAGAGACTGCTTCATTAGAGGGGATTAAACAGGTCGTTTTTTCTTCAACAGCTGCTGTTTATGGTATACCAGATGGTGCCTACTGCTCTGAAGATACACATACTGCGCCTATTAACCCTTACGGTATGTCAAAGCTAATGAGTGAGCATATGCTTAGAGATCTTGCAGCTTCCTCCCCCCTAAACTTTGTCGCATTACGATACTTTAATGTGGCTGGCTGTGATCCAGCAGGTCGTATAGGCCAGAGTACTAAGCGAGCAACATTGTTGACTAAAGTTGCGGTAGAAGCAGCAGTAGGGAAGAGAGACGGTGTTGCCATTTTTGGTACTGACTATGATACATTCGATGGTACTGGTGTGCGTGATTACATACACGTCGAAGACCTGGCAGATGCTCACCTAAAATCGTTAGACTATCTCCGGCAAGGTGGCGAGAGTGATATTTTTAACTGCGGATATGGGCATGGTTACTCTGTGAGACAAGTTTTGGACGCGGTCAGTAAAGCCGCTGGGAAACCGCTAGTCATTAGAGAAGAAGCAAGAAGAGCGGGGGACCCGCCTGTCCTAGTTGCGAAAGTGGACAAAATTAGAAAGGCAATGAATTGGACGCCTCGCTTTGATGATTTAGATAAAATAGTTGAAACATCTTTAAGTTGGGAAAAGCACCTCTTAGAAAACCCCTATTAAGAAGTGGCTGCGCCTTTATGGCTCTATAAATATTCTCTACCGCCTCCCTCGAAAGAGGGTGCACCATTTGTAACCCTCAAATCTACCCTCTGATACTATAATTAGCGAACAGCAAAAAAACATAAGTTACCTATATGTTACTCCTACAATTGTAAACACTTCTTTACAGTATTCTGTTTTAAACTGATCAGTATCTAATTTAGGCCAATAAAGAATTAAGAATACAAGAATTAAGAATACAAGAATTAAGAATACAAGAATTAAGAATACAAGAATTAAGAATACAAGAACTGAGGAATAAAAAATGGTAAACGTAATCAGTAATTCTAATTGCGCGATGCAAAATAATGTATGCAGTAAACTGTCTAAAATTGATTGTTATATTGAGATAGCTGAAGATTCTTTGAAAGCTCAACACTCTGAAGCCGTTCTGATTGAAGCATTTAGAAGTATAGATGACTTGTTCGGCGACGATGTTCAGTTCGATCCGGAAACCGGCCGTTTAATAGATGGAGAGTTTTTTCATGATATAAGAGCAAAAATTGCAGCTAGTCTAGGTTTGGATCTGGATCAAATTAAAGATTGGACACTTATCATCAGTGAAGAGGGCGATATCGTTGGTTTGGGTGTAGAGGTTGAACATAAAGGAGAAAAGGGGTGGGTCACGGTCAGTCTAAATGGAGATGATAACTTAAAACAGCTCTATGGCTTCATTGGTGGTGTAACGGAAAGTGAATTTCAGCAGATGCAAGAAGCAGGTGATCGGGTTGACATGGGGGCTGTTTTTAACGATGCCAGGTTTTTTAAGAAGCATCAAAATCGACTTTTTGACCGTGTGAAACCAATGGTTGATAAGCTGAAAATCCAATGGAAACCACCAGCGTTAGATACCGCCGTTCCTAGCTTTACATCAAAATTTGATTTCGATTTCTCAGCTATTGGCAAGCGTTTTCCCATTGATGTGCCAAAAGTTAAGCTTTTAAGTGGCTTGCCGACTATGGTCGAAAAGTTGACGCCTACAGTACCAGAAGTATCTTCTATGATTAGAAGCTTGCCTGAGATACGAAAACCAATAGGGTTTGCAAGCGGTTTTCTAAAAACGTTTGAACGTACATTAGATCTGCCTGTTACGGTACCAAAAACCCTTACCTGCTCTTTTGGGGGGGGGCACCCGTTCATGTTGGGTGATGTGTCACTAATAGAACATAAGCCGGTGCCCTTTAAATTTGATAATTTGATAAATTTAGTGCTTGAGCCTGAGGAGCCCCCAGTCATTCCAAGTTTCAGTCTTTCAAAAACTAATCTTCTGGATTTAAGCACCGATGTTCTTTTTAATGGGTTCGAGCCTGAGACCGTAGATTTATATTCTGGTTTTGGTTCCAAATTATTCAACACGGGTTTTACAACTACAACTGCCGATGCGGTTGTCTTTGAAGACATGTCAGTTTTTGACTTTGAAGGGGAGTACAGCTTTCATGAGGCTCTCTTTGGTGTGGATACTTTTGATAAAATAAATAAATTCATAGAAGGTTATGTTGGAAGCGGGGAAATGGCGCAACGCTTTAGTATGGAGTTATCTATGCTGTGGAGAATGAGTAGGGGGCATAATATAAAGCTTACTCAGACTGCTAAACTCTTCGGTCATGGTCAGGAGGAAAGGCCTGGTGCTGTTCTAAAAGACAGGAATGAAAACAATAAAGTTGATGTAGCAGACTTTGTTGAATTTATCGAACTGCTAATGGCAGATGGCGCATTTGACCAACGTTCAGAGCTGGTTGATTTGCTGGGTGAGGCGCTTGTAGCTGAGCTCGGTTATGAGTTTGGCCCGGACGTAAGCGTGTTTAAATTTTCAGGGCCAAGGCCTGCTAGCTTTGATGTCGTGGATTTAGATTTAGGCTTAGATTTATTCGATCTTGCTGACTAGTGATAGACCACAAATAATATCTATACCTGTTTATGTAGCTCAGGTAGAAAACTGAGTCGGTCGTCCTGATAAAAGCCAATATCTGGAGCTAAGAGCTGTACGTATCGATCAAAGTATAAAATTTGTTTTAACAGTAAGGCAAAAGCTCTCGGGAAGTGAATACCGTAGTTTTTAGCAACAGACATAATCTCGATTAAATTTTGATTTAAGTCAGTATTATTTTCAATAGAAGAGCCCATTTGGTTGTAGATATTTTCAATGTCTGTAGCAAAGGATGTTATGTTTACGTTCTCCTTAGTAGCTCCAATACCGACCATGGCTGTTGCCATTTCTCTGTAATTTAAATCAGTGACTGCTTGAATGAACTGGGCAACAGAAGACCAGGTGTTTTTTTCAATTTGCCCAACAATGCCGAAGTCTATGAAAGCGACACGACCATCCTTCAGTACTAGGAGGTTGCCTGCATGCACGTCAGCATGAAAACGGCGACCCTCCAATAATGTTGAGAACCAGGTGTTCATAGCAGCGATAAGACTAATTTGGGGGTCGCTCGTAACATGCTTAACGGCATCTAAATCGGTGAAAGGTGTCCCCTCCAGGTATTCCATGGTGAGTACTTTTTCACTACTTGCATGATGATATACTTTTGGGGCAATCACATCTTGAATTTGGTGCTTTTCTAAAAAGCGGTGAAAGTCTTCTATATTACGTGCTTCTTTCTCAAAATCACATTCGTCCATCATGCCATTTTGAATTTCTTCTAAGATACCGGATATTGAAGCCATGTTTAAGCGTGGCGCTATCAGTTCAAACAGCTTTGCCAGTGTCACCAAAAAAGTTAAATCAGTTTCAATAACGTTGCGAACGCCTGGCTTTTGTATTTTAATCACCACGTCTATACCGTTAGTAAGAGTTGCACGGTGGACTTGAGCGATGGATGCAGACGCAAGTGGGTTAGGATCAATGTTCGAAAAAATTTGGTCTATGGGTGCTTTTAACTCGCTTTGCAGTAGAGGTAATAGGCTTTCATATGGTGTAACTGGTGTGTTGTCTAGACATTTTTGGAATTCTGTGACGTATTCGCCTGGGAATATCGATGGGGAGCTGGCGATAAATTGGCCTAGCTTAATGTAAGTGGCCCCTAGCTTTTCAAAGGTTCTGCGTAGAAGTGCTGGTTTTGGTGGGCGGTCCCCTAACACCCAGCTTAATCCGGTAGTAGTGATGACTTGGGTTGTTTTTATTACCCTAAGCATGCTTTTAACACTGATATTAATCAACTTCATTGGCTTCCTTCTCCTAGCAATTACGACAACAGCCTATACTGCTTTGTTTCCGATAACCGGCTTATTGTCGGTATAATCTGGAGCTACATGGTGCTATAAACTGTTATGGCTATCAAGAATTATTTATACCATTAAGCAGTTGATGTGTGTATGGTAATTAAAAAGACCATATTTTTGTATTTAGTGAAAAACTTTGGTGGCAAATTTGAAACCGGATTCTTTTAGAAAACGCTTAAAAAGCTATTTAATTAACGAAATAAAGGTGCCTAATGAGCTTAGTGGCCTGATCACAACGGACGCTGTCAGTGAGATTTCGCATGAAAGTGAAGCGGTTAACCTGACTTACATGCGGATATGGGCTGCGGTAGAGTCTTTGTATAAGACAGGGATGTTTCCAGGTTTGTCTTTTTGCTTGAGACATCAAGGCAAGATTCGGCTTAATCGCTCAATTGGGCACCTATCTGGAAATGGTCCCAATGATGGCATATATTCACCAAAAGTTAAGTTAACACCTGATTCACCATTGTGTATGTTTTCAGCTTCAAAAGCTGTGACAGCTATGCTGGTGCACAGCTTGGTAGCATTGGGAGAGGTGCACTTAGATGATCCAATTTCAAATTATTTACCAAGGATCAGGCGCTATAAGTCACCTACTGTGCTTCAGGTCTTAACACATCAAGCTGGGTTGCCTCGCATGCCCTTGGACCAAGGGGTAGAAATTATTTTTGATTATGGTGCGATGGTAGATCAGATGTTGAGTTTGAAACCCGAGTGGGAGGCTGGGGAACGTGTTGGTTACCATGCTGTAACGGGAGGGTACCTTTTGGGTGAAGTGGTTCGAGCTGTCACAGAACTGTCTATTCAAGATTATTTAGTGGAAACGTTTTCTAAGCCACTTGGTATGGCTTATTTCACTTACGGCGTTAATCAGGACTTGGTGTCTTCAGTTGCGCAGAATTATTTCACGGGGCTGCCAGTAACGCCGCCATTTTCTACTGTTTTAACGAATACGCTCGGAGCAAGGGTTGAGGACATTGTAGACTTGTCAAATGACCCAAGGTTTCAGTCAGCTATTATCCCATCCGCCAATATCATGACAACTGCAGAGGAGGCGGCCCGCTTTTATCAATTGTTACTGAATGATGGTGTTTGGGAAGATACTAGCATACTTGATAAAAACACGATTCTATTGGCTATCAGGCCACAAACTAGGCTTAAAATTGACTACATGCTAAAGGTACCGATGCGTTATTCAGCAGGCATGATGCTAGGAGAATCGCCAGCTGGAATATTTGGTCCTTTCACTAAAAATGCTTTTGGTCATCTAGGCTTTACTAATAATTTGTGCTGGGCAGACCCTGACCGCTCTCTTTCAGTCGGCTTGCTGACTTCTGGCAAGGCAGTGATTGGGCCGCACTTACCTAAGCTTCTAAAACTTGTGGTTGAAATATCTAAGCTGTCGAGATAGTCTTTTTGATTAATTTTCGGTTAAATTTTGTTGAATTAGCTAATACTGTTAACGAAATAGTCGTAATATAGTATATCTTTAAAGGGTAAGGGGTGATTAGCTCGATCGGTTTCCAGTAACATGACATCTTTAGGTAGGTTTGATGAGCAGTTTATTCCAAGTTTTGGTAGATGGCACATTAGAGCCTGGCGCAGACAAAGCTCAGGTCTACCAAAATATTAAAAAGCTGTTTAATATTGGGGAAAAGCAATTAGCCGTTCTCTTCTCCGGAGAAAAAGTTGCGATTAAACGCAACCTGGAAGAGGCTGCTGCTCGCAAATATCAGGCTGCGTTAAAACGAGCTGGCCTAATGTGCTATGTTGAAGAAGCAGCACAACCGAAATCAGCGCCACCACCACCTAAGCCTTCTGCGACTAGGCCAGTTAACACTTCCCCTGCGGATCAAAAGGCGCCAGTTGATGAGGCTTTGAACAATTCGGTGCCGCCGCCGGCCAAAGTTGACTCAGACAAGCCCCCCTCGACAGCTAAAAAAAAGATCAGCTTTCGTATCGCACCGCTCGGTGCAAGAGTCTCACCTTTGTCAAAGGCGCCTCCGCCTGCACCTGATGTTGCTCATATAAGCTTGGCGGAGCAGGCCCCTTTCCCAGAAAAAGAAGAAGCGACTTACGATTTGCCAGATATCGAGGGTTTGTCATTAGATAAGCCAGGCGCTAGGTTAGGGCAAGAGAAACGATTTGAAGAATTAGAAATCGATTTAAACCATTTAGAGCTAGGTGCTGTGGGCGCCCTCATGGACCAATCCAAGAAAGCATCTCCACCATCACCGCCTGACATATCGCATCTAAGTGTTCAGAAAGAATAATAAAAGCAGTTATTGGTACGTAAGATAATAGAGTAGTTGTTGGTAGGCTTGGCGCTTTATACATCAAAACTTGTATGGAGTTTGGATATGCCCCAAACGGCGAGAATATTGAGGCTTGATAAATCTGGATTACCATTGGCTTGGCTGACCAAGCAGGATGCAGCAACCTTGATGGTCAAAGGGCTTATTCTGTGGAGTGTTGGAGAAGAAACCTTAGAAATTTTTGGTGGCTATAATAATCAAGGTATACGATCTGTGTTACGTTTGCCTAGTATTGTAGCGACTCAGGGAGATGTTGCCCATCATGGTCGCGTCAAGCCTATGCTAACCAATCGACTTCTTTTTAGAAGAGATCAAAACCTGTGTTTGTATTGTGGCAGTTCCTTTTCGGACTATGAACTGACTCGAGACCATGTAATCGCGCGCTCGCGTGGTGGTCGCGACACATGGACCAATGTTGCTGCGGCTTGCCGGCGATGTAATCAAAGAAAAGGACAAAGAACGCCCGAGGAAGCAGGTATGCCTTTGCTAGCAGTACCTTTTGTACCTAACCAAATGGAGTACATGGTGTTGGCCAACCGGAATATCCTGGCAAACCAAATGGAGTTTCTCAAGTCAGGCTTTTCAAAGCATATGCGATACAATTAAGCTTTTTTTCATTTGCATTCGATTTCAGAAAAGGGCTTTTCAGCTCTTATGTCTTCAATAGCCAGTTTTTAAGCATGACCCTCGTTCAGGCTTTGTTAAGTGCTTTCCTTATAGAATAATTATTATCAATCAAATGAAGATGATTTTTGGGGGTAGACAATGAAACCATTGCCATTAGTTGAGGTTAAAGAAATGAGTTATGACGAGTTTATCAGGGCTCATCATCATAGTTTTTCTAAAACGCTTTGGGCGAAGCTTAGAGCTTCAAAACCTGAATTAGCTTCAGTCAGCTGGCAAAAATTCGATGTTATCAATTAGACGTGTATTGCCTATTTTTGCCGCAGCAAGTAGCACCAATTGTTGGCTTTTATCTTCTGGCAGGGCTGGGCTAAGATCCTTACTTCTTCGTAGCGTAAAGTATTCTGGTAGAAAGCCTTGATCTGCTAAGTAGAGGGTCGCATGGTCACATAGGCTTTGGATTCGTTTTTCTGAGAATTCGAACTCTGGCCGGCAAATGTCTTCTTTAGCATCCTCTAGTGTTTTGAAAAGCTGACTTGCTTGTTGGTGCTCTTCAGATGTTAGGTACTGGTTTCTTGAGCTCATTGCAAGCTGGCTCGGTTCACGAACAATTGGGGCGCCGATAATCTGAATATTAAAGCCTAAGGCAGTACAGAGCGTTTCAATTACTTTTAGTTGTTGAAAGTCTTTACGGCCAAAAACAGCAATATCAGGTTGAACGATATTAAACAGTATAGAGACAATGGTTGCTACGCCGTCAAAGTGCCCAGGTCTGCTGGCGCCACATAGAATATTTGTGAGCGCTGGCACTTGAACTTTGGCTTTTAGTGGCATGCCCAGAGGGTATATGTCTTCAATGCTAGGAACGAAAAGAGCATCTACGCCTTGATTTTCTAACTGTTCTTTATCTTTTTCGAGGCTACGAGGATAAGTGTCAAAGTCTTCATTAGGCCCGAACTGGCTCGGATTAACAAAAATAGATGCTACAACAAGGTCTGCTTTTTCCTTTGCAATATTGGTGAGGCTTAGGTGGCCTTGGTGTAAGTTGCCCATTGTGGGTACAAGTGCAACACTAGTTTGGTTAGGCGAGCGTTGAGACTTATTCTCATGGATAAATGCTCTTAGGTCCTGCTTACTTTTAAAGGTTTGCATAATTGAATATCTAAATTTTAAAGCTGTGTTCAGGCCCAGGGTAGGTGCCACTTTTTACTTCGTTGACATAGTCTTTAAAAGCCGCAGAAATAGAAGTGTTACCCTGCATAAAATTTTTAACAAACTTGGCCGGTTTGCCCAATACAGCACCGATTGCATCGTGCATGACTAGAATTTGACCATCAGTATCTGGACCGCAGCCAATGCCAATAACAGGTATGGACACTGCTTGCATGATTTTTTTGGTCAGTGGAGCAGGTATACATTCGACGAGCAATAGAGCGGCTCCAGATTGCTCAAGTGCTTTAGCGTCTTCAATGAGTTCACTTGCTGCTTTTTCTTCTTTTCCTTGAACTTTGAAACCGCCAAATTTATGGACGCTTTGCGGTGTAAGGCCTAGGTGCGCACAAACTGGTACACCATTCCTACCCAGTATTTGAATCATTTCTGATAGCCAACTTCCACCTTCGAGCTTTACCATATGTGCACCTGCTTGCATTAGGCTGGTAGAGTAGTCTAGACATTGATCAAGTGACCTGCATCCCATAAAAGGCATGTCGGCCATGATGAGCGAGCTTATATTAGCTCGAGCAACACTTTGTGTGTGATATATCATGTGCTCAATCGTGACTGGTAAAGTCGATGATTGACCTTGCAATACCATGCCCAAAGAGTCTCCCACTAGAACAACCTCAATACCCGCCTCAGAGATCATGGTTGCAAAGGTGGCGTCATACGCGGTCAAGCAGGCAATTTTTTCCTTTCTGGCTTTTAACTTTCTGAGATCATTGATCGTGATAGACATTATGTGTGACCTTTTTATCTAACTGCTGATATTTAACCTCGAGATTATTTAAATATCAATAGGTTGCAATGATGTATCATGTTGTTTATCTAAAAAGGTTTGCTTTTCAAGGTTTTATGAATCATTTTTCAGGGAAGAAAAATGATTCATCGTTGTTTATTTGGGTGAGCTGAGCTGACAGGTCATCTTTGACTAGGCTTTTGAGTGAAGTGCCATTAGGTAGTTTCAATGTCGGTGCAATTTCAAAAAGAGGAATGAGTACAAAAGCTCTTTTTTCAATTTCGGGGTGAGGTATTCTAAGATTAGGTACACAGATGCTCTGCTCATCATACAGTAAAATATCTAGGTCGAGTGTTCTTGGACCCCAGTGTACATCTCTTGTTCTGCCTTGTTTTGTTTCAATACCTTGGCAGGTTTTAAGCAGCGCTTCTGCGCTAAGTGAGGTCTTAACTTCTACGACTGCATTGATGTAGTCTGGTTGAGGCGGTCCGATCGCCTTACTTTGATAGAAGCTGGATACTTTAGATACATCGATGTGATCCGATTGATCAAGCTGTTGTATGCCTGTTTTAATTTGCTGAGCAGGATCGTTTAGGTTAGCACCTATGCCAATAAAACATTTGTGGATTGCATTATTTTTTTTCAACCCGCTGTTTCCTTTTATTTTTTTGTCTGGTGCTGATTAATTCCTTTTTTTTGCGAATAGTTGCTACTTGGTATTCTGTCCACCAGTCGCCTAGGCCGGGTTTGATTTCGCCGCACTCTTCTCTTAGCAGTAAAAAATCATATCCAGCTCGAAAACGACGTTGCTGAACAATGGCTTCGCAGCGCTTTAAGCTGCAAGAAGGCAGGCGTTCTTGTAGTTCCCATATTTCCCGCATGGCTAGGGCGAAACGTTTTGGTATGCTAGTGACAAGGTTTTGTTTTTCTATAATTTCGGTAACGGCTTTCTGAAGTGCTATGAATGAGGGTATATTCTGCTTGTTCATATATCCGATTTTTAGCTCTCTGATTGTCGGCCAAAGAAAAACTGCCATAAGAAATGCTGGGGTTACATGCTTATTGATAGCAATTCTGTCATCAGTGTTAATTAAGGCTTGATCGTATAAAGCTTTTGAGTTTGCCGTTTCGAGGTATTTTGCAGTTACAGGTAGGAGGTAATGTAGGGCATTAAAATCAATCAGATGTTGAAAGGATGACTGAGCATGCCCTGTTAGAAAAAATTTCAGTAGCTCTTCAAACCGGCGAGCAGGAGAGACCTCGCTTAGCAGTGGTAAAGCACGCTGTAGTGCATTCTGTGTTGCATCATTTACCCGGAAACCCTTTAGTTTGGCTTTAAAGCGAATGACTCGTAGTGTGCGGACTGGGTCCTCTCTGAAACGTATTTCTGGATCGCCAATCACTCTAATTGCATGTGCATTGATATCTGGTATTGCATTAATGTAATCGTGAATATCCATCGTAGTAACATTGAGGTAAAGCGCATTAATTGTTAGGTCTCGTCGCATGACATCTTCTTCAACTGAACCGTAACAATTATCACGAATTAACAAGCCGTTTTCGGATACTTGATGGCCATCTGCTTCATTGGGGTCAGCCCCTTGGCGTGTATCTTTGCTGTTAAGCGGTTGTTTTGCCGGGTTTGCACGGAAGGTAGCTACTTCTATGACTTCCTTGCCATTTCGCACATGGGCTAGCCTGAAGCGCCGTCCTATTAATCTGCAGCGTTTGAATTGAGATTTAACTTGCTCAGGGTGTGCTGATGTTGCGATATCAAAATCTTTGGGTGCCTTTCCCAGTAATAAGTCCCTGATGCATCCGCCCACTAGGTAGGTTTCGAAGCCTGCTTTGCTGAGTGTTTCAGCGATGCTAATTGCTTGTATATCTAGTTGTTCTTTCGCTATTTTGTGTACTGACTGGGGGATTATTCTCAACATGCAATCAATTATTCAGTTAAGGTGGCCTATTTTCCGAGAGTGCAGATGTTGATATTAATAGTAGATATCAAGATGTTGTGGGCAATCAATTTGTTTCATGGTCCTGAAAGCTTATTTTAAAAGAAGGTATCTAAACAAAGATTATAGGCCAGAAGGAAAATTCTGTGGGAAGGGTACCATCAGAGCTCCCAGTAAGTCAAAATGTGTACGGCATTTTTATGAATTGATGGGCTTAAGTCAAGCTTTCTTTAGGTCTCGCTTGAAAGCGGGATAGTTTTAGTAGCTTGTTATGCAGCTGTTTTACGGCTGTGCTTAAGTCTTCAATACCCCCTTTATTTTCCAGGATACTGTCTGCTTTTGCTAGCCGGGCATCTCTTGACATTTGTTGGTCAATAATGGACTTCGCCTCTTCAGTAGAGACTTGATCTCTTTCCGTTGTTCTCAGGATTTGGAGGGTTTCGTTAGCATCTACCACAATGACGTGATCCAGTTTTTTCTCCAACTGAGTTTCAAATAATAAAGGGGCTACCAAGATGGCATAGGGCGCTTCTCTGAAGTCTTCTAGCGTA
>JAYPYM010000025.1:22251-28271 GCA_038135915.1 Gammaproteobacteria bacterium
CGTACTAAAGGCTTTTCGAAGGATTAAAGGGTGAAGGAGGCGCTCCAGCCAGGCTTTTTTCTGTGTGCAACCGAATATGAGCCTCCTCAGCTTAGCGCGATTGAGTTCACCTGTGGTAGTAATAATCTCGGAACCAAACTCTGCTTTAATCTGCTCTAGTGCAGGGGAGTTTGGTGCCACAACAAGTCGAGCCACGTCGTCTAAGTCGACAACTGGCACGCCTAGTGAAGAGAAAATGCTAGCAACACTTGATTTGCCGCTAGCGATGCCTCCTGTCAAGCCTACGATAAAATCTGTTGATGTCATTGGCTCTGTTAGTTCAAGCCGTTGTCAGCTTGTTTCCTGTACATAAAACTACACTACCCACTTTCTATGTCTGCAGAGTTATCTGTATTTGCTGCATTGCCTTCTTGCTGGCTATTCTTTGCGTCAGTGGGTTTTTCAGATTGCACCTCAAGTGTACCTAAATTTGAGCTGCTTTCTGCTTGCAGTTGCCTGCGTCTTACTTCCCTCGGGTCGTTTCCAGCTCTAGATTTAACTGCGCTAGGTGCTTTTTTGCTCGCTACCTGTTCTGGCTTTTTCTCGTAAAACTGTATGCCCGTAATATTGCCCGATGAGGCTTCGTTGTTCGAAGGTGCTTCTTTAGCTTTGGCAATTGTGGTTGGACTCGGTTGCAGCTCGTTTGCTTGTTGAGTTACTGCTTCTTTTTGAGGGCCATTCTCCTGAGTCGTTTTTCTCGGCGCTTGTTCGCTATTCTCATGCGTAGCGGCTACTGTATTTGGGGGGTGGCGTTAAATTATATAAAATTTTTAAATTTTATTTATATTATTTTCTGACGCTTTATTTGCATTCGTTACTTCCTTGCTTGTAGCGGGTGCTTCAGCAACTTGTTGGCTGCTTGTTTCCGGTATTGATGTGTTGGTGTTATCTGTATTGTTTTTGGGTGTTGTGTGTTTGTTTGTTTGCTCTTTTCTTTTTTGACCACTGGGTTTAGCTTGCTCCTGCTTGTTGGGCTTTACATCAGTCGCATTTTCCGATTGTTTGTTTTCTACGTAAGGCCGGACGCTTTTCTTGCTGGGCTTCTCATGCCTCGGGCGCCGGTTGTTTGAAGAGCGCTTTTCGTTACCGCTTGCTGGCTTGCCTTCCTTGCGGTTTTCAGTCTCAGGCTTGTTGTTCCTTCTTCTATTGTTCCTGGTGTTACTTTTCCTATTGTTGGAACGATTGCCTTTACCTTCACTCCGTGGGTATTCGGTTCGGTTCCTCTCACTTCTGCTGTCGCCCCTATCCCCTCTTTGGTTTCTGGGCTGGTTTTCTGTTTGAGCTTCTCTTCTATTTTCTCTATTAGTGTTTACTTGGCTGTTAGTACTTCCCTCTGCTTTGAATAACGAGCCAAACCAGTTGCTAAATCGTTCGATAGTTGATGCTTCTTTTACCGCAGCTGGTGGTGGTAACTCTGGTTGCATGATTTTAACAGCTGCTTCTTCCATGTGATGTGATGGAACCACATTATAGGGTACGCCAGAAGCGGGTGGCTCTGGGGTATCTACAATTTGATAGCTGGAAACATCGCTAGAAGTTTCGTTTTTGATTCTTTTCAACTCATAATGAGGAGAGTCGTAGTGGGTGTTCGGAATTAAAAGTATTCGGGTTGCGGTCGATTTCTCAACTGATTCTATAGCAGATCGTTTTTCGTTTAAAAGATACGTGGCAATATCAACAGGCAACTGTACCTGTAATTCTGAGGTGTCTTCTCTTTGAGCGTCTTCCTCAATCACTCTCATGATTGATAATGCAATTGAGTTGATGTCCCGAATCGTTCCGGTGCCGTTACATCTGGGGCAAACTTTTGCACTCGTTTCTTCTAAAGAAGGTCTTAAGCGCTGCCTGGATAGCTCCAAGAGTCCAAAACGAGATATGCGGCCCACCTGTACTCTGGCTCTGTCTAGGGATAGGGCGTCTTTCATTCGGTTTTCGACTTCGCGCTGGTTCTTCACCGGTGACATGTCAATGAAGTCAACCACAATTAGGCCGCCAATGTCCCTAAGACGTAATTGACGAGCAATTTCTTCAACGGCTTCTAAATTTGTATTCAGTGCCGTTTCTTCTATATCTGCACCTTTAGTGGCCCTTGATGAGTTAATATCAATTGAGACAAGTGCTTCAGTCGGATCTATCACAATGGAACCACCAGACGGCAGTTTTACCTCTCGTTGAAAAGCTGTTTCGATCTGGCGCTCTATTTGGTATCGGCTGAAAAGTGGAGTTGAGTTGTCAAATAGCTTAATTTTGTCCGTA
Source organism: Gammaproteobacteria bacterium (assembly GCA_038135915.1). GTDB lineage: Bacteria > Pseudomonadota > Gammaproteobacteria > Pseudomonadales > UBA6940 > JAYPYM01. Next base: position 24,547 of record JAYPYM010000025.1, read on the forward strand.
TACTGCGGCATGACTTGGGAAACAAATTCTTTTGCTTCATTGAACACTTCTTCTCGATCTATTATGACTTCGATAATATCTTGTCGTAAGTAATCGCGAATGGTCCTGAAAATTACGTTGCTTTCTTTGTATAAGAGAAATGGTGCCTGCTTTGTTTGAGAGGCGTTATTTATAGCTTCCCAAAGGTGCAGTAGGTAGTCTAAGTCCCACTGGAGCTCTTCTGCATTTCGCCCAACGCCAGCAGTTCGAGCAATAACGCCCATTTGAGGGGGGACATTCATGGCGCTCATGGCTTCCTTTAATTCAGCGCGCTCATCGCCCTCGATGCGCCTTGAAATGCCGCCAGCTCTTGGGTTGTTTGGCATTAAAACCAAAAATCTACCGGCAAGGCTGATAAAGCTTGAAAGCGCAGCACCCTTGTTGCCGCGCTCTTCTTTGTCTACTTGCACAATAATTTCTTGACCTTCTTTGACTACTTCTTTAATGGAAATTCTACCTGAAATGTCTTTGAAGTCTTTTGTGAAGTATTCTTTGGAGATCTCTTTTAGTGGCAAAAAGCCGTGTCTTTCTGCCCCATAATCTACGAATGCAGCTTCCAGGCTCGGTTCTATCCTAGAAATTTTACCTTTATAAATGTTGGCTTTTTTCTGCTCCCTGCTTTTTAGCTCTATATCTAAATCATACAGTCTTTTGTTGTGAACAAGTGCAACGCGCAGCTCTTCTGCGTGTGTGGCGTTGATTAACATTCTTTTCATTTATTTTTTCGCTTTACAAAAGGGCGTATAAACTAGCGATTGATTGTGCTTAGCAGGTTGGAGCAGATAGCAGAACAGGGCTACACATAAAAAGTAGATAGTTGGTATAAATGAGTTTTGATATGTTGGGAAGTATTCAAAGTGCTTAAACCTTTTTCTTACAATCCTAACAAGTATTAGTCTGCCTAAATTTGGAAGCGCTCACATTGCCCTTTTCATCATAAGCAAATGTTACATAGGCTGTAGCGCACCATAGTTTTAAATAGTATTGTGAGTAACTGGTTGGCTTGAACTGTTTGGTTAAAATCTCAAAACCTTACTCACATTTTTAAGGCCAACTTTCTAAGGCCAACTATATCTGCTCAGGCTGTCTTCCCTTAATATCAAATCTAAATGCTGCTTGAGTGGTATATTTTCTAAACGTTTTCAAATATAGCTTCAAGTGGCGTTACCAAGTAAATCTGTCAAAATCTTTTTCTATGTGTTCGTGCTTTATACTCTTTTTCATCTATGTACGCGCTTGTAGCGTTTTTAGCTCGTACTTGCGGTTAAAGAGTAAAGCCTTGAGCCTTTAGCTCAGCTGTTCTTTCTTTGCTCTTTATAGAAGGCGCTAAGCAAGGTGGTTCTCCTTGCCTTTTGCCTTTGCTAAACACTATCTGCAATTGATCTATACGCAGTTAATGCCATGTCGTTATCAAGTCATCAGTTTATGGTGTTAGTACAAATAATACTTATGACTAAAAGTTAACGACCTCCTAGTAATCAATTAGCACGTTTCGGCGAATTGCGCCAGCAACTTACCCTAAATTGATGTTAAGTAAGTTAAAACTATTTCCAATTGATACTGTTTTCTAGCTTAGAAAAACTATATTATGCGGGAATTTAACACAGCTTTGCTTGCTTGTCGAAGTTATCATGTCGGAAGCGCGCAATTGCTGGAGTGATATCACTGAAATCCTGGTCTAGCATGAATCAGGTTGAATAAAAGAAATGACAGCTTATGGTAGATTTTTCAGGCCAGACCTATACTGGGGTAAAAGTGCTAGATATTGATAGCGATATGGCTACCCAGCGATTGGATAATTTCTTAATATCATTTTTGAAAGGTGTTCCAAAATCTAAAGTCTATCAAATTATCCGCAAAGGAGAGGTTAGGGTAAATAAATGCCGGAAAAACGCTAGCTATCGTTTAAAGGCAGGTGATCAGGTGCGCGTGCCTCCTGTTCGATTGAAAGCCAAAGATTCTCCAGCCAGCAGATTTCCCAGCGATAGTCTGAAAAACGTCAAAAGTTGGGTGATATTTGAAGATGGAGGCCTTTTGGTTGTGAATAAGCCATCTGGTATCGCTGTGCATGGGGGGAGTGGCTTAAGCTTTGGATTGATAGAGTTGCTAAGAGGTGTGTATCCGAAGCATCAATATTTGGAGTTGGTTCATCGAATAGACAAAGAAACCTCGGGTGTTATTTTAGTTGCAAAAAAGCGTTCGGTGTTGAGGCTGATTCAGGAGCAGTTGAGAAAAAAAGAACTGAACAAGAAGTATCTTGCTGTTCTTTCCGCAACCCTGCCTAAAAAAAAGGTGCGAGTGACGAGAGGGTTGTTAAAAAATCAACTAAGCTCCGGGGAGCGCATTGTGAAGATAGATGATGAGCATGGGAAGGATAGCATCACGGACTTTAGAAAGCTGAGTATGCTGTCTGAGGGCTATTGTTTTGTGGAGGCTATGCCGGTCACCGGTCGCACTCACCAGATCAGGGTGCATGCTCAGTACCTTGGTTGTCCAATATTGAATGATAAAAAATATGGGTGCTTGCAGTCTGTGGCGTCTAAGGTTAAGGGGGCGACTCAACTGATGCTTCATGCTGCAGCGATAGAACTCAAATATAATGGTGAAAGAGTATCCTTTATAGCTCCGCTTCCGCTGAGGTTTCAGTTGCTTTTAGGTGATCTAGCTAAAAAATACTTGTAATGATTAGAGTTTGCTTAATTGAGTCAGTGGCAAGAGGGTGAGTACAGTTGCAGAGGTTTTCTAAGTCTTTGATCGTTTTTGACTGGGATGGCACGCTGATGGACTCTTTGTCCTTAATTATTGCTTCGTTCAAGCAGGCTGCTGAAAAAGTAGGTTTGCCGATTCCCACTGATACACGGGTTAGACCGCTCATTGGCTTAGGATTGCCAGAGGCGATTAGAGCTGCTTTTGGAGACTTAAAGCTGACAGCCGCTGAACTGGACGTCTTTAGATCGAATTATAGTGATACTTATGTGAAAGCTTCTAAAACTCAGCAGCTTTTTCCTGGTGTTGATGAGCTATTGGACATGCTAAGTGCGCAAGGGTTCGAGTTAGCTGTTGCTACGGGCAAAAGCCGGGCCGGATTAGAGCGCGCGCTTGACCAATCTGGATTGCGTCAATACTTTAGGTACAGTCGTTGTGCAGATGAGGCGCTATCTAAGCCTCATCCAAAAATGTTAAATGAGATTTTAGCGCTTTCGAAGGTTGAGCCAAAAAATGCTATGATGATTGGGGATACCTGTTTTGATCTTGATATGGCAAAAAAAGCAGAGATTTCATCTGTGGCTGTTTCCTATGGTGCTCATCCTGCTGGGCAGTTGGAGGCATCTGATCCAGCGTACATTGCTTCTTCGATCGCAGATTTGAAGCAGTGGTTGTGTGAAAACTGCTACTATGGGATTTAGGGCTTTAGTGAATTCACCAGTGGAATAAAATGAAAATAAACTGCTTGTTGCGGGGGGCACAGACGTTATGAGCGCTCAAAATAATGCCGATGACGCTTATCGGTCGTCAAAAGAATGGAAGTTGATTGAGAAAATGCTGGGAAGCTTCTCACGAGAGCAAGCTTTGTCTAGGCGCTGGGGTATCTTTTTTAAGTCCCTCACATTTGCTTATTTATTTATATTATTGTGGGTCGTGGGTCAGTCTGGTGTAGACGCGCCTAGCATAGACAAGGCTCATAC